>NZ_JBEXNO010000057.1:0-37266 GCF_040611175.1 Streptomyces sp. NPDC003036 | reverse complement strand
GCTGTTCCGCTCCAGCCGCAGCAGCCGGATCCGGTCGTCCCGGCACCCGCCCCCCGCCCACCGGGCACAAGCCACCGCGCAGCGGAAAGCCACCGCCCACCGGGCACAAGCCACCGCGCAGCGGAAAGCCACCGCGCAGCGGTCAGGCCCGGTAGATCGCTTCGATCTCGTCCGCGAAGTCCTTCGCCACCACGTTCCGCTTCAGCTTCAGCGACGGCGTGATGTGCCCCGCCTCCTCCGTGAACTGCGACGAGAGGATCCGGAACTTCCGCACCGACTCCGCCTTGGAGACCGCCGCGTTCCCGTCGTCCACGGCCCGCTGGACCTCCGCCAGGAGCTCCGCGTCCTCCCGCAGCGACGCCGCCGTCGAACCGGACGGCTTGCCGTGCTCCGCCGCCCAGCGGGCCAGGAACTCCTCGTCCAGCGTGATCAGCGCGCCGACGAAGGGCCGGCCGTCGCCGACGACCATGCACTCGGCGACGAGGGCGTGCCCCCGGATGCGGTCCTCGATCACCGCCGGGGCGACGTTCTTGCCGCCCGCGGTGACGAGGATCTCCTTCTTCCGGCCCGTGATGGCGAGGTAGCCGTCCTCGTCCAGCGTGCCGATGTCGCCCGTGTGGAACCAGCCGTCGGCCAGCGCCTCGGCGGTCGCCGCCTCGTTGTTCCAGTAGCCCGAGAAGACGTGCTCGCCGTGGAGCAGCACCTCGCCGTCGTCGGCGATCCGTACGACCGACCCGGGCAGCGGCTGGCCGACCGTGCCGATCTTCGGCCGGTCCCACGGGTTGAACGCGGTCGCCGCGCACGACTCCGTCAGGCCGTACCCCTCCAGCACCGTGAAGCCGATGCCCCGGAAGAAGTGCCCGAGCCGCTCGCCCAGCGGCGCGCCGCCCGAGATGGCGAACTCGCCGCGCCCGCCCAGCACCGCGCGCAGCTTGCTGTAGACGAGCTTGTCGAAGACGAAGTGCTTCAGCCGCAGACCGAGCGACGCGCCCTGCGGGGAGTCGACGGCGCGGCTGTACGCGATCGCCGTCTGCGCCGCCTTGTCGAAGATCTTGCCCTTGCCGTCCGCCTGCGCCTTGGCGCGCGCCGAGTTGTACACCTTCTCGAAGACGCGTGGGACGCCGAGGATCAGGGTCGGCCGGAAGGAGGCCAGTTCGTCGGTGAGGTTCTTGATGTCGGGAACGCAGCCGAGGCGGATGGGCGCGAGGACCGACGCCACCTCGACCAGCCGGCCGAAGACGTGCGCGGCGGGCAGGAAGAGCAGCACGGAGCACTCGCCGGTACGGAAGAGCGGCTTGAGGCGCTCCACGACGTTGCCGCACTCGGCGAAGAAGTTGCGGTGGGTCAGCACGCAGCCCTTGGGCCGGCCGGTGGTGCCCGAGGTGTAGACGATGGTGGCGATGTCGTCGGCCTTGGCGCTGGCGCTGCGCTCGTCGACCGTCTCCTCGGAGACGTCCGCGCCGGCCGCGACCAGCTCGTCGATCCCGCCCTTGTCGATCTGCCAGACGTGCCGCAGCTCCGGCAGGCGGTCGCGTACGGACGCGACGGCGGCGGCGTGCGCGTCGCTCTCGACCATCACCGCGACCGCGCCCGAGTCGCCGAGGATCCACTGCACCTGCTCCGGCGAACTGGTCTCGTACACCGGCACGGTCACCGCGCCCGCGCTCCAGATCGCGAAGTCCATCTGCACCCACTCGTAGCGGGTGCGGGAGATGAGGCCCACCCGGTCGCCGGGCCGCACGCCCCGCGCGATCAGGCCCTTGGCGGCGGCCCGCACCTCGGCGAGGAACTGGGTGGCGGTCACGTCCGTCCAGGCACCGGCCGCCTTGCGGCCCATGACAGCCACGTCCGGGTGCTGCGCGGCATTGCGGCGGATGAGATCCGTCAGATTGCCGTCCGTGGGGACCTCGTACAGGGCCGGAAGGCTGAACTCGCGCAAGACTGCTGCTCCTCATCGGGCGCCGGCGCCACGGCTCTGTGTGATGCACCGGCTGCGGTCCATGATCGGGCAGGTGCTCGGTGGGGGTGAGCACGACTGGACTGCCCGGACGTTACCGACCGGTACTAGGTTCCCGATAGGGGCCCCGGCCGAATGTTCGCTGCGTCACACGTGTTCGGGGGTGCTTCGCGCACAGTAGTCCACAGTCGTGACGACTCGGAAGTAACCGCAGGTCCGAGCGCTTAGGGTGGGGAGCTATGCGAGGCACGAGGGTCAACGTGATCAGTGACGTACACGGGAACGCCGAGGACCTGGCCAGGGCGGGGGACGGCGCGGACGCCCTGATATGCCTCGGCGACCTCGTCCTCTTCCTGGACTACCACGACCACTCGCGCGGCATCTTCCCCGACCTCTTCGGCGTCGAGAACGCCGACCGGCTCGTCGAACTGCGCACCGACCGCCGCTTCGACGAGGCCCGCGAGCTGGGCCGCCGGCTCTGGGCCGAGCTGGACATGGACCGCGAGACGGCCATCGAGGCGGCCGTGCGCAAGCAGTACGCCGACCTCTTCGCCGCCTTCCCGACCCCGACGTACGCGACGTACGGGAACGTCGACATGCCCGGCCTCTGGCACGAGTACGCCCGCCCCGGCACCACCGTCCTGGACGGGCAGCGCGTCGAGATCGGCGGCCGCGTCTTCGGCTTCGTGGGCGGCGGGCTGCGCACCCCGATGCGCACCCCGTACGAGATCTCCGACGAGGAGTACGCGGCGAAGGTCGAGGCGCTCGGCGAGGTGGACGTGCTGTGCTCGCACATCCCGCCGGAGCTGCCGGAGCTGACGTACGACACGGTCGCGCGCCGCTTCGAGCGCGGCAGCCGGGCGCTGCTCGACGCGATCCGGCGGACGAAGCCGCGGTACGCGCTGTTCGGGCACGTCCACCAGCCGCTGGTGCGGCGCATGCGGGTGGGGGCGACGGAGTGCGTGAACGTCGGCCATTTCGCGTCGACCGGGACGCCGTGGGCCCTGGAATGGTGAAGCGCGGCCACGCGATAACCTTCCCCCCTCAGACTCACCCAAGGAGCCACAGCGATGGCGGAACACACCAGCTCGAGCATTGAGATCGAGGCGGCGCCGGCCGACGTCATGGGCGTGATCGCCGACTTCGCGCGCTACCCCGAGTGGACGGGCGAGGTGAAGGAGGCCGAGGTCCTCTCGACGGACGCCGCCGGCCGCGCCGAGAAGGTCCGGCTGCTGCTGGACGCGGGCGCGATCAGGGACGAGCACACCCTGGCGTACACCTGGACCGGCGACGACGAGGTCAGCTGGACGCTGGTCAAGTCCCAGATGCTCCGCGCGCTGGACGGCACGTACCACCTGGCCCCGCTCGCGGGCGGCACCCGCACCAAGGTGACGTACCGGCTGACGGTGGACGTCAAGATCCCGATGCTCGGCATGATCAAGCGCAAGGCGGAGAAGGTCATCATCGACCGCGCTCTGGACGGCCTGAAGAAGCGCGTCGAGTCGACCGCCTCCCAGACCTGAGCCTGGGGGAGGGAACCGCCCCGGTAGCGTGGGGCGCCATGCGCACCCTCCTCGTCACCGGCCCCGGCGGCGCCGGCCTCACCACCCTCGCCGCCGCGACCGCCCTCGGCAGCGCCCGGCAGGGGCAGCGGGTCCTGCTCCTCACCGCCGGCCGGGCGCCCGGCGAGTGGTTCCAGGACTCCTTCCCGGACGGTGACGGCCCCGTCGTCCGCCGTATCGACTCCGGGGCGTACTTCCGCGCCGAGATGCTGGTCTTCCAGGAGCGCGCCGCCACCGCACTCGGTCTGCTCGGCGCCACTCCCCTCGCGGAGGAGGAGCTCACCGAGCTGCCCGGCAGCGACCGGTTCGCCCTGCTGAGGGCCCTGCGGGACGCCGCCGCCGGGGACTGGGACCTCATCGTCGTCGACCTGCCCCCGCTGCCCGACGCCCTCGCCGTACTCGCCCTCCCCGCGCAGCTGCGCCGCTACCTGCGGCGGCTGCTGCCGCCCGAGCGGCAGGCCGCCCGCGCGCTGCGGCCGATGCTCGCCCAGCTCGCCGGCGTACCGATGCCCGCCGAGTGGCTGTACGAGACCGCGGGCCGCTGGGACGGCGAACTCGCCGCCGTCCAGGCGCTGGTCGAGGCCCCGACGACCTCGGTGCGGCTGGTCGCCGAGCCGGGACCGGCCGCCACCGCCGCACTGCGCACCGCCCGCGCGGGGCTCGCCCTGTACGGCCTCGCCATCGACACGGTCGTCGCCAACCGGATCTTGCCGGCCGCCTCCGCCGACCCGTGGCTCTCCGGCCTCGGCGCCGAGCAGCAGGACCACCTGAAGGCGCTGTACGCGGACCACGAGGTGCACGAGGGCCGCGGCGAGGTGCACGAGGTGCCGCACCTGGGGCGCGCGCCCCGCTCCGCCGACGACCTCGCCCTCCTCGCCGTACCCCCCGGCGACCCCCGGCCCGCGCCGGAGTGGACCGTCGAGGACCGCCGCGACCCCGACGGCGTCCTGGTCTGGCGGATCCCGCTGCCCGGCGCCCGCAAGCCCGACCTCGGGCTCGTCCGCCGGGGCGACGAACTCGTGCTCACGGTCGGGCCGTTCCGCCGCATCGTGCCCCTGCCGTCCGCCCTGCGCCGCTGCACCGTCTCGGGCGCGGGCCTCGCGGACGGCGTGCTGAGCGTGCGGTTCACACCCGACCCGGATTTGTGGCCCCGCACGCGGTAACGTCGACAGTGACCCAGCCACAGCACCGCCGCAGCAGCCGCAGGAGTACGCCATGAGCGATGCCACCCAGCATCCCGACGCCGACGCCTGGGCGAAGGCCTGCGCCGAGGACCTGGACGCCGAGCGGGCGCGCCGCCGCGGGCAGCCCGGCCCGCCGCCCGGCGCCGCCGCCGAGGAGCTACGCAAGCTCGTCGACGCGGTCGCGGAGAAGGTCGCCGGCTTGCGCGCCCCGCTGCTCGGCGCGGGCGCGCAGAACGCCGTGCAGCAGCTCGTCAGCCAGGCCAAGTCAGCCGTGGAGCCGATGATCGAGCGCAACCCCGAGGTCTTCGACCACCTCGCCGCCGCCGGCAGCGAACTGCTCGCCGCGTACCGCTCCGCCGTCGAGGGCCAGGAGCGCCGCTGGACGCAGGGCCGGCCCGGGACCGGGAAGAGCGACGACGGCTCCGGCCGCGACAACCGCGACAACCGCGAAGGCCCGGGCCCGAGCGAGCACATCGACCTGGACTGAGGGCTCCGTGCCCGCCCTCGGGTACGGTTGGCCGTAGCGGGGCTCGACCGAAAACTGAGGGACACATGGGACTCACCATCGGCGTCGACATCGGCGGCACGAAGATCGCGGCCGGAGTGGTCGACGAAGAGGGCACGATCCTCGACATCCACAAGGTGCCCACCCCGCCGACCGCCGACGGCATCGTCGACGCGATCTGCGCCGCCGTGGCCGAGGCGGGCAAGGGCCATGAGATCGAGGCGGTCGGCATCGGTGCCGCCGGTTACGTCGACGACAAGCGCGCCACCGTCCTGTTCGCGCCGAACATCCACTGGCGGCACGAGCCGCTGAAGGACAAGGTCGAGCAGCGCACCGGCCTCCCGGTGGTCGTGGAGAACGACGCCAACGCCGCCGCCTGGGGCGAGTACCGCTTCGGCGCCGGCCAGGGCCACGACGACGTCATCTGCATCACCCTCGGTACGGGGCTCGGCGGCGGCATCATCATCGGCAACAAGCTGCGCCGCGGCCGCTTCGGCGTGGCCGCCGAGTTCGGCCACATCCGGGTGGTGCCGGACGGCCTGCTGTGCGGCTGCGGCAGCCAGGGCTGCTGGGAGCAGTACGCCTCCGGGCGCGCCCTCGTGCGGTACGCCAGGCAGCGCGCCGCCGCCACCCCGGAGAACGCCACGATCCTGCTGGCGCTGGGCGACGGCACCCCCGAGGGCATCGAGGGCAAGCACATCAGCGACGCGGCCCGCCAGGGCTGCCCGGTCGCCGTCGACTCGTTCCGCGAGCTGGCCCGCTGGGCCGGGGCGGGCCTCGCCGACCTGGCGTCGCTGTTCGACCCGTCGGCGTTCATCGTCGGCGGCGGCGTCTCGGACGAGGGCGAACTGGTCCTCGGCCCGATCCGCAAGTCCTTCCGCCGCTGGCTGGTGGGCGGCCGCTACCGCCCGCACGCCCAGGTGCTCGCGGCCCAGCTGGGCGGCAAGGCCGGGCTCGTCGGCGCGGCCGACCTGGCCCGCCAGGGCTGACCCTTCCGCGTACGGCCTGACGTACGGCCTGACCCACGCCGGTGCCCGCCGCGTCCTCACCCGGATGCGGCGGGCACCGTCATATCGTGCTGGTATGACGCTCGACGACCTGCCCAACTCCCGCACCGAGCCGGATGGTTCGGCCGTGATCCGGGTGCTCTCGTACAACATCCGCTCGATGCGCGACGACGAGGACGCGCTCGCGCGGGTGATCCGGGCGTGCCGGCCCGACGTGGTCTTCGTCCAGGAGGCGCCCCGCTTCTTCCGATGGCGCAAGCACGCGGCGCGGCTCGCCGCGAAGAGCGAGCTGGTGGTGCTGACGGGTGGCGCGACGGCGTCCGGGCCGCTGCTGCTGTGCTCGCTGCGGGTGACGGTCGAGCGCACCGAGGACGTCCTGCTGCCGCTCACGCCCGGCCTGCACCGGCGGGGCCTGGCGACGGCCGTGGTACGCGTCGGGAGCGCCCGGCTCGGGCTGGTCGGCTGCCATCTGAGCCTGAGCTCCGACGAGCGGTACGCCCAGGCCGGGATGGCCCTGGACCGGCTGGCCGCCCTGGACGCGCCGCACGCGATCGTGGCGGGCGACGTCAACGACGAGCCGGACGGGAGCGCGTTCCGGCGGCTCGCGGCCGAGCTCCAGGACTGCTGGGCGGTACGGCCCTGGGGCGGCGAGCACACCTGGGCGCCCGGCGAGCCGCGCAAGCGGATCGACGCGGTCTTCGCCACGAAGGGCATCGAGGTGCTCGGCTGCGGCGTCCCGCAGGGCCTGCCGGGCGTCACGGACGCGGACCTCCGCGCGGCCACCGACCACCTCCCGGTCCTGGCGGCGCTGAGGGTCCCGGGCAGGCCCTAGCCCTTAGACGACGGCGCCCCGGCCCGGGTCGTCGTCCTCCTCGTCGCCGTGGCGCATCCGCGCCACCAGCGTGAGGAAGCCGCCGACGAAGCCGCCCACGCACAGCGTGGTGAGCCACCACGTCATGTCCCACTGGAGCAGCACCGCGACCAGCATCAGCACCGGGCCGCCGACCACGCCGAGCCACGCGAACTTCGCGGTCGTGTCCGCCTCCGGCAGCGGCGGCGGCTCCGGGGGGACGAAGTGGCCCTCGTCCGAGGCGTCGAGGTCCTCCTCCTTGGGCTCCGGCAGCGCGTAGTCGCGCGGGCCGCCGCCCCCGACGCCGGGGGCGAAGACCACCGAGCTGCCCAGCGGCCGGTCCGAGGCCCCGCCCGCGTCGCGGGTGTCCCCGCCGCCGTCCTCGGGGTCGTCGTCGACGTCGTCCCGGACGCCGTGGACGTCGTCGATGCCGTTGACGCCGTTGACGTCGCCCTCCGGCAGCGCGAGGTCCTCCACGGCCTTGAACGTGAACGGCTTGACGCCCGGCGGGTCCGCCGGCTCCTCGCCGTACCCGGCGACGATCGCCGCCCATGCCGCCTCTTCGTCGAACGGCTGCTCGTCCCGCTTGTCCGAGTCGTGCTGCTCAGCCACCGGTGGTGCTCCCCTTCTCGCCGACGCTCGGAGCGAGCCGGCCGATGAACGCGTAACTCTCCTCGAAGATCCGCTCCGCGTCGTGGTCCAACGTCGCCACGTGGTAGCTCTGTTCCAACAGGACCTCCCGGACGTCCACCGAGGAGATCCGGCTCAGGATGCGGGCCGAGTCGGCGGGCGACACCACGTGGTCCTGCGGGCTGTGCAGCAGCAGCACCGGCTGCGTGACCTGCGGAAGCTCGCCGTCGACAATCTTGAAGAACCGCCGCACCGAATGCGCGGCGTGCAGCGGCACCCGGTCGTACCCGGCCTCCGTCATGCCCTCCTTGGCTATGTCGTCCACGATGCCGGGCCGCGACGGGATGAGGTGGCGCACGACCGGCAACGCGTGGGCGGCGAGCCCGTGGACCTTGTTCGCCGGGTTCACCAGCACGATGCCCCGCACGGCGTCGCCGTGCCGCGCGGCGAGCCGCAGCGTGAGCGCCCCGCCCATGGACAGCCCGAAGACGAAGACCTGCTCGCACCGGGTCAGCAGTGCCCGCAGCTCGCGGTCCACCTCCGCGTACCAGTCCTGCCAGCCGGTGACCTGCATGTCCTGCCAGCGGGTGCCGTGCCCGGGCAGCAGCGGCAGCGACACCGTCAGGCCGCGCGCGGCCAGGTACTCGGCCCAGGGCCGCAGGGACTGCGGCGAACCGGTGAAGCCGTGACAGAGCAGCACGCCGACCCGGCCGCCCTCGTGGCGGTACGGCTCGGCTCCGGGGACGACCGGCACGGGGGTCTCCTGTTCGGGAAAGGGTGATCGGTGGGGTGGGGGTGGATCTCGGGAAGGAGGTGTACTTCACCGTACGCGACCGGACTGACACCGACCAGAGCCGTCGCCCCACCCGTCAGCCCATCAGGAAGGGGCCAGGCGCCGCACGGGTTATGGTCTGTTCGACGGAACACAGGAGAGGCACTCGAAACTTGATCTACGGCGCAATGAAGTTCTCCATCGGAGGGACGCTGAAGCTCGCCTTCAGGCCCTGGGTGGAGGGCCTCGAGAACATTCCCGCCGAGGGGCCGGCGATCCTCGCGAGCAATCACCTCTCCTTCTCGGACTCCTTCTTCCTGCCCGCGGTCCTGGACCGCAAGGTGACCTTCATCGCCAAGGCCGAGTACTTCACCTCGCCCGGCCTGAAGGGCAAGCTGACGGCCGCGTTCTTCAAGGGCGTCGGCCAGCTGCCGGTGGACCGCTCGGGCGCCCGGGGCGCCGGCGAGGCGGCGATCAGGAGCGGCATCGAGGTCATCGAGCGCGGTGAGCTGTTCGGCATCTACCCCGAGGGCACCCGTTCGCCGGACGGCCGCCTCTACCGCGGCAAGCCCGGCGGCCTCGCGCGCGTGGCGCTGGCCACGGGCGCGCCGGTCATCCCGGTCGCGATGATCGACACCGAGAAGATCCAGCCGCCCGGCAAGGTCGTCCCCAAGCTCATGCGCCCGGGCATCCGGATCGGCAAGCCGCTGGACTTCAGCCGCTACCACGGCATGGACGGCGACCGCTTCATCCTGCGCTCGGTCACCGACGAGGTGATGTACGAGATCATGAAGCTCTCCGGCCAGGAGTACGTCGACATCTACGCGACCGCCGCCAAGCGCCAGCTCGCCGACGCGGAGAAGGCGGCGAAGGAAGCTGCCAAGGAGGCGGCCAAGGCCGAGCGGGAGCAGCCCGGCGCCTGACGGCGCCGTACGTCCAGCTGTACAGAGCCGTACATCCAGGGGTGGGGAAGTTGGCCAAGCGCGAGCGCGTCGTGCGCATGTCCGTCGAGCAGCCACTGTGGCGGGCCCTCACCGCGTACCGCGTCCTCACCATGGCGTACGCGGTCCTGCTGTTCGTCTTCACCCGCGACACGTTCGAGCGCCCCTGGGTGGCCGTCGCCTTCCTCGCCGTGATGTCCGTGTGGACGCTGGCCACCCTCCCGAAGGTCGCCGGCGCCGCCGGCTGCACCAAGCGGTTCCTCATCGCCGACCTCGCCATCGCCCTCACCGGCATCCTGCTGACGCCGCTCGCCGACGTGCACGCCCAGACGTTCGACGGCTCGACGCTGCCGACCATCTGGACCGCCGGCTCGGTCCTCGCGTACGCCATCAAGGGCGGCTGGCGCTGGGCCGCCTTCGCCTCGTCCCTGGTGGCCGTCGCCAACATCGTCGAACGCGGCCATCCCAGCCGGGACACCCTCCACAACGTCCTGCTCGTGTGGGTGGCCTCCATAGCCATCGGTTACGTGGTGGAGGTGGCCCGCGCCTCCGAGCGCACCCTCGCGCGGGCCCTGGAGATCGAGGCCGCCACCCGCGAACGCGAGCGGCTGGCCCGCGACATCCACGACTCCGTCCTCCAGGTGCTGGCCATGGTCCAGCGCAGGGGCACGGCCCTGGGCGGCGAGGCCGCCGAGCTCGGCCGGATGGCCGGGGAGCAGGAGGTGGCGCTGCGCACCCTGGTGGCGGGCGGCCTGAGCCCCACCTCGTACGTCTCCGAGGACGAGTCCCAGGGCGCCGTCGTCCGCGTCGTGGAGGAGCCGGACGACGACGACACCGCCGCCGGCGCCCCCGTCGACCTGCGCACGCTGCTCGCCCCGCACGCCGGGTCGCGCGTCACCTTCTCGGAGCCGGGCGCCCCGGTGCTGCTGCCGCCCGCCGCGGCGAAGGAGCTGGCGGCCGCTGTCAGTGCCGCCCTGGACAATGTCCGCAGACACGCGGGCGACGGCGCCCAGGCGTGGATCCTCGTCGAGGACTGGACCGACGAGGTGATCGTGACGGTACGGGACGACGGGCCGGGCATTCCGGAGGGCCGGCTGGCGCAGGCGGAGGGAGAGGGACGCATGGGGGTGGCCCTCTCCATCCGCGGCAGGCTCCGGGACCTGGGCGGGACGGCCGAGCTGATCTCGGTCCCGGGCCAGGGCACGGAAGTCGAATTGAAGGTTCCACGGGGGAAGGCAGGCGCAGGGAAATGACGGAGCAGCAGACCAAGGTGATGGTCGTCGACGACCATCCGATGTGGCGGGACGCGGTCGCCCGCGACCTGGCCGAGGCCGGTTTCGACGTGGTCGCCACCGCGGGGGACGGGGAGCAGGCGGTCCGCCGCGCCCATGCCGTCTCCCCGGACGTCCTCGTCCTCGACCTGAACCTGCCCGCCAAGCCGGGCGTCCAGGTGTGCAAGGAGCTGGTCGCCGCCCATCCGGCGCTGCGCGTGCTGGTGCTGTCCGCGAGCGGTGAGCACGCCGACGTCCTGGAGGCGGTGAAGTCCGGCGCGACCGGCTACCTGCTGAAGTCGGCCAGCACGGAGGAGCTGATCGACGCCGTGCGCCGTACCGCCGTCGGCGACCCGGTCTTCACACCGGGCCTGGCCGGGCTCGTCCTCGGGGAGTACCGGCGGCTGGCCTCCGAGCCCGCGCCCGTCACCGGGCGGGACGAGCCGAAGGCGCCGCGGCTCACCGAGCGCGAGACCGAGGTGCTGCGACTCGTCGCCAAGGGCCTGAGCTACAAGCAGATCGCCGAGCGCCTGGTCATCTCCCACCGCACCGTCCAGAACCACGTGCAGAACACGCTGGGCAAGCTCCAGCTGCACAACCGCGTCGAGCTCGTGCGGTACGCGATCGAGCGCGGCCTGGACGACGCCTGACCGAGGCGTGAGCGGGCGTAACTTCGCTACGCCAGCCCGGAATTCACCTTTCGTACCGTCCCGGAGTGACGTGGGTCACCCTTACCGTGGCCGTGCAGCCCCTCGGCGACGACGAAGGGAAACGGTCCATGCGGGTGGGAGTACTGACCGGCGGCGGTGACTGCCCCGGCCTGAACGCGGTCATCCGCGGCATCGTCCGCAAGGGTGTCCAGGAGTACGGCTACGAGTTCACCGGCTTCCGGGACGGCTGGCGCGGCCCCCTGGAGGGCGACACCGTGCGCCTCGACATCCCCGCCGTGCGCGGCATCCTGCCGCGTGGCGGCACCATCCTCGGTTCCTCGCGCACCAACCCCCTCACGGTGGAGAACGGCATCCGCCGCATCAAGCAGAACCTCGCCAAAGAGGAGGTCGACGCGCTCGTCGCGATCGGCGGCGAGGACACCCTCGGTGTCGCCGCCCGCCTGAGCGACGAGTACGGCGTCCCCTGCGTCGGCGTGCCCAAGACCATCGACAACGACCTGTCCGCCACCGACTACACCTTCGGCTTCGACACCGCCGTCCAGATCGCCACCGAGGCCATCGACCGCCTCCACACCACCGCCGAATCCCACATGCGGGTGCTCGTCGTCGAGGTGATGGGCCGTCACGCGGGCTGGATCGCCCTGCACTCGGGCCTCGCCGGCGGCGCCAACGTCATCCTCATCCCCGAGCAGCGCTTCGACGTCGACCAGGTGTGCGCCTGGGTGACCTCGCGCTTCCGGGCCTCGTACGCGCCCATCGTCGTCGTCGCGGAAGGCGCCGTGCCCAAGGACGGCGACATGGTGCTGAAGGACGGGACGCTCGACTCCTTCGGGCACGTCCGGCTCTCCGGCGTCGGCGAGTGGCTGGCCAAGGAGATCGAGAAGCGCACCGGCAAGGAGGCCAGGACCACCGTCCTCGGCCACGTGCAGCGCGGCGGCACACCGAGCGCCTTCGACCGCTGGCTGGCCACCCGCTTCGGGCTGCACGCCATCGAGGCCGTACGCGACGGCGACTTCGGCATGATGGTCGCCCTGCGCGGCACGGACATCGTGCGCGTCCCGATCCGCGAGGCCACGGCCCGGCTGAAGACGGTCGACCCGAGGCTGTACGAGGAGGCCGGGGTCTTCTTCGGCTGACCGGCCGATCGGCGCCCGCCCGACCGGCGCGGGCGGGGCGGCGGTCGTATATTCGCGCTATCCGCGCGAAGGGAGACACATCGTGGAAGTCCTGGCCTTCGGCGTCCAAACGGACGAGAAGCCGCTGATGGAGGCGGCCTTCGCGGGCCACCACGACCTCCGCTGCCTGGACGTCTTCCTCACCGAGGACACCGCCCCCCTCGCCGCCGGGTACGAAGCCGTCTCCACCAGCGTCAACGCCGATCTCGACGCCCGCGTGCTGCGCGCCCTCGCGGCCGGCGGCACGCGGATGATCGCCCAGCGCTCCACCGGCTTCAACAACATCGACCTCACCGCCGCCCGGCAGCTCGGCCTCACGGTCGCCCGCGTGTCCTCCTACTCGCCCTACTCCGTCGCCGAATTCGCCTGGGCGCTCGCGATGGCCGTCAACCGCCGCCTCGTCCGCGCCGCCATCCGCACCCGCGACTTCGACTTCCGCCTCGACGGACTGCTCGGCCACGACCTGCACGGCCGCACGGCCGGCGTCCTCGGCACCGGCAGGATCGGCGAGGCGTTCGCCCGGATCGCCCACGGCTTCGGCATGAACCTCCTCGGCTGGGACCTCGCCCCCAACCCCGCCTGCGTCGCGCTCGGCATGCGGTACGTCGAGAAGGAGGAGCTCTTCGCCGCCTCCGACGTCCTCAGCCTGCACGTCCCGCTGGTGCCGGAGACCCGCCACCTGGTCGACGCCGCCGCGCTCAAGGCCATGAAGGACGACGCCATCCTGGTGAACTCCAGCCGCGGCGGCCTGGTCGACACCGACGCCCTCGTCACCGAGCTGCGCGCCGGCCGCTTCACCGGCGTCGGCCTCGACGTCTACGAGGCGGAGGCCGGTCTCTTCTACCTCGACAAGTCCCTGGAGCCCGTCACCGACGACACCCTCGCCCGGCTGATGACCTTCCCGAACGTCCTGGTCACCTCCCACCAGGCGTACTACACCGTCGACGCGGTGACCGAGATCATCGCGACGACGGTGCGGAACATCACCGACTACGTGGCCGGCCGCCGCAGCGAGAACGTCCTGGTCCCGCCGCCCGGCGACCTCATCGCGGGCTGACCTCCAGCGCCCGCAGCAGCTCCCGCACGACCGCCGCGCCGCGCAGCGTGAGCACCGACTCCGGGTGGAACTGCACGCCCGCGAAGCCCGGCCCGCGCAGCGCGTGCACCTCGCCCGTCGCCGCGTCGCGGCTGATCTCGACGCCGTGCGCCGCCAGCTCGGCGGCGGTCCCGTCGTCGCAGCGGGCCGTGAAGCTGTTGTAGAACCCCACCGTCTCCGGCGTACCGAACAGGTCGATCCGCACCTGGGCGCCCTGGAACGGCACCTCCTTGCGCACGATCGGCAGCCCCAGCTCGGCCGCGATCAGCTCATGGCCGAGGCACACCCCGACCAGGCCGTGCCGGTGGCCGCCGGCCCGGCGGACGAGCTCGGTGGCGAGCGCCCGCAGCGAGCGCATCTTCGGATCGGCCAGGTCGCCCGGATCGCCGGGCCCCGGCCCCAGCACCACCGGACCCTCGTGTGCGAGCACCGCCTCCCGCAGCCCCGGCTCGTCGAAGCGGCGGACCGTCACCTCCAGGCCCGACGCGCGCAGCAGGTGCGCGAGCATCGACGTGAAGGTGTCCTCCGCGTCCACCACCAGCGCGTGCCCGGCGGCCGGGGCGGCGGGCCGGTCCTGCATCTTCAGCCAGAACGGCGCCAGGTCGGCGCGCCGGGCGTCCAGCGCCGCCCGCACCCGCGGGTCGTCCGCCAGCCGCGCGGGCCGTACGGACTCCTCCTCCGGCCGCCCCGGCCGCACGCCCAGCGCCGCCAGCACCCCCGCCGCCTTGGCATGCGTCTCGGCGACCTCGCTCTCCGGAAGCGAGTGCCGCACCAGCGTGGCGCCGACCGGCACACGCAGCTCGCCGTCGGCCGCGATGTCCGCCGTACGGATCAGGATCGGCGAATCCAGCGTCTGCGCCCCGCTCGCGTCCGTACCGAGCAGCGCCAGGGCGCCCGCGTAGTAGCCCCGGCCGCCACCGTCCGGCCCGAGGGGCTCATGGCGCTCGATGACCCGGCACGCGTTCTGCACCGGCGACCCGGTGACCGTGGCCGCGAACATCGTCTCGCGCAGCACCTCCCGCACGTCCAGCGAGGAGCGGCCGCGCAGCTCGTACTCGGTGTGCGCCAGGTGCGCCATCTCCCTCAGCCGCGGCCCGACCACCACCCCGCCCATGTCGCCGACGGTGCACATCATCTTCAGTTCCTCGTCCACGACCATGGAGAGCTCGTCGGTCTCCTTGCGGTCGGCGAGGAAGGCCAGCAGGTCCTCGGCCGTCGGCCCGCCCGCCGGATAGCGGTACGTGCCGCTGATCGGGTTCATCACGACCGTGCCGCCGGACATGCGGACATGCACCTCCGGGCTCGCGCCCACCAGGGTGCGCTCGCCGGTGTGGACGACGAAGGTCCAGTACGCGCCCCGCTCACCGGTGAGCAGTCGCCGGAACAGCGCCAGCGCGTCCCGCCGCCCGAACCCGGGGATCGCGCCCCGGTACGTACGCCGGATGACGAAGTTCGCGCCCTCGCCCCGCCCGATCTCGTCCTCGATGACCCGCCGTACGGTACCGGCGTACTCCTCGTCCGAGACGTCGAAGCCCCCGCCCTCCACCACCACGTCGTGCGCGGGCAGCCGCTCCAGCACCTCGGCGAGCGGCAGCTCGTACGTCTCGTCGGCGACGAGCACCGACAGCGGCGTCCCGTCGTCGCGTACGTCGAAGCCGCGCTCCCGCAGCTGCCGGAACGGCACCAGCGCGAGCGTGGGGCGCGGACCGACGGGGATGTCCGCGAGGCGCTCCGCCTCGTGGACGGCGCCGATCAGCACCTCGACGGTGTCGTGATCACGACCGGGCGTACGGCGGCGCAGCAGGGCGAAGGGCGGGCAGGGCGACTCGTCGTCGAGCAGTCGGTCGAGGTTCATGCGGTGCGTTCCTTCCGGGAGGAGAGGAACGGCCCGTGAAACGGAGGAAGGCCGCCCCTCGGGCGGCCTTCGCGGTGTCGGTGCGTACGCGAATCAGTGGGCCGCCGGATGAGCGGTCCACCACCAGTTCTGGATCGTCTGGGTCTTCTGCGCGTACATGTCCGGCACCCTAGCGCATGGGTACCGTGTCCGCCGGGTGATCGAATCGTTGGACGGGTTGGTTCCCCGCATCAGCGGGGGTGGTCCGACTCTGCTTCAGATCGGTGCAGTGTGGTCCCCGCCACTGCGGGGGTGCCCCTGGTGAGACGGATCTGACCGTTCTGTCTCACCAGGCGGGCTCGCCGGAACGGATCGCGGACAACCCCGTACTGTTGAGGCGTGACCGTGAACGCTGATTCCGAAGCCGTCGCCGCCCAGGCGACCTGGCGAGACCTGCCCGCGGCGCAGCAGCCCGAGTACCCCGATGCCGAGGCTCTGCGCGATGTGATCGCGGACCTCGAGTCGTATCCGCCGCTCGTCTTCGCAGGCGAGTGTGACCAGCTGCGCGCCCGGATGGGAGCCGTCGCCAGGGGCGAGGCGTTCCTGCTCCAGGGTGGCGACTGCGCCGAGTCCTTCGACGCTGTGAGCGCGGAGCACATCCGCGCCAAACTCAAGACGCTGCTCCAGATGGGTGCCGTCCTCACCTACGCCGCCTCCGTGCCCGTCGTGAAGGTGGGACGGATCGCCGGCCAGTACTCCAAGCCGCGCTCCAAGCCGACCGAGACCCGCGACGGCGTGACCCTGCCGACCTACCGCGGCGACTCCGTCAACGGCTTCGAGTTCACCGAGGCGGCCCGCGTCCCGGACCCGCAGCGGCTGAAGCGCATGTACCAGGCGTCGGCCTCGACGCTGAACCTGGTGCGCGCCTTCACCACCGGCGGCTACGCCGACCTGCGCCAGGTGCACGCCTGGAACCAGGACTTCGTGAAGTCGTCGCCGTCCGGGCAGCGCTACGAGCAGCTGGCGCGCGAGATCGACAACGCGCTGAACTTCATGAAGGCCTGCGGCACCGACCCGGCCGAGTTCCGCACGGTCGAGTTCTACGCCTCCCACGAGGCGCTGCTGCTGGACTACGAGTCGGCGCTGACCCGCGTCGACTCGCGGACCGGGCACCTGTACGACACGTCCGGCCACATGGTCTGGATCGGTGAGCGCACCCGCCAGCTGGACGGCGCGCACATCGAGTTCGCGTCGCGGATCCGCAACCCCATCGGCATCAAGCTCGGCCCGACGACGACGGTCGACGAGGCGCTGACGTACATCGACCGCCTCGACCCGGACCGCGAGCCCGGCCGGCTGACCTTCATCGTCCGCATGGGCGCCGACAAGGTCCGCGACAAGCTTCCCGAGCTGGTCGAGAAGGTCACGGCGTCCGGCGCCATGGTGGCCTGGGTGACCGACCCGATGCACGGCAACACCTTCGAGGCGGCCTCGGGCCACAAGACGCGCCGTTTCGACGACGTGCTCGACGAGGTCAAGGGCTTCTTCGAGGTCCACAAGGAGCTCGGTACGCACCCGGGAGGCATCCACGTGGAGCTGACCGGCGACGACGTCACCGAGTGTGTGGGCGGCGGCGACGAGATCTTCGTCGACGACCTGCACCAGCGCTACGAGACCGCCTGCGACCCGCGGCTCAACCGCAGCCAGTCGCTGGACCTGGCCTTCCTGGTGGCGGAGATGTACCGCGACCAGTGATCCCGGGTGATGGTTGTTGACGGGTGATCTTGGCTGGAAACAGCCTTGACGTGCCGATGGGGCGCGGATCCATGTGATCCGCGCCCCATCGGCTTTTTCGTCGGCTTCCCGGCTGTTGCGCTCCGGGGGTGCGGGGTAAGGTTAGGTTAGCCTCACCGAGGAATCGGGAAGGGCTTCCAGAACCATTGGCCGTCCGACCCGTGTCCGGATCCGCAGGGAGGTGACCGCGTGTACGTCTGCTCGTGCTTCGGTGTCACGGAGAAGCAGGTCAAGGAACACGCGGACGCCGGCGCCTGCACGCCCCGCCAGATAGCCTCGGCCTGCAAGGCCGGCACCGACTGCGGGTCGTGCGTACGCCGGATCCAGGCCATCCTCGGCCGCGGCAACTGCCCGCGGCGCGAGCTGGTGGACCAGGGCAGGCCCGCCCTCACGGCCGACGTCGCGGAGACCGCCGAACCGCTGGTCGAGGCCGCGTAACAGCCCGTCCGGACGCCCGGCTGTCCCGCCGTTCAGCTGTCCGGCCGCCTAGCTGTCCGGCTGCTCGATCAGCTGGGCGATGTACAGCGCCTCCCCGAGCTTGTCGATCAGGTCCAGCTGGGTGTCGAGGTAGTCGATGTGGTGCTCCTCGTCCGCGAGGATCGACTCGAAGATGTTCGCCGACGTGATGTCGCCCTTGGTGCGCATGACCTCGATGCCGCGCTTGAGCCGGTCGATCGCCTCCACCTCGACCTGGCGGTCCGCCTGGAACATCTCCGTGAGGGTCTGGCCCACGCGGACGTGGAAGAGCCGCTGGTAGTTCGGGAGGCCGTCCAGGAAGAGGATCCGGTCGGTGAGCACCTCGGCGTGCTTCATCTCGTCGAACGACTCCGCACGGGTGTACTTCGCGAGCTTCGTCCACCCGTTGTTCTCCTGCATCTTCGCGTGCAGGAAGTACTGGTTGATCGCCGTCAGCTCGGCCGTCAGCTGCTCGTTGAGGAATTCGATGACCTCGGGGTCGCCCTGCATCGCAAAGGCTCCTTCCGCGCGTGTGATCGGGGGCACGTGCCGATGCCGCGCATCCTCGCACCGCCGAGGGAGGTCGTCCAGTAAGTACAGGCTTAGTGGGAGTTGCCCGAATCCGGCTCTGTACCGTCCCGTCCCTGGTCATGACCACCCCTCCCGGTCTGTCACCATTGAGGCATGGGTCACCCAGGGAGCGAGGAACACCGGGAGGCAGGGGAGTCCGAGCTTCCGCCGGGCCAGCGACTGCAGCGCGGCTGGCCGGTCACCCATTACGGCCCCGTCCCCAAGTTCAAGCCGGACCGCTGGGAGTTCCAGGTCTTCGGCGCCACGGCGGACGGCGAGAAGCACAGCTGGACCCATGAGGAGTTCTCGGCCCTGCCGTTCTCCACGGTCGTGGCCGACCTGCACTGCGTGACGAAATTCAGCATGCTGGGGGCCGAATGGGGTGGCGTCCCCGCCCGTACGATCCTGGAGTTGGCCCCGCCGGCCGCCGGTGTCAGCCATGTGATGGTGTGGGCGGAGTACGGCTTCAGCGCCAACATGCGGCTCTCGGACTTCGCGTCGGACCGCTCGATTTTCGCCACCCACAAGGACGGTGAGTTGCTCACCGCCGAGCACGGCTTCCCGCTGCGGCTGATCGTGCCGCATCTGTACGCCTGGAAGGGGCCCAAATGGGTCCGGGGCGTGGAGTACATGACCGCCGATCGCCGCGGCTTCTGGGAAGAGCGCGGCTATCACAACATCGGCGACCCGTGGCGGGAGCAGCGGTACTCGTACCAGGAGGAGCCGGGGGACGGTCCGGAGCTGTAATACCCCTCCCGGGTAGGTAGGCGACCGCGCTGGTCAGTGGTGGTACTGGTGCACCACGGCGTGTCCCTTGCCGCGGCCGATCATCCACTTGTTGACGGGTGTGGTGATGACGAAGGCGGCGAAGAGGGCGAAGGCGAGCACTCCCCAGAAGAAGGCGTCCGTCAGGTGGGCGTCCATGGCGCCGGGCCAGAGGGCGAGCACGCCGTTGTCGATGATCTCCATGACGGCGATGGAGAGCGTGTCGGCGGCGAGGGCGACCTTGAAGGCGGTCTTGAAGTCGACGCCCGCCTTGAGGATGCCGCGCAGGGTGAGCGCGTAGCCGAAGGTGAAGGCGAGGACGATCGCCAGGGCCATGGTGGGGAGGTTGCCCCAGCCGAGGGCGGTGCCGATGACCATGCCCAGGACCTCGCCGATGGCGCATCCGGTGAGGCAGTGGAGCGTGGCCTGGGCCGCCATGGACCAGCTGACCTTGCCGCCGCCCATGTGGTGCTGGTGATGTTCGTGGTGCTGCTCGTGGTGCTGGTGGTGCTGCTCGTGATGCTGGTGCTGCTCGTGGTTCTCGGGCTGCTCGTGGTTCTCGTGGTGCGTGTGCGCGTGTTCGCTGTGCTCCGCGTGGCTGTCGTGCCGCATGAGATCCCCCAACGTCCGGTAGCGGTTCCTGCCGACAGCAAGAACCGTATACCCTAGGGGTATTCCCTCAAGGGGTGATGTCACCGGAGCTTCTTCAGCCGCTCCACATCCGCCGCGTGGCCTTCCTTGCCGCCGGGCGTCTCGATGATCAGGGGCACACCCTCGGTCGCCGGGTGGCGCATCAGCTCACGGAACGGCTCCTCGCCGATGTGGCCGGCGCCGATGTTCGCGTGGCGGTCCTTGTGGGCGCCCACCACGTCCTTGGAGTCGTTGGCGTGGATCAGCTTCAGCCGTCCTTCCCCGACCGTCTCCACCAGCAGGTCCAGCGTCTGCCGCATGCCGTGCTCGCCGGTGAGGTCGTGCCCGGCCGCGAAGATGTGGCAGGTGTCCAGGCAGATGCCCAGCTTGGGGTGGGCGTCGAGCGCCTCGAAGTACGGGCCGAAGTCCCACGTCCGGGAGCAGAGCGAGGCACCTTGCCCGGCCGTCGACTCCAGCAGCAGGAACGGGTCGTCGTCGTGCGTCAGCTCGTCGAGCAGCGGCAGCATGTGCGTGCGCACCTGCGCGAGGGCCTCCTCGCGGGGGCGGCCCCCGGTCGCCGAACCGGTGTGCACCACCACGCCCAGTGCGCCGATCTGCCGGGCGCGGCGCAGCGAGTGGCGCAGCGACGCCACCGAGTACTCGACGGTCGCCTCGGTGTGGGAACCGAAGTTGATCAGATATGGGGCGTGGACGTACGCCGGTATCCCCTCGGCGGCGCACTCGGCGCGGAACAGCTCGTCCTGCGCCGGGTTCCCGGCGGGGGTCGCCCAGCCGCGGGGGTTGGCGACGAAGACCTGGACGGTCTCGGCGCCGAGCTCGCGGGCGTACGACAGGCCGGTCTTGGCGAGGCCGCCGGCCACGGGGACATGGCCGCCGACGGGGTTGCGCATGGGTGCTCAGATTCCCTTGGTCTTGATGGTGATGGTGCTGCCCTCGGGGGCCTCCTCGCCGCCCGGCACCGACTGGCTGCTCACGGTGTCGCTCAGGAAGGGGAAGGCCTTCTCGACCTCCACCTCGAAGCCGGCGGCCTCCAGCTCGCGCCGCGCGTCGTCGACGCTGTCGCCCGTGACGTCGGGCACGGCGATCATGCGGGGGCCCTTGGAGACGGTGAGCGTCACCGTGTCGCCCTTGGCGGCCTGGCGGCCGTCGGCGGGGGACTGGCTGGCGACGGCGCCCGCGTCCTGGGCCGAGTGCACCCGCTCGGGGGCGACCTTCACGGCGAACCCGGCCGCCTCCAGCGTACGGGTGGCGTCCCGGACCGGGTCGCCGGTGACGTCCGGAACGTCGACCGGGGCGCCCCGGCTGACCACGAGGGCGACGGCGGAGTCGGGGTTGCGCTTCGTGCCGGGCGCCGGGTCGGTGCTGATCACCGCGCCCTGCTCGATCTCCCGGCTGAAGGCCTTGGTGACCACGCCGGGCGTGAGACCGGCCTTGGTCAGCTCGCGCTTCGCCTCGGCGAGCGGCTTGCCCTCGAGGTCGGGGACCTTCACGATCTCGGGGCCGCGGGAGATGGTGAGCGTCACGGAGCCGTTGTCACGGATCCGCTCGCCCGGGGCGGGGTCGCTGGCCATGACCGTGCCCCGCTCGTAGGCGCTGCTGTAGGCGCGCTTGACGCCCTGCACGTCGAGACCGGCGTCCGTGAGCCGCTGCTCCGCCTGCGCCTGGGTCTGGCCCAGGAGCGTCGGGACACGGGTGAACTGGCCCGAGTTGATGTACCAGACGCCCGCGCCGACACCCAGGACGAGGAGGACGGCCACGAGGGCGGCGACCATCCCGCGGCGGGGGGCGCGCACCGCCGCCGGCCGCTCGGGCCGCGGGGCCGGCGGCGGCACCTCCAGGCGGCTGGTGTGCTGGACCGGCTCCTGCGGTTCGGGCAGCGGACGCGCGATCACGCTGGTCACGTCCTCCGGACCGCCGTCGCCGCCGTCCCCGGCGCCCGCCGGTGTGTGCGTCTGCGGCGGGTCCAGGTCCAGCTGCTCGTCGCCGAGCGCGGCCCGGGCCTCGCGGGCGTGCGCGAGGAGCGCCACGGCGTCGTACGGGCGGACCTCGGGGTTGCGGGCCGTGGCCAGCGCCACCAGCTCGTCCAGCTCCACCGCGAGCCCCGGCACGGCGGCGGACGGGGCCGGCACGTCGGCGTTCAGGTGCTGGTAGAGGACCTGGGCGGGCGTGTCGCCGGAGTGCGGCTTGGCGCCGGTCAGCATCTCGTACAGGACCACACCGCACGCGTACACATCGGTACGGGTGTCGGCGGCGCCATCCTCGATCTGCTCCGGCGCCAGGTACGACACGGTGCCGAGCACGGACCCGGTGGTGTTGGTGGCGGCGCCGACGGCCCGTACGAGCCCGAAGTCGGCGACCTTGACCCGGCCATCGTCCCCGATCAGGACGTTCTCCGGCTTCATGTCCCGGTGGACGAAGCCCGCCCGGTGCGCGGCGCCCAGCGCGGCCAGCACCGGCTCCAGGATGTCGAGCGCGGCCCGCGGGCGCAGTGCGCCGCGCTCGCGCAGCACGTCGCGGAGGGTGCAGCCCGCGACGTACTCCATGGCGAGGTACACGTAGGCCCCGTCGGCGCCCTGGTCGAAGACCCCCACCACATTCGGGTGCGAGAGCCGCGCCACGGACTTGGCCTCGCGGATGAAGCGCTCGACGAAGGTCGCGTCCGTCGCGAGGGCGGGGTGCATCACCTTGAGCGCGAGCACCCGGTCGAGCCGGGTGTCCAGGGCCCGGTACACCGTGGCCATGCCCCCGACGGCGATGCGCGCCTCGACTCGGTAGCGGCCGTCGAGCAGCTGGCCCACGAGCGGGTCGTGCAGGGTCGTATCCACCCGCCCGAGTCTACGAGCCCGCACCGACACCCCCGCCGCCCCGTACGGACCCCCGGCGCGACTGCAGCCGAGCTGTGACACCGCCGAGGGCCCGCGGGCCCGGCGGTGTCACACGCGCACGTCAGAACGCCGGCCGCTCCGGGTCCAGGACCGCGCGCCCCTCCAGCGGGGACGACGCCTCCGCGAAGTGCCGGCGCGGGATCCTCCCGGCGCGGTACGCGAGGCGGCCCGCCTCGACCGCGTGGCGCATCGCCTCGGCCATCAGCACCGGCTCCTGCGCCCGCGTCACCGCCGAGGCCAGCATCACCGCCGAGCAGCCGAGCTCCATGGCGAGCGCCGCGTCGGATGCCGTACCGGCGCCCGCGTCCAGGATCACCGGCACGCGCGCGTGCTCCACGATCAGCTGGAAGTTGTGCGGGTTGCGGATGCCGAGCCCCGAGCCGATCGGCGAGCCGAGCGGCATGATCGCCGCACAGCCGACGTCCTCCAGCTTGCGCGCGAGCACCGGGTCGTCGTTGGTGTACGGCAGGACCGTGAAGCCGTCGTCGACCAGCGTCTCGGCCGCGTCGAGCAGCTCGACGGGATCGGGCAGCAGCGTCCGCTCGTCGGCCACCACCTCCAGCTTGATCCAGTCCGTGCCGAGCGCCTCCCGCGCGAGTCGGGCCGTCAGGACCGCCTCGCCCGCGGTGAAGCAGCCCGCGGTGTTCGGCAGGACGCGGATGCCCAGCTTGTCGAGGACGGACAGGACCGAGCCCCGGACGGTCGGGTCGAGCCGGCGCATCGCCACGGTCGTCAGCTCGGTGCCGCTGGCGGCGAGGGCGCGTTCCAGTACGTCGAGGCTGGGCGCCCCGCCCGTACCCATGATCAGCCGGGAGTCGAAGGCGGTCCCGGCGATGGTGAGACGGTCGTCCGCCATGGTTCAGCCCCCCTGGACCGCGGTCAGGACCTCGACGCGGTCGCCGTCGCCGAGCAGCGTCCCGGCCCACTGGCTGCGCGGGACGACGGTCTCGTTGACGGCGGCGGCGACACCGGACGGCGCGGTGGTGAGGGTGGCGACCAGCGCGTCGAGCGTGGTCGGGGCGGCGAGCTCGCGGGCCTCGCCGTTCACGGAGACGTTCATGACACTCCAACCGGAGAGACGGAAGAGACGGAAGAGGGGGCGGAAGAGGCAGAGGAGGGGGCCGCGGAGAAGCGGTCCGGGGCGAACGGACGCGCCTGCTCCGGCAGCTCACCGCTCACCAGCACCTCGGCCATCACGTCCCCGGTGACCGGCGTCAGCAGCACCCCGTTGCGGTAGTGCCCGGTCGCCAGGTGCAGCCCCGGCAGGGCGCTCGGGCCCAGCAGCGGCGCGTTGTCGGGCGAGCCCGGGCGCAGCCCCGCGCGGGTCTCGGTCAGCGGCAGCTCGGTGATCCCCGGCACCAGCTCGTGCGCGTCGCGCAGCAGCTCGTAGACCCCGCCCGCGGTGACCGTGGTGTCCCAGCCGAGCTCCTCGCTCGTGGCGCCGACGACCAGCTCGCCGTTCTCACGCGGCACGAGGTAGACATGGCTGCCGCGTACCACCGCCCGCACCGTCCGGGAGAGGAACGGCGCGTACGCGCGCGGCACCGTCAGACGCAGCACCTGCCCCTTGACGGGCCGTACCGGCGGAAGCACATCGTCCGGTACGCCGCCGAGCCGGCCGCTGAGGCTCCCCGCGGCCAGCACCACCTGATCGGCGGCGAGTTCCGTGCCGTCCTTCAAGACCGCCCCGGCGGCCCGCTCCCGCACCACCGTCAGCCGGTCCGCCCAGCCGCGGTGGAAGACCACCCCGGCCCGCTCGCACGCGGCGACCAGGGCCGCCGCGAGCCGCCGCGGATCGACCTGGTGGTCGCCGTCCACCCGCAGCCCGCCGCGTACGCCGGGCGCCAGCATGGGCTCCAGACGGCGGCACTCGCGGCCGTTGAGCCACTCGGAGTCCAGGCCGCAGCGGCTCTGCAGCGCGTGCAGCTCACGCAGATGGGCGCGGTCGTCGGCGTCCAGCGCGACGGCCAGCGTGCCGCACGCGCGGTAGCCGACGTCGAGGCCGCCCGACGCGTCCCGGAGCTCGGCGACGAAGTCCGGGTAGCGGCGCGCCGACGCGAGGTTGAGGGCGAGGAGCGTCTCCTCGCCGTAGTGGAGCTCGGTGACCGCGGCGAGCATGCCCGCCGCGACCTGGGCGGCCCCGCCGCCCGGCTCGGGGTCGACGACGGCGGTGCGCAGCCCCCGCCGCGCCGCCCGCCAGGCCGTGACCAGGCCGATGATCCCGCCCCCGATGACGAGGACATCCGAGACAGCCGAGCCTGTACGTGTCGATCCCGTACGTGTCGATCCACGTGGATGCATGGGCGTCCAGCCCCTCCCTTCGCCGGCATGACCCGGATCAGGTTCGTACGGTCGGAGGCCGTCCAGCCTCCCTCTCAGCCCGGTGCGTCCGGGCTCCCGCGAGTGCTCTACGGCGGCCAGCCTAACCCGACCGCTCAACGGGCAGTAAGGGTGTCTTCACTCTGGCCCGACATCGCGTCACCTACGTATGGTGATCGCGTGAGCGAGCGGATGCATACAGAGATGCATACAGAGCGGCCCGCGGCCGAGCGGCGCGTCGTCATCGTCGGAGCCGGAATAGCCGGTGTACAGACCGCCGTGGCCCTGCGCGAACAGGGCTTCACGGGGCCGGTGCTGCTGATCGGCGCCGAGCCGCACCAGCCGTACGACCGCCCGCCGCTGTCCAAGGCGGTCCTGCTCGGCACGGCGGAGGGCTCCGCCTTCGAGGTCGACTTCGAAGCCCTCTCCATCGACCTGCGCCTGGGCCTGTCCGTGACCGGCGTACGCCCCCTCGCGCACGAGATCGACACGGAGGAGGGACCCGTTCCCTACGACGTGCTGGTCATCGCGACCGGCGCCGTGCCCCTGGCGCTGCCCGGCTCCGAGGGCGTCCCCGGCGTCCATCTGCTGCGCACCCTCGACGACGCCGAGCGGCTGCGCCCCGTCCTCGCCGCGCAGCACGACATCGTGGTCGTCGGCGCCGGCTGGATCGGTGCCGAGTTCACCACGGCCGCCCTCGAGGCGGGCTGCGCGGTGACGGTCGTGGAGGCCGCGGAACGGCCGCTGGCGGGCGCCCTGCCGGCCGAGGTCGCCGCTCCGATGGCCGACTGGTACGAGGAGGCCGGCGCCAAACTCCTGACCGACGCGCGCGTGGGGCACGTCGAACCGGGCGAGGTGGCCCTGGAGGACGGCCGGATCCTGCCCGCCGGGGCGGTGGTCGTCGGCATCGGCGCCCGGCCCGCCACCGACTGGCTGACCGGCTCCGGCATCGCCCTCGGCACCGCCGGCGCCGTCCTCGCGGACGACCACCTGCGCACCTCCGTGCCCGATGTGTACGCCGTCGGCGACTGCGCCTCCTTCCCCTCCGCCCGCTACGGCGAGCGGCTGCTGGTCCACCACTGGGACAACGCCCTCCAGGGGCCGCGCACGGTCGCGGCCGGGATCGTGGGCGAGGCGCCGCACCCGTACGACCCGGTGCCGTACTTCTGGTCCGAGCAGTTCGGCCGCTTCGTGCAGTACGCGGGCCACCACGGGGCCGCTGACGCGATGGTGTGGCGCGGCGATCCGGCCGGTGCCTCCTGGTCCGTCGCGTGGCTGCGGGAGAACGTCCTGGTCGCCCTGCTGGCGGTCGGCCGCCCCCGGGACCTGGCGCAGGGCCGCAAGCTGATCGAAGCGGGCACACCGCTCGACGCGGAACAGGTCGCCGACCCGTCCGTACCCCTGAAGGCCGCGGCTCTGGCGTAGGACGTGTCTCGCTGTTTCCGTGGCTCCGTGGCGCTTGCGACGCGCCCTCGGCCCAGCCCGGGTACCGCGTGTCAGTCCGGGATGGCACGCTTGTCCCGTGACCGAGATTGACGCAAAGATCGATGCTCTCGTCCCCGCCTGGCTCCACCTGCCCGACATCGCGGAAATGCTGGATGTCGAGGTGACGCGCGTGCGGCAGCTGGTCAAGGAGGGCCAGCTGATCGCCGTGCGCCGCGGTGAGAACCGGACGCTGCAGGTCCCTGCCGCCTTCATCAAGGACGGCAAGGTCCTCAAGGGCCTCTCCGGGACCCTGACGCTGCTGCGGGACGACGGCTTCACCGACGAAGAGATGCTGGAGTGGCTCTTCACCCCCGACCCGTCCCTGCCGGGCACGCCCGCGCAGGCGCTCAGCGAGAATCGCGGCACGGAGGTGAAGCGCCGAGCCCAGGCGCTCGCCGTCTGACGAACCGAACGAACACCGACACCAGGTGGTGTACGGGCCGGCCCGCGCTCGCGCGCGGCCGGTCCGTACACCACCGCACCAACGGGGGGAACCTCTGATGGCCACCGCACGCGCGCTCCTGTCCGACGCCCGGCTGTACCTGTGCACGGACGCCCGGAAGCGCCAGGGGGACCTGCCCGAGTTCCTCGACGCCGTGCTCGCCTCCGGTGTGGACATCGTCCAGCTGCGCGACAAGGGCATGGAGGCCGGCGAGGAGCTGGAGCACCTGGAGGTGTTCGCGGACGCCTGCCGCCGCCACGGCAAGCTGCTCGCGGTGAACGACCGGGCCGACGTGGCGCACGCCATCGGCTCCGACGTGCTGCACCTGGGCCAGGGCGACCTGCCGGTCCCGGCCGCGCGAGCGATCCTCGGTGGCGAGGTGCTGATAGGCCGCTCCACGCACGGCGAGGCGGAGGTCGACGCGGCGGTCGCCGAGCCCGGCGTCGACTACTTCTGCACCGGGCCGTGCTGGCCGACGCCCACCAAGCCCGGGCGGTACGCGCCGGGGCTGGACCTCGTCCGGTACGCCGCGTCGCTGGACCAGCGGCGGCCCTGGTTCGCGATCGGGGGCATCGACGCGGACAACCTGGACCAGGTCCTGGACGCCGGTGCGCGCAGGATCGTCGTCGTACGGGCGATCACCGAGGCCGACGACCCGGCGGCCGCGGTGGCGTCGCTGGCCAAGCGGGTGCGCGAGCGGGCCGCCTGAGCCGGTCGTCCGAGCAGACCGTCCGAGCGGAGACCGCCGAGGGGTCGTCCGAGGGGGCGTGGGCCCCGATGTGTCCGATGGGTGGACAACAACCCGGCAAAACGGACGAATTCACCTGCTCCGGTTGGGTGACGGACCCGCCGTCGTTAACCTGCCCGTATGGCCCTTGGCACACCCTCAACCAGGACAGATCGCGCCCACACCGTGCGCGATCTGCTCGCGACCGGCAAGACGACGTACTCCTTCGAGTTCTGGGCGCCCAAGACCGAGAAGGGCGAGCGGAACCTCTGGAACGCGCTGCGCCGGGTCGAGGCGGTGGCGCCGAGCTTCGTCTCCGTGACCTACGGAGCCGGCGGCTCCACCCGTGCCGGGACCGTCAAGGCCACCGAGCAGATCGCCGCCGACACCACCCTCACGCCCGTCGCGCACCTCACCGCGGTCGACCACACCATCGCCGAGCTGCGCAACATGATCGGCCAGTACGCCGACGCCGACATCCGCAACATCCTCGCCGTCCGGGGCGACCCGCCCGGCGACCCGATGGGCGAGTGGGTCCCGCACCCGCAGGGCGTCAGGTACGCCGCCGACCTCGTCCGGCTGATCAAGGAGTCCGGCGACTTCTGCGTGGGCGTCGCCGCCTTCCCGGAGATGCACCCCCGCTCCACCGACTGGGACACGGACATCCGCCACTTCGTGGACAAGTGCCGGGCGGGCGCCGACTACGCCATCACCCAGATGTTCTTCGACCCGGAGGACTACCTGCGGCTCCGCGACCGGGTCACGGCCAAGGGCTGCGAGACGCCGATCATCCCGGAGATCATGCCGGTGACGAACGTCAAGCAGATCGAGCGATTCGCCCGGCTGAGCAATGCGCACTTCCCGCCCGCCCTGAAAGAGCGCATCCTCGCCGTCAAGGACGATCCGGCCGCTGTACGCTCCATTGGCATCGAGTTCGCAACGGAGTTCGGCGCTCGTCTGCTGTCCGAGGGCGTCCCCGGGCTGCACTTCATCACGCTGAACAACTCCACCGCGACGCTCGAGATCTACGAAAATCTCGGACTGCACACGCAGTCCTGACCGGCCGTACCCGCCACGTCCCGGGGCGGCGGCCGTACGAGAGGGGCGGGCATGGGCTGGACGGTCCTCTACATCGCGTTCGGAATCGTCGCGCTGTGGCTGCTCGGTGAAGTGCTCCTGCAGTACAAGGCCCGGCTGCGGTGGCGCCTGCTCGCCTTCGCCGGCTTCCTGGGCGTGGTGCTGGGCGTCCTGCTGCCCTCCGTCGCGGTGATCATCGGTGGCGCGCTCGCGTTCGCCGTCGGCCAGACGTACGTCACGCTCTCCTTCCGGCGCGGCTTCTCCACGGGCTGGGCGCTCGGCGGCCGCCCCGGCGCGAGCCGCCGTCGCCGGGGCGGGGGGAGCACCGCCGCGCCCACGCTGGAGGTCACGGACCTGGCGTACGACACGCCCGAACCGGCGCCCGAGGCCGGGCCCGCCGAGACCACGGCCGTCTACGAGCCGCAGCCGCTCCCGGACGAGACCGGGCAGTACGGCGTCTACACGGGCCCCACCGGCTACGGCGGCGACCGGGCCGACGACCCGGGCGGTGCCGCCGACCGGGCCGCCGCGTACGACACCGGCTTCGGGAGCCCCTCCCCGGCCGGCTACGACCAGCAGGACGCCTACACGTACACCGCGTCCTACGACTACGGCACCGGCCAGCAGCAGTACGCCACCTACTCGGACCCGTACATCGGCCCCAGCGCGGCCGGCCCGGCACCCGGCGCCCAGCCGTACGGCATGTACGACGGCTACGGCGGCCAGCAGCCCTACGGCGACCCCTACGCCGGGCAGTTCGGCGGCGACACGCCCCCCGGCGGTGTGTGGGTGCCGCAGCAGCGCGACGCGGAGGGGCAGTACCCCCCGCCGCCGCCCGGGCAGCCGTCCCCGTACGGCTACGACCCGAACGACCCGCAGTACCGCTACTGAGGCACCGGGGTACTGCCCCGGGGCGCCGCCACCGGCGCCCCGCTACTGGGAGCCGCGGAAGGCGGCGCCCTCCACGATCAGCCCCGCCACCAGGGCGCCCGACATCCCGGCGTGCGCCAGCCCGCCGCCCGGGTGCGCCCAGCCGCCGGCGAAGTGGAGCCCCGGCAGCGGCGCCGGATTGGCCGCCGGGAGCAGCGCGCCGCCCGCCCCCGCCAGCGCCGGGCCCGGCACCTGGTACGTGCCCGTCTCCCGGAAGGTGTCCGCCGGGGTGCGCACCTCCCGCCACAGCAGCCGCTCCCGCAGCCCCGGTACGGCCGCCTCCGCGGCCTCCAGCATCCGGTCGGCGAAGGCGCTCACCCCCGCGTCCGCCCCGCCCTCGCCCCACAGGTTCTCCGACGCCCAGGCGCCGCCCGCGGGGACGGTCGCGGTGACCGTGATCGCCTCATGGTCGCCGTCCGGACGCAGCCGCTCGTCGTCGGGGCGCAGCACCGTCACCGTCGGCCGGTCGCAGAGCCGGCCGTGCGCGAGGCCGTCCAGCTCGTCCGCGCGGTCGGTGGAGTGCACCACCGTCCGGTGCACCGCGTCGGCGGGCCGCGCGCCGCGCAGGGCGAGGCACAGGGTCACCCGCCCGGTGTGTATCGCCTCTTGGTGGCGGGGCCACTCGTCCTGGCTCTCCCACTCCAGCACCTGGTCCCGGTAGAGCGCGGGTATGGGCGCGCCCGCCACCACCTGGTCCGCGTCCACCAGGGTCCCGTCGGCCAGCTCCAGGCCCGCGGCGCGCCCGTCCTTCGCCACCACCCGCGTCACCTCGGCGCCGAAGACGAACGCGACCTTCCGGGCCCGGCAGCGCTCGTACACGGCGTCGGCCAGCGCCCGGACGCCGCCCGTCACGTACCAGCTGCCGAAGGTCTGCTCCATGTAGGGCAGCACGGCGGCGGAGGCGGGGGCGGTGGCCGGATCGAAGCCGTACGCGAGCGCGTAGCTCTCCAGCAGCGCCGCCAGCCGGGGGTCGCGCAGCTCCCGGCGGCCCACCTCGGCGAGCGTCGTCGCCTTACGGCGCAACAGGCCGGTCTTCAGCGCCGGGTACGGGTCGCGGCGCAGCGGCGACACGTCGGCCGGCAGCGGCTCCTCCAGCAGCGGGCGGCGCGAGCGGTCCCAGGCGTCCCGCGCGCGGGTGAGGAAGTCGCCCCACCGCTCGCCCGCCCCCGCGCCGAGCGCCTCGTCGAGCGCCGAGACGACACCCGCGCGGGACGCGTTCGGCAGGGAGACCGCCGTGCCGTCGGCGAAGACATGCCGGACGGCCGGGTCCACCTGGGCCATCTCGACGCACCGCTCCAGCGGCTCCTTGCCGGTCTTGACGAACAGGTCCCGGTACACCGCGGGCAGGTGCAGCAGACCGGGGCCGGTGTCGAAGGCGAAGCCGTCGCGCTCGAACCTGCCCACCGCGCCGCCGTAGGTCGCCGCCCGCTCGTACACCGTCACCCGGTGGCCCGCCACAGCCAGCCGGGCCGCCGCCGCCATGGCGCCCATCCCGGCGCCGATCACCGCAATCCGTGCCATGTCAGGGACCATATCCGGCCCCACTGACAGCGCCGCGTCTGGGCATGAACGCGGAGGTCTGAGTACTCGTACCTAGGCGGCGAGATGAGTAGGGACGCGGATGGGCCCCGGCCCGCCGGGACGGAAGAGTGGGGACCACGGAAGGGGCGCGGGTCCGGCACCGCCGACACGGGGCGGCGGAACGGCACCCGCGCACCTGACGGAACGGGGAAGCGGGGGAACGCACGGGGAAACGGGGGACACGGGGGAGGGAACGGGGGGACACGGGGGAACGGGGGAAACGCCGGTTCGGGCGGGCTCGGGGGGATCGAGCCCATCCGGACCGGCTATCCGCGTCCTGTCCCCGTCCTATCCGCGTCCGCTCACGCGCCCGTGCAGCAGCCGGGACAGCGCCGCGTGGACGTCGTCGATGGAGCGCTCGCTCTGGAACGCCCGCCAGTCCAGCGCCGCCACCAGCACCATCCCGACCAGCGCGGCCGCCGTCAACGAGACGTCGATCTCCTCGCTCAGCTCACCGGCCGCCACGGCCTCCCGCAGCACCCCCTCGACGACGGCCACCGCCTCCTGGCGTACCACCAGGAGGGTGGACTGCCAGGCCCGGTTGGTGCGCCACAGCTCGGCCACGTACAGCTGGGTGAAGGACGGGTAGCGGTCGATGAAGACCAGACCCGCGCGGATCATCGCGTCCAGCGCCTCGACCCGCGTCCCGCCGCGGGCCGCCGTCTCGTCGGCGGCGGCCCGCAGCGAGGCCGTGAGCAGGCCGACCCCGTGCCGCAGCAGCTCCTCGAAGAGCTCCGTCTTGCTCTTGAAGTTGTAGTAGACGGTGCCCTTGGCCACCCCGGCCCGTTCCGCGATCTCGTCCACCGTCGTCGCCGAGAACCCCTGCTCGGCGATGAGGGTCACGGCGGCCTCGTACAGCTTCGTACGCGTGGCCTGCCGTCTGCTGCTCTGGGTGTCCATGGCGTCGATTCTCACAGGACCGGTCACAGGGTCAGCTCCGGGTGGAGCCGGTCCAGGCTCCACACCTGCTTGCGACGGGCGGAGACGGCCGTCAGCGCCAGCGCGCCCAGGGTGAAGGCCGCCAGGACCGCGCAGGCCTGCCAGACCGGGCCCAGGCCGCCGCCCGTGATGAGCCGGCGCAGCGCCTCGACGACGTAACTCATCGGCAGGAAGGGGTGGATCGCGTTGAAGAAGCCCGGGCTGGTCTGAACGGGGTACGTGCCCCCGGCCGAGGTCAGCTGGAGCATCAGCAGCGCCAGCACCAGGATCCGGCCGGCCGCGCCGAAGCGGGCGTTCAGCCACTGGATGATCGCCGCGAAGCAGCAGGTGACCAGGGCCAGGAAGGCCACCGTCAGCGCGGCGTGGGCCATCTTCAGCCCCAGCCCCCAGTGGAGTACGGACATCAGGGCGGCCACCTGGAGGAGGCCGATGGCGGCGACCGGCAGCCAGCCGGCCAGCGCGATCCGCCAGGCGGAGGCACCGGCGGCGAGCGCGCGCCGGTTGAGCGGCTGGATCAGCATGTACGCCACCATGGCGCCCACCCAGAGGGAGAGCGGGATGAAGTACGGGGCGAAGCCGGTGCCGTAGTTGTCCGCCTTGTGCAGCGACTGGGCGGCGAGCTTGACCGGGTCGGCCATCACCTCGGTGCGGCGGTCCCGGTCCTCCTTGTCGTAGTCCGGGATCTTGTCGACGCCGTCGTTGAGGCCGGCGGCGAGCTCGGTGGAGCCGTCGGCGAGCTTGAACAGACCGCCGCTGAGCTCCCCGGCGCCCTTCTTGAGCTTGCCGACGCCCGTGTCGAGATCGCTGGAGCCCGTCTTGGCGCTCGTCACACCGGAGTGCACCTTGTCGGCGCCCTCGGCGACCGCGTGGGCGCCCCTGTTGAGCTCGTTGATCTTCTTGACGGCGTCCGCCAGGTCGCTGTCCAGGTTCGGCGCCCGCTTGGCGAGGGCGTCGGCCTTCTTCTGGAGGTCGACCAGCTGCGCGTCCAGCTTCTTCAGGTCGCCGTTGCCGTCCTTCGACAGCTCGTGCAGGTCGTCGGCGATCTTCGCCACATCGGCGGCGGAGACCTTCGCGCGCTCCATGGCCGGGCACAGCTGGGCGTCGGGGAGCGGCGCGTCCTCGCAGCGCTCCTTGTGGATGGCCGCCAGCTCGTCGGCCGCCTTGTGGGCGCCCTCGCGCGCGGTGGGGCCGGTCTTCACGATGAGGTCGAGGTTGTGGCGCATGGCCTGCGACAGGTCCGAGACCAGCCGGGCCGAGTCGCCGATCTTCTTGCCGTTGTCCTTCAGGTACGGGCGGACGTCGGCGGCCACGCCGTTGACCTTGTCGGCCAGCTGCTGGGTGCCCTGCGCGACCTCCCGGGCGCCGTTCTCCACCCGGCCCGCGCCCTTGTCGAGCTCCTTCAGGCCGCCGGCCAGCTTGCCGCTGCCCTCCTTGGCGTCCGTCAGCCCCTTGGACAGGTCCTCGGAGCCCTTCTTCGCCTTGCCGACGCCGTCCTTCACCTGGTCGGCGCCCTCGGCGGCCTTCTCCGTCGCGTCGTGGATGTCCGAGAAGGAGATGAAGATCTTGTCCAGGAAGGAACGGGACGACTTCGTCGAGGCGGCGGTGCGCACCTCGGAGAACACCGTCCGCGAGATCTGCCCGACGATGTAGTTGTTGGCGTCGTTCGTACGCACCTGAAGGGCGCCCGTTTCCGGCGAGTCGCCGGAGCTGGAGGCGATCCGCTCGCTGAAGTCCCGGGGCATGGTCAGGGACAGGTAGTACGTGCCCTCCTCCACGCCCTCGCGCGCCTCGGCGTCGCTCACCTCGTGCCAGTCGAAGACCTTGCTGTCGCGCAGGTTCTTGGTGATCTCGTCGCCGGCGTTGAGCTTCTTGCCGTCGGCGGTGGCGCCCTTGTCCTCGTTGACGAGCGCCACGGGGATCTTGTCGAGCCTGCCGTACGGGTCCCAGAAGGACCACAGGTACAGCGCGCCGTACAGCAGGGGCAGCAGCAGGATCGCGACGAGCGCGGCGCGCGGCAGCTTGCCCCTGCCGAACCGCTTCAGCTCAAGCGCGGCCAGTTTCGGCGAGCGCATCGGCCGCCCCCTCCTCGGTCTCGGTGGTGCGGATGGTGATCGTGTTCCCGGGCGCCTCGCTGCACACGGCGAGCACGGTGGTGCCGCCGGCGGCTATCGACCGCAGCATCGACCAGGCCTCGGCGCGGTCTGCGTCGGAGAGCTTGAGGTCGGTGTCGTCGACGGCGAGCAGGCGCGGCTCGCCGATGAGGGCGAGGGCGACGGACAGGCGCAGGGCCTCCAGCCGCTCCAGATCCCGTATGGAGGTGCGCTCGCCCTTGGGCAGCGCGGCCGTGTCCAGTCCGGCGGCCTTCAGGGCCGCCTCGATCCGGGCGCGGGAGGCGGCGGCGCGCTCGGCGGGCCGGCGCAGCAGGGCGCGCGGCGAGGCGTCGAAGCGGCGCTGGAGCAGGGCGCGCTCGTGCAGGTGCTCGGCGACGGTGAACGCCGGGTCGAGGTCGCTGACGCCCGGGACGTGCCCGAGCGCGCTGACGCGGCGGACGGCGGCCATCTTGCGGGGCAGGGGCAGGCCGCCGACCTCGGCGTGGCCCTCGGTGGGGCGCATGCGGCCCGTGAGGGCCAGCAGCAGGCAGGTGCGGCCGGAGCCGGAGGGCCCCTCGATGGTGACGAGCGCGCCGGGCTCGGCCTTCACGGACACCCCCCGGAAGACCCACCCCCGGGGGCCCTTCATCCCCAGGCCGTCGACGAGGAGAGCCGCTCCGCGCGCGGGGTCGGGGGCCTCGGCGGGCTCGGCGGGCTCGGCAGGCTCGGCGGCCTTTTCCTCGGCCGCCTCCTTGGCCTCGTCCCCGGCCGCTTCCTTGGCCTTGTCCTCGGCCTCGTCCTTGGTGTCCCGGTCGTCGACGTGGTCGTCGTCGTTGTCCACGCAGCCTCCCCCAGAGTTTTTGAACTGACCAGTCAGTGCAAAAACTACTCCGAACGTGCAGCGCGAGGCAAAATCCCGGGTCAGCGCGATTGTCAGTGGTGGCCTGCACGATGGACACATACGGCCACAGCGCCGTCACACGACGACAGGAGGTTCGTCATGCCCGGCAGGTCCCACGCGGCAGCGCGCGACGTCCACCCCGTGCCGCGGCGCTCCTCCGCACCGCCCGCCGCCCTCGACCTGCTCGCCAAGGCCCGTGCCGGACTCGACGAGGCGAGCGCCCTCGACATCCCCAACGAGCGGTACGCCACGGCCCACCTCGCCGCCCTGCGCACCGCCGCCGCGGTCCTCGCCGCGCGCGGGCGGCCCGAGTCCACCCCGCGCAAGCGGCAGCAGATCCGCAGCGCCTGGGACGTGCTGCCCGAAATCGCGCCCGAGCTGGCCGAGTGGAGCGCCCTGTTCGCCGCCGGAGCCGCCCGCCGGGCGCGCGCCGAAGCGGGGATACCGGGCGCGGCCGCCGCCCGGGACGCCGACGACCTGATCCGCGACGTCGCCGTGTTCATACGCCTGGTGGAGCGCCTGCTCGTGCTCCCGCCCGCCCTGCCGCGCCCGCGGGCGGGCGAGCCGGGGGAGGAGGATGCCCGGGGGTGACCGGAGACGGTACGTGAGGCCATAGGGTGGGATGCGTTCGCAACCCTCCCGAGGAGTCAACTGCCGTGTCGGACCCGCAGCGCCCCCGCGCCTCCCTTCGTACCGCCGTGGTGTGGGACGTTCTCGAGGACGCCCTTGACCGCAGGGTCAAGGCGGCCGGGAAAGACAGCCTGGACGTCCTCGACACCGGTGGCGGCAGCGGCAACTTCGCCGTGCCCGTCGCCCGCCTCGGCCACCGCGTCACCGTCGTCGACCCCAGCCCCAACGCCCTGTTCGCGCTGGAGCGCCGCGCCGCCGAGGCCGGGGTCGCCGACCGGGTCAAGGGTGTCCAGGGCGACATCCACGGCCTGTTCGACGTCGTCCAGCGCGGCGGCTACGACGCCGTGCTGTGCCACGGCGTCCTGGAGTACGTCGACGATCCGGCGGAGGGCGTGCGCCACGTGGTCGAGGCCCTGCGTCCGGGCGGTGCGCTGAGCCTCCTCGCCGCCGGCCTCGGCGGCGCCGTCCTGGCCCGCGCGCTCGCCGGCCACTTCACCGAGGCCCGCCACGCGCTGACCGACCCGGCCGGCCGCTGGGGCGAGGGCGACCCGGTGCCCCGCCGCTTCACCGTCGACCAGCTCACCGAGGCCGTCGAGGCCTCCGGCGTGGAGGTCGGCGCCGTACACGGCGTGCGGGTCTTCGCCGATCTGGTCCCCGGCGTGCTCGTGGACACCGAGCCCGGCGCCCTGGAGGCGCTGCTCCGGCTGGAGGCGGCCGCCGCCGAACTGCCCGCCTTCCAGTCGGTCGCCACCCAGCTGCACGTGCTGGGTGAAAAGCGCGGTTGACGCCGGCAGCGGGCTGATCAGCGCAGCAGCGGCGGACGGAGTACGTCACAGGCCCCCCGATCGCCGCCGGATCCCCGTATGATCGAGGGACACCATCCGGCATGACGGTTCGGCGGACGGGGAATCAACGCCTCACCAGCCGAACCGGCATGGCGGCCCGATCGGTGATTTGGGATTGAGGGCGGGTTTCACGGGGGCGATTCCCTGCCTATCCTGAAAGGGCCGCATACCGGTCGCCCCCCGCGACCGACGACGAGGAGGACTCCGTGCCGCTCTCGGAGCACGAGCAGCGAATGCTCGAGCAGATGGAGCGAGCGCTGTACGCCGAAGATCCCAAGTTCGCGACAGCGCTCGAGGGAAGCGGGCTGCGTACGTACACCCGGCGACGGGTCTACCAGGCGGTCGCCGGCTTCCTGGTGGGTATCGCGCTCCTCATGGCCGGAATGGTCGCCCAGCAGATCTGGATCAGCGTGGTGGGTTTTCTCGTCATGCTGGGCTGTGCGGTCCTGGCGGTCACCGGTTGGCGCAAGGCGCCCAAGCCCGGCGAGCAGCAGTCACCAGGAAGCGCGGCCCCAGGCCGGCAGCCCCGGCAGCGCCGCTCGGTGATGGACCGGATCGAAGAGCGGTGGCAGCGCCGCCGCGACGAGCAGGGCCACTGAGCGCGCAGCAGACACAACTCGTCCCACACACTGCTTCCACGGGTGAGGGGTGACCGCTTCCCAGCGGCGCCGTTGCCCAGCTCCTGGACGATCGGCGTGTGCCCGGAGACCTCCGCGGTGGCGTC
>NZ_JBEXNO010000056.1:0-37560 GCF_040611175.1 Streptomyces sp. NPDC003036 | reverse complement strand
TGAGCAGCACCCTGCGCTGGTTCAGGTCCAGCTATAGCAACGCCAGCGGCGGCGAGTGCGTCGAAGTGGCCTTCGACTGGCACAAGTCCTCGTACCGAGGGCTACTCCTCCTCCGCCTCGTCCGAAGGTGCGTCCGTCGGGGTCGAGGCCGCGCCGTCCGCCTCCAGCAGACGGACCAGCTGGCGGCCGACGATCCGCTTGAACTTGCGCTGCTGCGGGCGCGTACGGTCCAGGACCGCCACCTCCAGCCGCTCCGCGGGGATCTCCCGCTCGCTGCCGTTGGTGTCCCGGGACAGCGCCTGCACGGCGAGCTTCAGCGCCTCGGCGAGCGACATCCCGTCGCGGTGCCGCTGGTCGAGGAAGCTGCTGATCTGCTCCGCGTTGCCGCCGACCGCCACCGAGCCGTGCTCGTCCACGATGGACCCGTCGTGCGGCAGCCGGTAGATCTGGTCGCCCTCCGGGGAGGTGCCGACCTCGGCGACGACCAGCTCCACCTCGTACGGCTTCTCGCCCGCGCTGGAGAAGATGGTGCCGAGCGTCTGCGCGTAGACGTTGGCCAGCCCACGGGCCGTCACATCGTCCCGGTCGTAGGTGTAGCCGCGCAGGTCGGCGTAGCGCACACCGCCGATCCGCAGGTTCTCGTACTCGTTGTACTTGCCGGCGGCGGCGAAGGCGATCCTGTCGTAGATCTCGCTGAACTTGTGCAGGGCACGGGACGGGTTCTCACCGACGAAGACGATGCCGTCGGCGTACTGCAGCACAACCAGGCTGCGTCCACGGGCGATGCCCTTCCGGGCGTACTCCGCCCGGTCCTGCATGGCCTGGGCGGGCGAGACATAGAACGGCGTCGTCACCGGCTATCCGTCCCTTTCTTCAGTGGCGGGTTCATCAGAGCAGCGCGGCGCGCGGGCCGTCGGGCTGTTCGAGGCGGCGCTCCAGCACCGAGCGGGAGATCTCGGAGGCCTCGGCCTCGGTGAGCCGCCGGAAGCCCTCGTCCGTGATCACGGTGAGGACCGGGAAGATACGGCGGGCCACGTCGGGGCCGCCGGTCGCCGAGTCGTCGTCCGCCGCGTCGTACAGCGCCTGCACGACGAGGGTGACCGCTTGCTGCTCGGTGAGGTCCTCGCGGTAGAGCTTCTTCATGGAGCCGCGCGCGAAGATCGAACCCGAGCCGGTGGCCGCGAAGCCGTGCTCCTCGGAGCGGCCGCCCGTCACGTCGTACGAGAAGATCCGGCCCTTCTCGCGCTCGACGTCCCAGCCGGCGAAGAGCGGGACGACGGCCAGGCCCTGCATGGCCATGCCCAGGTTGCTGCGGATCATCGTGGAGAGGCGGTTGGCCTTGCCCTCCAGGGAGAGCTGGGTGCCCTCGACCTTCTCGAAGTGCTCCAGCTCCAGTTGGAAGAGCTTGACCATCTCCACGGCGAGGCCGGCGGTGCCGGCGATGCCCACGGCCGAGTACTCGTCGGCCGGGAAGACCTTCTCGATGTCGCGCTGCGCGATCATGTTGCCCATGGTGGCCCGCCGGTCACCGGCGAGGACCACGCCACCGGGGAACGTGGCGGCGACGATGGTGGTCCCGTGCGGGGCTTCGATCGCGCCCTGCAGGGGCGGCAGCGTCCGGTTCCCGGGGAGCAGCTCCGGCGAGTGGTCGGCCAGGAAGTCCATGAAGGACGAGGAGCCAGGCGTCAGGAAGGCAGCTGGTAGACGCCCGGTGCTACGAGTGTTGGCTTCCACGAAGTCCCCTCCAGGTAGGCGGCAGCCCGACGAACGGTGTCGGGATCATCTCCCAACTTGCCGATGGCCGAATTACAGTTGAAGCACAGTACGCCACGGACCTTACCCGTCTCGTGACAGTGATCCACATGGACGGCCGGACGCCTCAGACAGATGGAACAGATGCCCATCTGCGAGGAGACCATCTCCTCACGCTCGGCCTCAGTGAGCCCGTAGCTGCGCATGAGGTAATCCGCGCGAGCTGCCACGGCACGACACGCCTTGCAGGCAGTCGAGAGGCCATCCGAGGTGGTCGCGTTCCGATGCCATTCGGAGTACGGCTTGATCTCCCCACAACGCTGGCAGCACTGGTGCCCTTCGGGAACTTGCACCCGGGGGCGCACATTCTTACCGAGGGCGATCTGCCGCTTGCGGTGTCGGTCAGCCGCACATTCGCGGCATTCCCTCTGCAGGCCGTCGATGTTGGACCGCCTGATGGCGAAGGCTGTGCGCGGCTTGACCTCGCCGCACCGCGCACAGCGCTTCACCTCGTCACCCTGAGACACTCACCCACCCTAGCCTTCGATTTAAAGGCAGAACCGGCCTACTGGCCACCCTTTTGAACGAATGACCTCACGAAATCCTCTGCATTCTCCTCGAGGACATCATCGATTTCGTCCAGCACGGAGTCGACGTCGTCCGACAGCTTCTCCTGGCGCTCCTTGAGGTCCTCGGAGGCCTGCGCCTCCGGGGCCTGCTCCTCGACCTCCTCGGTGGAGCGCGTCGCCTTCTGCTGCCCGCCGCCGGTGTCCTTGGTCGCCATATCCCTCACCCCGCTCGGTTTGCCCGCTTGGTTCGGTCTCTCAAGATCAGACCCTACAAGGACGGTCTGACATCGGCCCTGCACTTTCCTCAACGTCCAGGGATCACCCCCATGATTCCCGGAGATCCCCGGCCGAAGCTCTTTTCGAAAGACTGATCCGCTGTCTCAGTGGCCGGACAGGACGCGCACCAGCTCCTCGGCCGTGCGGCAGCGGTCCAGCAGCGCCTTCACGTGGTTACGTGTACCGCGCAACGGCTCCAGGGTCGGCACCCGCTGCAGGGAGTCGCGGCCGGGCAGGTCGAAGATGACCGAGTCCCACGAGGCCGCCGCGACGTCGTCCGCGTACTGCTCCAGGCACCGGCCGCGGAAGTAGGCCCGGGTGTCCTCCGGAGGCTTGCTCTGGGCCCGCTGGACGGCTTCCTCGTCCAGCAGGCGCTTCATCTTCCCGCGGGCCACCAGACGGTTGTACAGGCCCTTGTCGGGGCGTACGTCGGCGTACTGCAGATCCACCAGGTGGAGCCGGGCGGCGTCCCAGTCAAGGCTGTCCCGACGCCGGTAGCCCTCCATGAGCTCGCGCTTCGCGATCCAGTCGAGCTCGCCGGCGAGGCTCATCGGATCGTTCTCGAGCCGGTTGAGGGTGTCCTCCCAGCGGGAGAGGACGTCCTTGGTCTGCTCGTCGGCGTCGGCCCCGAACCGTTCCTCCACGTACTTGCGGGCCAGCTCGAAGTACTCCATCTGCAGCTGCACGGCGGTGAGCGTCCGGCCGTTACGGAGCGTGATGAGGCGCTGCAGGGAGGGGTCGTGCGAGACCTGGTGGAGGGTGCGGACCGGCTGGTCGACGGCGAGGTCGACCGTGATGAAGCCGTCCTCGATCATGGACAGGACCAGGGAGGTCGTGCCGAGCTTGAGGTACGTCGAGATCTCCGACAGGTTCGCGTCGCCGATGATCACATGGAGGCGGCGGTACTTCTCGGCGTCGGCGTGCGGCTCGTCGCGGGTGTTGATGATGGGCCGTTTGAGGGTGGTCTCCAGGCCGACCTCGACCTCGAAGTAGTCGGCGCGCTGGCTGATCTGGAAGCCGTGCTCGTGGCCGTCCTGGCCGATGCCGACCCGGCCGGCGCCGGTGACGACCTGCCGGGAGACGAAGAACGGCGTCAGGTGGCGCACGATGTCCGAGAAGGGGGTCTCCCGCTTCATCAGGTAGTTCTCGTGCGTGCCGTAGGAGGCGCCCTTGTTGTCGGTGTTGTTCTTGTAGAGGTGGATCGGCTGGGCGCCGGGCAGCTGGGCCGCCCGCTCGGCGGCCTCGGCCATGATCCGCTCGCCCGCCTTGTCCCACAGGACGGCGTCGCGCGGATTGGTGACCTCGGGGGCGCTGTACTCGGGGTGGGCGTGGTCCACGTAGAGCCGGGCGCCGTTCGTGAGGATCACGTTGGCCAGGCCGATGTCCTCGTCGGTGAGCTGGCTGGAGTCGGCGGCCTCGCGGGCGAGGTCGAAGCCGCGGGCGTCCCGCAGCGGGTTCTCCTCCTCGAAGTCCCAGCGGGCGCGGCGCGCCCGGTGCATCGCCGCCGCGTAGGCGTTGACGATCTGGGACGAGGTGAGCATGGCATTGGCGTTCGGGTGCCCAGGGACGGAGATCCCGTACTCCGTCTCGATGCCCATTACTCGCCGTACAGTCATGCGGCCCTCCTTGCCCGGCGGCGTCCCCGTTCGGAAACGGCGCTCAAGTACCGCTGCTTCCCCGATGCGTATGCGGTGCCCGTCCCCGCACTGCGCGACTCGGCGGTACGGAAGAGCCTAGAACGCCTCCGCGCTGGTGGGGAGATCCATTGCGTCATTGCTGCGGTGTGGTCGGAATGATGCCCCCGTGGCCGTTCATTCGCTCATTTGTTCATCACGGAAAGCAACCGGCTGCGGATGCCCGGTACGGACACCCGCAGCCGGTTTGCGTTTACAGGTACTGGCCGGTATTCGCCACCGTGTCGATGGAGCGACCGGTGTCCGCGCCCTGCTTTCCGGTGACGAGGGTGCGGATGAAGACGATCCGCTCGCCCTTCTTTCCGGAGATCCGGGCCCAGTCGTCCGGGTTGGTGGTGTTCGGCAGGTCCTCGTTCTCCTTGAACTCGTCCACACACGCCTGGAGGAGGTGGGAGACCCTCAGACCCTTCTGGTTGTGGTCGAGGAATGCCTTGATGGCCATCTTCTTCGCCCGGTCGACGATGTTCTGGATCATCGCTCCGGAGTTGAAGTCCTTGAAGTACAGGACTTCCTTGTCGCCGTTGGCGTACGTGACCTCGAGGAACCGGTTCTCCTCGGACTCCGCGTACATCTGCTCCACGACCGACTGGATCATGGCGTCGACGGCGGCTTCCTTGTTGCCGTTGTGCTCGGCCAGGTCGTCGGCGTGCAGCGGCAGCGAAGGTGTCAGGTACTTGGCGAAGATGTCCTTGGCCGCCTCCGCGTCCGGACGCTCGATCTTGATCTTCACATCGAGCCGGCCGGGCCGCAGGATGGCGGGGTCGATCATGTCCTCGCGGTTGGAGGCGCCGATGACGATGACGTTCTCCAGGCCCTCCACACCGTCGATCTCGGCGAGCAGCTGGGGGACGATGGTGTTCTCCACGTCCGAGCTGACGCCGGAGCCGCGGGTGCGGAAGAGGGACTCCATCTCGTCGAAGAAGACGATGACGGGGGTTCCCTCGCTCGCCTTCTCGCGGGCGCGCTGAAAGACCAGGCGGATGTGCCGCTCGGTCTCGCCGACGTACTTGTTGAGGAGCTCGGGGCCCTTGATGTTGAGGAAGTAGCTCTTCCCCGCGGGCTGGCCGGTCACCTCGGCGACCTTCTTGGCAAGGGAGTTGGCGACGGCCTTCGCGATCAGCGTCTTGCCGCAGCCGGGCGGTCCGTAGAGCAGGATGCCCTTCGGCGGCCGCAGTTCGTGCTCCTGGAAGAGGTCGGGGTAGAGGTACGGGAGCTCGACCGCGTCGCGGATCAGCTCGATCTGGTTGCCCAGACCGCCGATCTTGGTGTAGTCGACGTCCGGAACCTCTTCGAGGACGAGCTCCTCGACCTCGCTCTTCGGGATGACCTCGTACACATAGCCGGACCTGGGTTCCAGCAGCAGGGCGTCGCCGGGACGGATGGTGGTGTCCAGCAGCGGCTCGGCGAGCCTCACCACCCGTTCCTCGTCGGTGTGCCCGAGCACCAGGGCCCGCTCGCCGTCCTCGAGGATCTCCTTGAGGGTGACGATGTCCCCGGCGCGCTCGAACTCCATGGCCTCGACCACGTTGAGCGCTTCGTTGAGCATCACTTCCTGGCCGCGCCGCAGCTCGTCGAGCTCGACGCTGGGGCTGACGTTCACCCGGAGCTTGCGGCCCCCGGTGAAGATGTCGCAGGTGCCGTCCTCGTTCGCCTGCAGGAAGACACCGAAGCCCGCCGGCGGCTGCGCGAGCCGGTCGACTTCCTCCTTGAGGGCCACGATCTGGTCGCGGGCCTCACGGAGCGTGTTGGCGAGCCGCTCGTTCTGCGCGGACACGCCGGCCAGATTGGTCTGCAGCTCGACGATCCGCTCTTCGAGAATCCTCGTGTGACGCGGAGAGTCGGCGAGCTTACGTCGCAGGACGGCGATTTCCTGCTCGAGATAGGCAACCTGGCCGGCTGGGTCCTCAGACCCCCGCCCGGGCCGGATGCCGCGGTTGATGTCGTCGTCGTGGGCTGCCACGGTCCTCACCTCCTCCAAGGGGAGCTGGACGCTTCCTGACCCTACCTGGGTGGGTGGTGATTGAAACCCCTAGATCACAAAGACTCTCGAGGTGTGTCCGATCTTCACCCTTGCGCTCTCCCTCACTGCCAGGGGGATACCCACCCATCAACATCTGAAAGCGGGCGGTTGTATGGTCGGAGGGGCCAACACCCGTCAGGGGTGGCCGGACTTAGACGAACGAAGCTAGGGGAATGGCGTGCAGCACGAGGCTCCGACCGCGGGCGCCGACGAGGCCCTTGAGGTGTGGATCGACCAGGACCTCTGCACCGGTGACGGGATCTGTGCGCAGTACGCCCCCGAGGTCTTTGAACTGGACATCGACGGGCTGGCGTACGTCAAGAGCGGCGACGACGAGCTGTTGCAGGACAAGGGCGCCACGACGCCCGTGCCGCTGCCGCTCCTCCAGGACGTCGTCGACTCCGCCAAGGAATGTCCGGGCGACTGCATCCATGTACGACGCGTTTCGGACAAGGTAGAGGTGTACGGTCCCGACGCTGAGTGACAGCGTCGATACGGACATACCTCTACATATCGCTAGGTTCGGCGACGGCTGAGCGGACGAACTTTCCGCCGGTCCACCGCCACTTGACCGTCTCCACCTGATCCGGGCAGCAGCGCGGCACGTCCGCCGACGAGTACCCCATGAGCGTCGCGGTGACCGCTCCGTCACGGACCGCGAGCTCGCTCGCGGAGAGCCGCTCGGCGGGTTCCACCAGGGTGGCCACCACGCGCGCACCGGTGCCGTCGCGCCGGGCCGCGAGGACGTAGAGGCCGCTCGGCGGCGTACCGGAACCGGCGTCGCAGCGGACGGCGGTGACCGTCTCGGGGCGGCCGTCCCCGTCGAGGTCCCCCGACGCCTCCTTGGCCACCGCGGTGGGCGCTCCGCCGCACTCCAGCGGGTACGTCGCCGCTCTCGCGTCCGGGGCGGGGACCGGCGCCAGGGCGCCCGGGGCCGCGGCCGCGGTGACGGCGCTGCCGCTCTGCGAGGCGGTGGCGGCGCCGGGTTGCAGCAGTCCGGCGGCCGCGACCACCGCGGCCATCGCCGTGGCGGTGGCGAGCCAGTGCACCGGGCGGGCGTGGGTGTGCGCGAGGTCCAGGGCGGCGGAGGGCTGCACGCGGAGTGCCTCCTGTGGGCTGTGCGGTGGGGTGGCCAGCATCGTGCCATATGTCACAGGTGGGCGGAACAGCGGGGTCGGCCCCGGGTGAACGGGAAGGCGCCGCCCCCCGGTTCTCGCGTCGGTGGCGGGAACTGGAGGGCGGCGCCCTTGCGTTGTCGAGGCGTCAGCCTCAGTGCGTCAGCCCTTGTTGGGGCCTTCGTAGTCCTCGCCGTACGCGCCCTTGGCGGGGCGGCGGCGCCGCATCGGCGGCTCGACGCCGTCCGCGAGGCGGCGGGCGGTGACCAGGAAGCCGGTGTGGCCGATCATCCGGTGGTCGGGGCGGACGGCCAGGCCTTCCACGTGCCAGTTGCGGATCATCGACTCCCAGGGCTGCGGCTCGGCGTAGCAGCCGATCTCGCGGATGGACTCGACGGTGCGCGCGAGCTGGGTCGTGGTCGCCACGTAGCAGCAGAGGATGCCGCCGGGGACGAGCGCCTTGGAGACGGCCTCCAGGCACTCCCAGGGGGCGAGCATGTCCAGGATGACGCGGTCGACGTCGGCGTCCGACAGGTTGTCCTGGAGGTCGCCGACGGTGAGCTGCCAGGCGGGGTGCGGACCGCCGAAGTAGCGCTCGACGTTGGCCTTCGCGATCTCGGCGAAGTCCTCGCGGCGCTCGTAGGAGTGCAGCATGCCGCTGTCCCCGATGGCGCGCAGCAGGAAGCTGCTGAGCGAGCCGGAGCCCACCCCCGCCTCGACGACGCGCGCGCCGGGGAAGATGTCGGCGAAGGCCAGGATCTGCCCCGCGTCCTTGGGGTAGACCACGGCGGCGCCGCGGGGCATGGACAGGACGTAGTCGGGGAGCAGGGGGCGCAGCGCGAGGTAGGCGACGTTTCCCGTGGTTCGGACAACACTGCCCTCGGGAGCACCGATCAGCTCGTCGTGCGGGAAGGAACCCTTGTGGGTGTGGAAGTTCTTCCCGGCCTCGAGCGTGAAGGTGTAGTGGCGTCCCTTGGGGTCGGTGAGCTGGACCTGGTCCCCGACCTTGAAGGGCCCGCGACGGCGGGCGGCACCGGTCGGTTCGGACATGTGACCAGTGTATGGGGTTTACGAACCGGGCCGTGCCATGGCCTGGACGAAGGCCCGCTCGACGTCGGCCGTGGACAGGACGCCGTAGATCTCGCCGGTCTCCTCGACGACGAGGTACTCGCTGGCGGGGGTGGCGCGCAGGCGGTCAAGGAGCGCCTCTCCGGCGAGCTCGGCGGGGACCCGCATGCCCTCGGTGAGCTCCTGGGCGAGGCCGCTGACCGCGACCCAGGGGCGGCGGTGCTGGGGGACGCCGACGATGGCGGTCTCGCGGACCAGGGCGGTCGGTTCGCCGTGGCCGTCGACGACGACCAGGGCGCGGGCTCCGGCTTCGTTGGCGCGGCGCAGGGCCTCGGAGAGGGGGGTGTCGGACTCGACGGGGACGGCGCGCCGGGTGAGGGCGCGGGCGCGCAGGTCGGGGAGGTGCTCGCGCAGGCGGGCCATGCGCAGGCTGTTGCCGGCGCCGGTCCAGATGATCGCGGCGAGGATGGCGGCCAGGAGGGCGTCGGTGACGGTCTCCATGCCGCTGATCTCGTCGCCGGCGGCGCCGAGGGCGCCGGTGTGGGTGAGCAGCGGGAGTCCGATGAGGACGGCGACGGCGAGGGCGCGGCCCACCCAGGCGGCGGCGACGGTGCCGGCCATGGGCCTGCCGGTGATCTTCCAGACGACGGCGCGGAGCATGCGGCCGCCGTCCAGCGGCAGGCCGGGGAGGAGGTTGAACGCGGCGACGATCAGGTTGGAGATCATCAGGCCGGCGAGGAGGACGCCGGGGACGGTGCCAGGCTCGACGGCGTACAGCGCGGCGTAGAAGACGCCGGCGAGGATCAGGGAGAGGAGGGGGCCGACGAAGGCGAGGACGAATTCGCGGCCGGGGGTCTCGGACTCCTTCTCGATCTCGGAGACGCCGCCGAAGAACTGGAGCTGGATGCGGCGCACCGGCAGTTTGAAGCGGAGCGCGGCGAGGGTGTGGGCCAGTTCGTGGACGAGTACGGAGGCGTAGAAGGCGACCGCGAAGAAGAGGGAGACCAGGTAGCGGATGTTGCCGAGCTCGGGCAGGACGCGGTCGAGCTGGCCGCCGAAGACCCAGGTGATGAGGGCGGCCACCAGGAACCAGCTGGGGGCCACGTACACGGGCACGCCGAAGAGGCGGCCCATGAGGATGCCACCGCCGGGTTCGCGTGGTGCGCCGGTGTCGGGGCCGGCTCCGGCCGTGTCGGACCTCGGGCGGGGGGTCTCGCCGCTCTCGTCGTCCTTTTTCACGGGTTCCCTTCGGTGCGTAGCGTGATGGGCTACGCACGATCATGCAATGGCGGGGGGTCTGGCGTCGATGGTATGCCGCTCGCTGTCAGTGGCGGGCCGTAGGGTTCTGAACCATGACCACGAGCCCTTCCAGCTCGCCGGGCCCGGTCGGCCCCGCGAGCCCCCGGCCGCCCGCGTCGCTGTCGCCGTCGCGGGCGAGCGACTTCATGCAGTGCCCGCTGCTGTACCGGTTCCGGGTGATCGACAAGCTGCCCGAGAAGCCGAGCGAGGCGGCGACGCGGGGCACGCTGGTGCACGCGGTGCTGGAGCGGCTCTTCGACGCCCCGGCGGCGGAGCGTACGGCTCCGCGGGCGAGGTCGCTGGTGCCCGGGCAGTGGGAGCGGCTGCTGGAGGCTCGGCCGGAGCTCGGGGAGCTGTTCGAGGGGGATGAAGAGGGCGAGCGGCTGACGCGGTGGCTGGCGGAGGCGGAGCAGCTCGTCGAGCGGTGGTTCACGCTGGAGGATCCGACGCGGCTGGAGCCGGCGGAGCGGGAGCTGTTCGTGGAGACGGAGCTGGAGTCGGGGCTGCGGCTGCGGGGGGTGATCGACCGGGTCGACGTGGCTCCTTCGGGTGAGGTGCGGATCGTCGACTACAAGACGGGCAAGGCGCCGCGGCCGGAGTACAGCGAGGGGGCGCTGTTCCAGATGACGTTCTACGCCCTGGTGGTGTGGCGGCTGAAGGGCGTGGTGCCGCGCCGGCTGCAGCTGGTGTATCTGGGGAGCGGCGATGTGATGACGTACGACCCGGTGGAGGCGGATCTGCTGCGGGTGGAGCGCAAGCTGCTGGCGCTGTGGGACGCGATCCGCCGGGCGACCGAGACGGGCGACTGGCGGCCGCGGCCGACGAAGCTGTGCGGTTGGTGCGACCACCGGTCGTTCTGCCCGGAGTTCGGCGGGACGCCTCCGGTGTACCCGCTGCCGGTGATCCCGGCGCAGCGGGCGGACGCTCCGGAGGGGGCAGGGCAGAATGGGGCCGGTCAGCCGAGCCTTGACGGCCCTTAAGGAGTTCTCGTGGCCATCCGCGTCCTACTGGTCGACGACCAGCCGCTGTTGCGCACCGGTTTCCGGATGATTCTGGAGGCGGAGCAGGACATCGCGGTCGTCGGGGAGGCCGGGGACGGCCTCCAGGCCCTCGACCAGGTGCGGGCGCTGCAGCCCGATGTGGTGCTGATGGACATCCGGATGCCGCGGATGGACGGGGTGGAGGCGACCCGGCAGATCACCGGGCCGGAGCGGGACGGGCCGGCGAAGGTGCTGGTCCTGACGACCTTCGATCTGGACGAGTACGTGGTCGAGGCGCTGCGCGCGGGGGCGAGCGGCTTCCTGTTGAAGGACGCGCCCGCCCATGAGCTGGTGCAGGCGATCCGGGTGGTCGCGGCGGGTGAGGCGATGCTGGCGCCGAGCATCACGCGCCGGCTGCTGGACAAGTACGCGGGCCATCTGCCCTCCGGCGAGGAGCCGGTGCCGGACGCGCTGAACACGCTGACCGACCGTGAGGTCGAGGTGCTGAAGCTGGTGGCGCGCGGGCTGTCGAACGCGGAGATCGCCGCGGATCTGTTCGTCAGCGAGACGACGGTCAAGACGCATGTGGGCCATGTGCTGACGAAGCTGGGTCTGCGCGACCGGGTGCAGGCGGCGGTGTACGCGTACGAGAGCGGGCTGGTGCGTCCCGGCGCGCAGCAGTAGCGGGGCCCGCCGGTACGACGAGACGGGGTGCCCGGCAGTCACCGGGCACCCCGTCTCGACTTCGTTCCGAGCCGGTCAGGCCTTCTTGATCTCCCAGAAGCGGAAGACGGTGGACGTATCGAGCGTCCACTCCAGGCCGGTGATGCCGTCGCGGGCCACGGCGTACTGCTTGCCCTGCCACAGCGGGAGGATCGGCAGTTCCTCGGCGACGAGGTCCTGGAGCTTGCCGAAGTCGTCCTCGGTGGCCGTGCGGTCGGCGGCGGCGGCGGTCTTGGGGATGATCGTCCCGGTGATCCGCTTGTTCTCGTAGTTGTTCTCGAGGACGTTGCCCTCACCGAAGAACGGCGCGGTGAAGTTGTCGGGGTCCGGGTAGTCGGGCACCCAGCCCTTGACGTAGACGCCGTACTTGCCGGCCTTGATGTCCTTCTCGTACTGCTCGTACTCGACGGACTTCACGGTGACGTCGAACAGGCCGCTGGCGTTGAGCTGCTTGGCGATCGCCTTCAACTCCTCGTCCGTGGAGGGGCCGTAGCGGCTGGGGGTGGACCACAGGGTGAGCTGGACCTTGCCGTCGACGCCGGCGGACTTCAGGGCCTGCTTGGCCTTCTCGGGCTGCGGCCGGTCGCCGTAGGTGTCGAAGAAGGCGGTGTTGTGGCCGGTGATGCCGGCCGGGACGATCGAGTAGAGGGAGGTGGCGGTGGCCCGGTGGACGTCCTGGACCAGGGCGTCGCGGTCGACGAGGTAGGCGATGGCCTTGCGGACGCCGAGCTTGCCGACGACGGGGTCCTTCACGTTGAAGACGAGGTGCTTGACCTCGGCGCTGGTGCCCTCGATGACCTCGATCTTGGAGTCGGCCGTCGCCGACTCCTTCAGCTCGGCGATGTCGGCGGCGGCGAGGCCACGGTAGGCGACGTCGATGTCGCCCTTCTTCAAGGCGTCGGCGAGGGACTTGCGGTCGCCGTTGTAGAACTTCAGCGTGACGCCGCTGTTCTTCACCTTGGCGGTGCCGTGGTACTCGTCGTTGACCGAGAAGACGGCCTTGCCGTCGGAGTACGACTCCAGCTTGTACGGGCCGGAGCCGACGGCCTTGCCGTCGGTGCGCAGGCTTCCGGCGTCGTACTCGCGGTGGTCGACGATGGAGCCCGCGCCCGAGGCGATCTTGCTGGGGAAGGTGGCGTCGGGGACCTTCAGCTTGAAGACGACGTTCTGCTCGTCGGGGGTGTCGATCGACGCGATCGTGGACAGCAGCGGCGCGGGGCCGGCCGGGTCGTTGATCTTCAGCGCCCGCTCGAAGGAGAACTTGACGTCCTCGGAGGTCAGCGGGTTGCCGTTGCTGAACTTCAGGTCGTCGCGGAGCGTGCAGCGGAAGACCGTGCTGCTGCCCTGGTCGAAGCCGCACTTCTCGGCCGCTTCCGGCTGGGGCGTGGAACCGCCCTTGGGGAAGCTCAGCAGGGACTGGAAGACGTTGTTGAACAGCAGCCAGGAGCCGGGGTCGTAACCGGCGGCGGGGTCGGTCGACAGGACGTCGTCGGACATGCCGACGAGCACCGTGACGCCGCTCTCACCCGCGTCGCCCTTCTCCGAACCGCAGCCGCTCAGCATGGCGGCCGCCAGCACTGCCGAGAGGGGGGCGGTCAGCCACTTGTTGTGCACCTTCACAGGAACCTTGCCTCTGGATCTTGCATGTGACGACCGCGCCCGTCGCGCGGCCGGGTACATCGTGGGGTCAGGCGATGCCTCGGGCCAGCTCCCAGAGCTGGAGGTCCGAGGAGGTGTTGAGGGCCCACTCGACACCGGTGAGGTCGTTGCGGTGGGCGACGTACTGCTTGCCCTGCCACAGCGGGAGCACGGGGACGTCGTTGGCGACGATGTCCTGGAGCTGCTCGAAGGCGGGCGAGGCGGAGTTGCGGTCGGCCGCGCGGCGGGACTGCGGGATGAGCTTGCCGCGCGCCTCGGTGCTGACGTAGGGGGAGTTGAGGAAGTTGTCCGCGTCGAGGAACGGCGCGATGTAGTTGTCCGGGTCGGGGAAGTCGGGGACCCAGCCGAGCCCGTAGACGGCGTACTCGCCGCGCTTCTGGGCGGGCCGGAACGTCGACCACGGAACGCCCTGGACGCGGACGTCGAAGAGCTTGGTGGCGTTGAGCTGGTCGCGCAGCGCCTCGAACTCCTTGGCGGTGCCCGGGCCGTAGTAGTCGCTGGTGTAGTGCAGGGTCAGCTTGACCGGGGTGGAGATGTCGGCTTCGCGCAGGATGGAGGCGGCCTTCTGGCTGCTGGGCTCGCCGTACTTGTTGAAGAACGAGTTGGTGTGCGCGGTGATCGTCGACGGGATCAGCGAGTAGAGCGGGGTGGCCGTGGAGCCGTAGACCTTGGCGGCGATCTGGCCGCGGTCGACGACGGCGGCGACGGCCTGGCGGACGGCCTTGTCCTGGACGGAGGCGTCCTGGGTGTTGAAGGCGAGGTAGCGGATCTCCAGGCCCGGCATCTCGCGGAGCTCGATGCCCTCCTTGGAGTGCTCGGCGAGGTCCTTGATCTGCTCGGGCGACATGGTGCGGGTCATCATGTCGATGGAGCCGGCCTGCAGGGCGTCGCCCATGGCCGCGGAGTCGTCGAAGGAGCGCAGCTCGACGCGGTCGTTGCGGAGCTTGATGTCGCCCTTGTAGTGCTCGTTCCGGGTGAAGACGATCTTCGTGACCTGGTCGTCCCGCACCTCGGCCCGCATGGTGTACGGGCCGGAGCCGTCGACCTGGAAGCCGTCGCGGAGCTTCTTGGCGTCGTACTTGTCGCCGCTGAGGATGCCCGCGACGGGCGTGGACAGCTTGTACGGGAAGGTGGCGTCGGGCGTCTTCAGGTGGAAGACGACCTCGTCGTCGGCCTTGGTCTCGATGGTGTCGATGTTCGAGAGGAGGCCGGCGGCGCCGTTGTCGGAGTTGATGGCGAGGACGCGCTCGATGGAGAACTTCACGTCCTTGGCCGTGATGGGCGTCCCGTCGGAGAAGGTCAGGCCTTCGCGCAGGGTGCAGCGGTAGCGCTCGCTGGCCCGGTCGGTGAAGGAGCACTGGGAGGCGGCCTCGGGGACCGGCGTGCCGCCGCCGCGCGGGACGCGCATCAGCGTCTGCACGGTCTGGCGCAGGACGTTCCAGGCGCCGGCGTCGTACGCGAAGGCCGGGTCGAAGGGGGCGGAGGCGTCCTTCGTGGCGGTGAACCGGTCCGTGGTGCCGACGACGATGGCGCTGCCGTCGCCGGATCCCGCCTCCGAGCCGCCGCAGGCTGCGAGTGCGGGGGCCAGCAGGCCGATGACGGCCGGCAGCACCAAGGTCTTGCGGTTCATCTGGACGTTCTCCTCATCCGGCACTGGGTACAGCGTGTGGCGTACTCCGCCGCGGCCGCCCGGTCTGGGCGGGGCGATCGGGCCGGGATACAGAGCGATCGGTCCGGTGTCCGGCGCCTGCTGGTGGCTTGACGCGAACACGCGGATTAGTGCGGCGAAGTTCTCGCCAAGAGATTAGTGGGCGGCGCCAGGCGCTCTTGAACGGGCTTGAGTTGAGCCCGCATCAGACAGTGAGGAGTAATGCGTCATCGGCGATCACTATGCGCGGAATGTTTCGTACACCACTTGATGAATCGGGACACAAAGGCCCACCCGAGGGGCCGGAAGCGGGACCCGGAGGCCCCCGGAGCACCGCTCGATCACCACGGAGCGTGACCAACGTCACGCCGGATTCTTATTTTCCCGGTTACGGAAAAGACCCGGGCGGCCGCTCTCGGTTTTCCCCGGTGTGGGGTTCAGTTCATTCCGTTGATCAATGAACGGAGAAAACCGAGGTCGACCTCTTCCAGGGAACGGACGACGGCCCGGCCGGCGGCGGGAGCGATGGGCGCGACGGACGGGACGGCGACCACCCGGCAGCCCGCGGCCTCGGCGGCGGCGACCCCGGTGGCGGTGTCCTCGATGACGGCGCACCGGCCCGGCTCGGCCCCCACACCGCGGGCGGCGAGCAGGTACGGGTCGGGGTGCGGCTTCGTACGGGGCACCTCGTCGCCCGCGACGGTGAGGGTGAACCGCTCGGGGCCCAGGGAGCGCAGGACGCGGTCGATGATGCGGCGGTGCGAGGCGGAGACGAGCGCGGTGGGGACCTCGTGCGCCGCGAGCTCGGCCAGCAGCCGCTCGGCCCCCGGCATGAGCGGCACACCGTGGTCGATGCGCTGTTCGAATCTGTCGTTGAGCAGCACGGTCAGCTCGGGGAGGGTGATGTCGGCGCCGGTGGCCTCGATGAGGAACCCGGCGCTGCGGGTCATCGGCCCGCCGACCACCACGTCGCGCCAGGACTCGTCGAGCCGGTGGCCCAGCTCGCCGAAGACCTCGACCTCCGCGTCCCACCAGAAGCCCTCGGTGTCGACCAGCGTGCCGTCCATGTCCAGGAAGACGGCCTGAAGGGCGGCTCCATCGGCCGTACGGGTCAGGGACGCGGGGACCGTGCTGGTCATCGGCACACCTCCATCGAGGGACGAGAAGGCCGGTCGCGCTCCCCGTGGGGGAACCCCCGGTGGGAAGAGCGACCGGCCTGCACTGGACCGACCAGTGTACGTCGCGTTCCGGAAACGCGCCTTCTGCTGTGCGCTGCGCCGCTTCGGCGAGGTGCCTCAGCGACCTGCTCCAGCGGCCTTCTTCAGCGGCCTGCTCCAGCGGCCTGCTTCAGCGGGCGTTGAAGTACTTCGCCTCCGGGTGGTGGAGCACGATCGCGTCCGTGGACTGCTCGGGGTGGAGCTGGAACTCCTCGGAGAGGTGGACCCCGATGCGCTCCGGCTGGAGGAGGTCGGCGATCTTGGCGCGGTCCTCCAGGTCGGGGCAGGCGCCGTAGCCCAGGGAGAAGCGGGCGCCGCGGTACTTCAGCGCGAACATGTCCTCCACGTCGGCCGGGTCCTCGCCGGCGAAGCCGAGCTCGGCGCGCACGCGCGCGTGCCAGTACTCGGCGAGGGCCTCGGCGAGCTGGACGGACAGGCCGTGCAGCTCGAGGTAGTCGCGGTAGGAGTCGGCGGCGAACAGCTCGGCGGTGGCCTCGCCGATCTTCGAGCCGACGGTGACGACCTGGAGGCCGACGACGTCGGTCTCGCCGGACTCCTCCGGGCGGAAGAAGTCCGCCAGGCACAGGCGCCGGCCGCGGCGCTGGCGCGGGAAGGTGAACCGCGTGCGCTCGTGGCCGCTGTCGTCGAGGAGGATCAGGTCGTCGCCCTTGGACACGCACGGGAAGTAGCCGTAGACGACGGCGGCCTCGAGCATGTTCTCGGTGTGGAGCCGGTCCAGCCAGCCGCGCAGCCGCGGCCGGCCCTCGGTCTCCACGAGCTCCTCGTACGTGGGGCCGTCCCCGGTACGCGCCTGCTTCAGGCCCCACTGGCCCTTGAACAGCGCGCCCTCGTCCAGCCAGGACGCGTAGTCCTTGAGCGGGATTCCCTTGACGACGCGGGTGCCCCAGAACGGCGGCTCGGGCACCGGGTTGTCGGTGGCGACGTCGGAGCGGACACCGCCCTCCGGGGCCGGCTCCTCGACCACGGTGGCGGCCGCCCTGACGCGGCGCTGCTTGAGCTCGGGCAGGGTGGCGCCGGGAACGCCGCGCTTGACGGCGATCAGGGCGTCCATCAGGCGCAGGCCCTCGAACGCGTCGCGGGCGTAGCGGACTTCGCCCTCGTAGATCTCGTGGAGGTCCTGCTCGACGTACGCGCGGGTGAGGGCGGCGCCGCCGAGGATGACGGGGAAGCGGGCGGCCAGGCCGCGCTGGTTGAGCTCCTCCAGGTTCTCCTTCATGATCACCGTGGACTTGACCAGGAGCCCGGACATGCCGATGACGTCGGCCTTGTGCTCGTCGGCGGCCTCCAGGATGGCCGAAACCGGCTGCTTGATGCCGAGGTTGACGACGTTGTAGCCGTTGTTCGACAGGATGATGTCGACGAGGTTCTTGCCGATGTCGTGGACGTCGCCGCGCACGGTGGCCAGGACGATGGTGCCCTTGCCGGCCTCTTCGCCCTCGACCTTCTCCATGTGGGGTTCGAGGTAGGCGACCGCGGTCTTCATGACCTCGGCCGACTGGAGCACGAACGGCAGCTGCATCTGGCCCGAGCCGAACAGCTCACCGACGACCTTCATGCCGTCCAGCAGCGTCTCGTTGACGATGTCGAGCGCGGGGCGGGTGGTCAGGGCCTCGTCGAGGTCGGCCTCCAGTCCGTTGCGCTCGCCGTCGATGATGCGGCGCTTGAGCCGCTCCTCCAGCGGCAGCGCGGCCAGCTCCTCGGCCGCCCCGGCCTTCAGGGACTTGGCGGTGGCGCCCTCGAACAGCTGCATGAGCTTCTGGAGCGGGTCGTAGCCCTCGCGGCGCCGGTCGTAGATGAGGTCCAGGGCGGTGGTGACCTGCTCCTCGTCGAAGCGGGCGATCGGCAGGATCTTGGAGGCGTGCACGATCGCCGAGTCGAGGCCCGCCTTGACGCACTCGTCGAGGAAGACGGAGTTGAGCAGGATGCGGGCGGCCGGGTTGAGCCCGAAGGAGATGTTCGACAGGCCGAGCGTGGTCTGGACGTCCGGGTGGCGGCGCTTGAGCTCGCGGATCGCCTCGATGGTGGCGATGCCGTCCTTGCGGGACTCCTCCTGGCCGGTGCAGATGGTGAAGGTCAGGGTGTCGATGAGGATGTCCGACTCGTGGATGCCCCAGTTGCCGGTGAGGTCGGCGATCAGCCGCTCGGCGATCTCCACCTTCTTCTCCGGCGTACGGGCCTGGCCCTCCTCGTCGATGGTGAGCGCGATCAGGGCGGCGCCGTGCTCCTTGGCGAGCGCGGTGACCTTGGCGAAGCGCGACTCGGGGCCGTCGCCGTCCTCGTAGTTCACCGAGTTGATGACCGCGCGGCCGCCGAGCTTCTCCAGGCCGGCGCGGATGACCTCGACCTCGGTGGAGTCCAGCACGATCGGCAGCGTGGAGGCGGTGGCGAAGCGCCCGGCGAGCTCCTCCATGTCGGCGACGCCGTCGCGGCCGACGTAGTCCACGCACAGGTCCAGCATGTGGGCGCCTTCGCGGATCTGGTCGCGGGCCATTTCCACGCAGTCGTCCCAGCGGCCTTCCAGCATGGCCTCGCGGAACTTCTTCGAGCCGTTGGCGTTCGTCCGCTCGCCGATGGCGAGGTACGAGGTGTCCTGGCGGAACGGCACCGTCTGGTACAGCGACGCGGCGCCCGGCTCGGGGCGCGGGTCGCGCGGGGACGGGCTCAGGCCGCGGACGCGCTCGACGACCTGGCGCAGGTGCTCGGGGGTCGTACCGCAGCAGCCGCCGACCAGCGACAGCCCGTACTCGCGCACGAAGGTCTCCTGCGCGTCGGCGAGCTCGGGGGCGGTCAGCGGGTAGTGCGCGCCGTTCTTGCCCAGGACCGGCAGGCCGGCATTGGGCATGCAGGACAGCGGGATGCGCGAGTGGCGGGCCAGGTAGCGCAGGTGCTCGCTCATCTCGGCGGGGCCGGTGGCGCAGTTCAGCCCGATCATGTCGATGCCGAGCGGTTCCAGGGCGGTGAGCGCCGCGCCGATCTCGGAGCCGAGCAGCATGGTGCCCGTCGTCTCGACGGTGACGGAGACGATGAGGGGCAGGTCGGCGCCGAGCGCCTCGAGGCCGCGGCGCGCGCCGAGGACGGCGGCCTTGGTCTGGAGCAGGTCCTGCGTGGTCTCCACGAGCAGGGCGTCGGCGCCGCCGGCGATCATGCCCTCGGCGTTCTGCTGGTAGGCGTCGCGGAGCGCGGTGTACGGGGCGTGGCCGAGCGTCGGCAGCTTGGTGCCGGGGCCCATGGAGCCGAGCACCCAGCGCTGCTGTCCGGTGGAGGCGGTGTACTCGTCGGCGACCTCGCGGGCGATCCGGGCGCCGGCCTCGGACAGCTCGTGGACGCGCTCGGGGATGTCGTACTCCCCCAGGGCCGCGAGGTTCGCGCCGAAGGTGTTGGTCTCGACGCAGTCCACGCCCACGGCGAAGTACGCGTCGTGGACCGCGCGCACGATGTCGGGGCGGGTGACGTTCAGGATCTCGTTGCAGCCTTCGAGGTTCTCGAAGTCCTCGAGGCTCGGGTCCTGCGCCTGGAGCATGGTGCCCATGGCTCCGTCGGCCACGACCACACGGGTGGCGAGGGCCTCGCGGAGGGCGGCGGCTCGGGTCCTGCTGTCAGTGATCTGATTGCTGTCAGCGGAAGGGGTCGGCGACGAGGCCATGGAAGTGCTCCCTAGATGCGACGGCTGTCGGCTTTGCGCCTCCATCCAGTGGGAAGCGCACCGGGTCAGGGTAACCGCGTACCCCCTGGGGTGGACATCTCGTTCCACGTGCCGGACTGCATGCTGTCCCCAAGCTGTCGGGGGTGCGCCGGGGATGGCCGGTTTCCGAGTACTCCTCGGGTTACTCCTCGGGTGTGGCTCAAGGTCGGCATCGGCCGATAGTGTTCAGCATTGTCGAACTGTGAAAGAAGGGCCGGGGCGATGCCGAAGAACATCCAGTCGCTTGAACGAGCGGCGGCGATGCTGCGCCTGCTCGCGGGTGGGGAGCGCCGTCTCGGTCTGTCCGACATCGCCTCGTCGCTGGATCTCGCGAAGGGCACGGCGCACGGCATCCTGCGCACCCTCCAGGCGGAGGGTTTCGTCGAGCAGGACCCGACCTCCGGGCGCTACCAGCTGGGCGCGGAGCTGCTGCGGCTGGGCAACAGCTATCTGGACGTGCACGAGCTGCGGGCGCGGGCCCTGGTGTGGACGGACGACCTGGCCCGCTCCAGCGGCGAGAGCGTCCACCTGGGCGTGCTGCACCAGCACGGCGTGCTCGTCATCCACCACGTCTTCCGCCCGGACGACAGCCGCCAAGTGCTGGAGGTCGGGGCGATGCAGCCGCTGCACTCCACGGCGCTGGGCAAGGTGCTCTCGGCGTACGACCCGGTGGCGCACAGCGAGGCCGTGGAGGCCGACCGCAAGGCCTTCACGCCGCGCACCATCACGACGCTGGACGACTTCGAGACCGTACTGGAGATGACGCGGGCGCGCGGCTGGGCGGCCGACGTGGAGGAGACCTGGGAGGGCGTGGCCTCGGTGGCGGCGCCCATCCACGACCGGCGCCGGATGCCGGTCGGCGCGGTCGCCATCACGGGCGCGGTGGAGCGGGTCTGCAACGACGGCGAGCTGCGCTCGGAGCTGATCGCGGCGGTACGGGACTGCGCCCGCGCCGTCTCCCGCGACCTGGGCGCGAGCCGCTTCTGACCCGCGCGCGAGGCCGACGCCTCCGACGCACGCGCCCCGGGCCTCGGGCGGCTTGCGCCGCCGCGCACCCCCAGACCGTCCACATCCCCTCCGAGGACACCCCTCCGAGGGGCGCACCGTCTTGCCCCCAGGCCCTTCCGGGCTCCGCGCCGCACGCCCGGGGCCGGGCGCTTCCCTGCCGCCTCAGGCCTGGTAACGAACGCGTTTCGGCCAGCCGAACCCATTGACGCCGCGTTTAACCGACGGCAAAACTGCCGTTCATCGGTCGGCATTGTCGAACACCTACCGGCAATAGGCGCTAGAGTGTGGCAACGCCAGGAGGCCGGTTAACGCCCTCAGCCGAGGGCGCGGACCACCGGAGGGACCCGGGGTTCGCCTTCCCCTGGACGAAGGACAAAGGAGTCGCGGGTGTCCAGCTCCGACATCTTCATCGGCGAGATCATTGGTACCGCCGTACTCATCCTGCTCGGCGGTGGCGTGTGCGCCGCCGTCACGCTGAAGCGCTCGAAGGCGCAGAGCGCCGGCTGGCTGGCCATCACCTTCGGGTGGGGCTTCGCGGTCCTGACCGCGGTCTACATGACGGGTTCCCTGTCGGGCGCCCATCTCAACCCGGCCGTCACCGTCGGCATCGCGATCAAGGACGGGGACTGGAAGAACGTCCCCGTCTACTTCGCGGGCCAGCTCCTCGGTGCCATGATCGGCGCCGCGCTGGTCTGGATCGCGTACTACGGCCAGTTCCACGCGCACCTCACCGATCGCGAGATCGTGGGTGACCCCGCGGACAAGGCCATCGAAGGCCCGCACAACGAGAGCGCCGCCAAGGCCGGGCCCGTCCTCGGCGTCTTCTCCACCGGCCCCGAGATCCGCAACGTGTGGCAGAACCTCGCCACCGAGATCATCGGCACCGCGGTGCTCGTCCTCGCGGTCCTCACGCAAGGCCTCAACGACAGCGGCAAGGGTCTCGGCACCCTCGGCGCCCTGATCACGGCGCTCGTCGTGGTCAGCATCGGCCTCTCGCTCGGCGGCCCGACCGGTTACGCCATCAACCCGGCCCGCGACCTCGGTCCGCGCATCGTGCACGCCCTGCTCCCGCTGCCGAACAAGGGCGGCTCCGACTGGGGGTACGCCTGGATCCCCGTCGCCGGCCCGCTGATCGGCGGAGCCCTCGCCGCGGGTATCTACACCATCGCCTTCGCCTGAGCCGTCCTTCGTCCTCTTACCGACTTCCGGGAGCAACCGTGACCGACGCACACACCACCGGCCCCTTCATCGCGGCCATCGACCAGGGCACCACCTCCAGCCGCTGCATCGTCTTCGACCGCGACGGACGCATCGTCTCCGTCGACCAGAAGGAGCACGAGCAGATCTTCCCCAAGCCCGGCTGGGTGGAGCACAACGCGACGGAGATCTGGACCAACGTCCAGGAGGTCGTCGCCGGCGCCATCGAGAAGGCCGGCATCACCGCCGCCGACGTCAAGGCCATCGGCATCACCAACCAGCGCGAGACCACGCTGCTGTGGGACAAGAACACCGGTGAGCCCGTCCACAACGCCATCGTCTGGCAGGACACCCGCACCGACGCCCTCTGCCGGGAGCTCGGCCGCAACGTCGGCCAGGACCGCTTCCGCCGCGAGACCGGCCTGCCGCTCGCGTCGTACTTCGCCGGGCCGAAGGTGCGCTGGCTGCTCGACAACGTCGAGGGCCTGCGCGAGCGCGCCGAGCGCGGCGACATCCTCTTCGGCACCATGGACTCCTGGGTCATCTGGAACCTCACGGGCGGTGTGGACGGCGGTCGCCACGTCACCGACGTCACCAACGCCTCCCGGACCATGCTGATGAACCTCCACACCATGGAGTGGGACGACAAGATCGCCCAGTCCATGGAGGTCCCGATGACGGTCCTGCCGGAGATCCGCTCCTCCGCCGAGGTCTACGGCACCGTCAAGGGCGGCGTCCTCGACGGCGTCCCGGTCGCCTCCGCGCTCGGCGACCAGCAGGCCGCCCTCTTCGGCCAGACCTGCTTCTCCGAGGGCGAGGCGAAGTCGACGTACGGCACGGGCACCTTCCTGCTGCTGAACACCGGCGAGAAGATCATCAACTCCTACTCGGGCCTCATCACCACCGTCGGCTACAAGATCGGCGACCAGGCCCCGGTCTACGCCCTGGAAGGCTCCATCGCCGTCACCGGCTCCCTGGTGCAGTGGATGCGCGACCAGATGGGCCTGATCAGCACCGCCGCCGAGATCGAGACCCTCGCCTCCTCCGTCGAGGACAACGGCGGCGCGTACTTCGTGCCGGCCTTCTCCGGTCTCTTCGCCCCGTACTGGCGCTCCGACGCCCGCGGTGTGATCGCCGGCCTCACCCGGTACGTCACCAAGGCGCACATCGCCCGCGCCGTGCTGGAGGCCACCGCCTGGCAGACCCGCGAGATCACCGACGCCATGACCAAGGACTCCGGCGTCGAGCTCGCCGCGCTCAAGGTCGACGGCGGCATGACCTCCAACAACCTGCTGATGCAGACCCTCTCGGACTTCCTGGACGCACCCGTCGTGCGCCCGATGGTCGCCGAGACCACCTGCCTCGGCGCCGCCTACGCCGCCGGTCTGGCCGTCGGCTTCTGGCCCGACACCGAGGCGCTGCGCGCCAACTGGCGCCGTGCCGCCGAATGGACCCCCCGCATGGACGCGGACACCCGCGACCGCGAGTACAAGAACTGGCTCAAGGCCGTCGAGCGGACCATGGGCTGGATCGAGGACGAGGAGTAAATCGACATGACCACCCTGCAGAGCGTCCCTGCCCTCGGGACGCACCCGGCTGCCGGTTCCCTGCCGAGCCGTGCGGAGACGCGGGAGCAGCTCTCCAAGGCGACGTACGACCTCCTGGTGATCGGCGGCGGCATCCTGGGCATCTCCACCGCCTGGCACGCCGCCCAGTCCGGGCTGCGGGTGGCCCTGGTGGACGCCGGCGACTTCGCCGGCGCCACCTCCTCCGCCTCCTCCAAGCTGCTCCACGGCGGCCTGCGTTACCTGCAGACCGGCGCGGTGAAGCTGGTCGCGGAGAACCACTTCGAGCGCCGTGCGGTCTCCCGCCAGGTGGCCCCGCACCTGGCGAACCCGCTCACCTTCTACCTGCCGGTCTACAAGGGCGGCCCGCACGGCGCCGCCAAGCTCGGCGCGGGCGTCTTCGCCTACTCGGCGCTCTCCGCCTTCGGCGACGGCGTCGGCCACCTGCTCAGCCCGGCCAAGGCCGCCCAGGACGTGCCGGAGCTGCGCACCGACAACCTCAAGGCCGTCGCCGTGTACGGGGACGACCAGATGAACGACGCGCGCATGGCGCTGATGACCGTGCGCGCCGCCGTCGACGCGGGCGCCACCGTCCTCAACCACGCCGAGGTCACCGGCCTGCGCTTCACCCGCGGCCGGGTCACCGGCGCGGACCTCAAGGACCGCCTCGGCGGCGAGGAGTTCGGCGTCGACGCGCGCCTCGTGCTCAACGCCACCGGCCCCTGGGTGGACCACCTGCGCCGCATGGAGGACCCGAACGCGGCCCCCTCCATCCGCCTCTCCAAGGGCGCGCACCTGGTCCTGAAGCGCACCTCCCCCTGGCGGGCCGCGCTCGCCACCCCCATCGACAAGTACCGCATCACCTTCGCCCTCCCCTGGGAGGACATGCTGCTGCTCGGTACGACCGACGAGGAGTACGAGGGCGACCCGGGCGAGGTCGCGGTCAACGACAAGGACGTCACCCAGATCCTGGACGAGGCCGCGTTCTCCATCCGCGACCAGCAGCTGTCCCGGGACCTGATCACGTACTCCTTCGCCGGTCTGCGGGTGCTGCCCGGCGGCCCCGGCGACACCTCCAAGGCCAAGCGCGAGACGGTCGTGACCGAGGGCCGCGGCGGCATGCTGTCGGTGGCCGGCGGAAAGTGGACGACCTTCCGCCACATCGGCCGTACGGTCATGAACAAGCTGGCGTCCCTGCCCGGCGGCCCCCTCGGCGAGGACATGGAGCCGATCTCGGCCCTGCCGAAGAAGCTCCCGCTGCCCGGCATAGCCAACCCCAACGCCGTGGCGCACCGGCTGCTGGTCGACGGCGGTACGCCGGGCCCGCGCATGGCCGCCGACACCGCCCGCCACCTGGCGACGCACTACGGCTCGCTCTCCTTCGACATCGCGCGCATGGCGTACGACAACCCGGAGCTGGGCGAGCGCATCCACCCGGACGCCCCGGAGATCTGGGCGCAGGTCGCCTACGCCCGGGACCACGAGTGGGCGGAGACGGCGGACGACGTGCTGCGCCGCCGTACGACGCTGACGATCCGTGGCCTGGCGACGGACGAGATCCGCGCCAAGGTCGAGGACATGCTCGGCAAGAAGGCCTGATCCCGCGGGGTCTTGTGGCGACGAGGGCGGCTCCCGGCGGGGGCCGCCCTCCCCCGCTTCCCGGGGGTGGCCGCCCGGGCTCGAACAGAGCACTCGGACGTGTACAGGGGCTGCGGCCGGGCCCCCTGGAAGCCGTAAGGTTGGTTCGTACGCACGGAACTTCGGAAGGAGGCCTGGGTGATCGAGCTCGAGGGGGTTCCCGAGCTGATCGACCCGGTCATGGTGGCCGCGTTCGAGGGCTGGAACGACGCCGGCGACGCCGCCTCCACCGCGGTCGCGCACCTGGAGCGGGAGTGGAAGGGCGAGGTGTTCGCGGCGCTCGACGCCGAGGACTACTACGACTTCCAGGTCAACCGCCCCACGGTGTACCTGGACGGCGGGGTACGGAAGATCACCTGGCCCACCACCAGACTGTCGGTGGTCCGGGTGGGCGGCGACAAGCCGCGTGATCTGGTGCTGGTCCGCGGTATCGAACCGTCGATGCGCTGGCGCTCGTTCTGCAACGAGCTGCTGGGCTTCGCCCATGAGCTGGGCGTGGAGATGGTGGTGATCCTGGGCGCGCTGCTCGGCGACACCCCGCACACCCGGCCGGTGCCGGTCACCGGCGTGACGTCCGACCCGGACCTGGCGCGCACCATGGACCTGGAGGAGACCCGGTACGAAGGGCCGACGGGCATCGTCGGCATCCTCCAGGAGGCGTGCACGCACGCGGGCGTGCCGGCGGTGAGCCTGTGGGCGGCGGTGCCGCACTACGTGTCGCAGCCGCCGAACCCGAAGGCGACGCTGGCGCTGCTCAACCGGCTGGAGGACCTGATCGACCTGCGCATCCCGCTGGGCGAGCTGGCGGAGGACGCGCGGGCCTGGCAGGTCGGCGTCGACCAGCTCGCCTCGGAGGACAGCGAGGTGGCGGAGTACGTGCAGACGCTGGAGGAGGCGCGGGACACCGCGGAGCTGCCGGAGGCGTCGGGCGAGGCCATCGCCCGGGAGTTCGAGCGGTACCTGCGGCGGCGCGACGGCGGCCCGGGCACCGGTCCAGGGGCCGGGGGCCAGGGAGCCGCTCCGGGGCACGCGACCGACATGGGCGACAGCTCGTACCTGCGCGACACCTCCAGCGGTCGTACGCGGCCGCCGAAGCCGCCGAAGCGGGAGACCGATCCCGGGCCTGATTCCGGGCCTGATCCCGGTGAGGAAGGCGGCTCCGCCGAGGAGTGAGAGCACGTCGGAGGGGCGGCACCGAGGAATCGGTGCCGCCCCTCCGTCATGGTCCCGGCTGCCGGACGGCAACCTGGGCACGTCGTCTGACGGTGCGTCGGGCAGAAGGCGCTACAGCGCGACGCCCATCAGCGCGTCAACGGTACGGGAGACGAGACCGGGCGCGGTCTCGTCCGTGCCGCCGCCGGACTCCTGGAGCGCGGCCCAGCGGTCCACGGCCGCCAGTGCGCGCGGGGTGTCGAGGTCGTCGGCGAGCGCCTCGCGTACTTCCTCGACCAGGGCGTCGGCGGACGGGCCGTCGGGGCGGGAGACGGCGGCGCGCCAGCGGCCGAGCCGCTCGACGGCGTCCTGGAGGACCTGGTCGGTCCACTCCCAGTCGGCGCGGTAGTGGTGGGCGAGGAGCGTGAGCCGGATGGCGGCCGGGTCGACGCCGTCGCGGCGGAGCTTGGAGACGAAGACCAGATTGCCCTTGGACTTGGACATCTTCTCGCCGTGGAGGGCGACCATCCCGGCGTGCACGTACGCCTTGGCGAACGGGTGCTCGCCGGTCAGGGCCTGCGCGTGCGAGGCGCCCATCTCGTGGTGCGGGAAGATCAGGTCCGAGCCCCCGCCCTGGACGTCGAAGCCCATGCCGAGGTGGTCGAGGGCGATGGCCACGCACTCGATGTGCCAGCCGGGCCGTCCGGGGCCGAGGCTGGCGCCGTCCCAGCTGGGCTCGCCCTCGCGGGCGGCCATCCACAGCATCGGGTCGAGGGGGTTCTTCTTGCCCGGGCGGTCCGGGTCGCCGCCGCGCTCGGCGGACAGGGCCCGCATGACCTCGTGGTCGTAGCGGGACACCTCGCCGAAGTGCGGGTCCGCCTCGACGGAGAAGTAGATGTCCCCTTCGAGTTCGTACGCGGCGCCGGCGTCGCGCAGCCGCTCGATGAGCGGCACGATGCCGGGTATCGCCTCGACGGCACCGATGTAGTGCTGCGGCGGCAGCATCCGCAGGGCGGTCATGTCCTCGCGGAACAGCGCGGTCTCGCGCTCGGCGAGGCCGACCCAGTCGATGCCGTCCCGCTGGGCCCGCTCCAGGAGCGGGTCGTCGACGTCGGTGACGTTCTGGACGTAGTGGACCTGCCGCTTGGTGTCGAGCCACACGCGCTGAACGAGGTCGAACGCGTTGTAGGTCGCCGCGTGACCCATGTGGGTCGCGTCGTACGGCGTGATGCCGCAGACGTAGATACGGGCGACGGGGCCGGGGGCGAGGGTCACTCGCCCGCCGGTCGCGGTGTCGTGGATCCGGAGGTCGCGGCCCTTGCCGGGCAGGGCGGGGACCTCAGAAGCGGGCCAGGCATGCATGGCACGAGCGTAACCGGACGGGTGTTCCGGATACGAACCGGATCCACGATCATGACGCGATGGGCACTCTTGCGTTGCGGCGCCGTTTGTGCAGGTGGCGCCTGGTCACGCCGTGGCCGGGGCGCCGGGAGGGCCGGGGTGCGTCAGACCGGGGGCCAGGGGATCGCGGGCCACTGCCCCGACGGCTCGGGGTGGCGGGCGGACTTGCGCAGCTCCGCCACCCGGTCCCGGGCCGCCGTCACCTCGGCGGGCGTGAGCAGCTCGGCCAGGCGGGTGGCGAGGGCCGCGCCGGGGGCGAGGGCGGCGTCCAGGCGGGCCAGGACCTCGAGCGCCTCCTCCGGGAGCGGCTCGCCCGCCCAGCCCCACAGCAGCGTGCGCAGCTTGTCGTCCACGTGGAAGGTCACGCCGTGGTCGATGGCGTACAGCCGCCCGTCCGGCCCCGGCAGCAGGTGCCCGCCCTTGCGGTCGCCGTTGTTGATCACCGCGTCCAGGACGGCGAGCCGTCGCAGCCGTACGTCGTCGGCGTGGACGAGCAGCGCCGTGCGGCCCTCGCCGACCTCCGCGAGGCCCACCGCCTTCCAGCCCTCCCCCGGCTCGTCCTCGTCGACGAGGGAGAGGAGCGGGGTGGCCGAGGGGTCGCCGTCGATCCACAGCTGGACCATGCCCGGACCGTACGGCCCGTCCCGCAGGACCGTCGGCGGGACCAGGCCCCAGCCGGTCGCCTCGGACACCTCGTACGCCGCGACCTCGCGCTGCGCCAGGGTCCCGTCCGGGAAGTCCCACAGGGGGCGCTCCCCCGCGACGGGCTTGTAGACGCAGTCGGCTTCCCGGCCTTCGTGCGCGACGGAACAGAGCAGCACCGCGTTGGACGCCTCGCGGACCTGGCCGCGTACGGTCAGCTCCCCCTCGGCGAGCAGATCGAGCTGCTCCACCACGTCGAGGCCGGTCAGGCCCCTCGGCGGTATCCGTTCTGACGCGGGCATACGTGTCCTTCCGGATCGAGCGGCAGGCTGCACAGCGGGCACGGCGGCCGGCCGGCGTTGACGACGTCGAGGGCGCGCTTGGCGAAGGCCCGCGCCTGGGCCCCGGTGAGCCGGACGCGCAGCATCGGCGGGCCGTTCTCCTCGTCCTGGAGCAGCCGCTCCTCGGCCTCGGCGAGGTCCTCCTCGGAGTCCGCGTCGAGTTCGACGAGCGCCTGCGCCTCGACGATCATGCGCTGGTTCTCGCCGTCCCACGCGAGCGCCATCGTGCCCACCCGGAACTCCTCCTCGATGGGGGCGTCCAGGGGGGCCGTGTCGGCGGTGTCGGGGGGAGCCACGGCCGGGACCGGGGCGTTGCCGCCGGTGCGCCGTACCACCTCGTCGAGCAGTTCGTCGATCCGCTCGGCGAGCGCGGCCACCTGCGTCTTCTCCAGCGCGACGCTGGTGACCCGGCCGCCGGCGGACGCCTGCAGGAAGAACGTACGGCGCCCCGGCAGCCCGACCGTGCCGGCCACGAAGCGCTCCGGTGGGTCATAGAGGAACACCTGACGGGACACGTTCCCTCTCCCTTGCGTCCTTGAGTTGTGCGGTGCGACGGCATGCGGTCCGACGGCACTTCGGCCCGTCCACCCTACTGTGCCGGGCGATCACGGTGCGCCCGCGCCGCCGCCCACCTCCGCCGCCCCTCCGCCGGACCGCTCGCGCGGTATCAGCGCCGCGAAGTCGCCGGTGTCGCCGAGCCGTACGAGAAACGGCCGCAACCGGGTGTAACGGATCACGGTCACGGAGCAGGGATCCACGTGGACCCGCTGGAAGAGATCGAGGTGCAGGCCGAGGGCGTCGGCCACCAGGGACTTGATGATGTCGCCGTGCGAGCACATCAGATACACGGCGTCCTCGCCGTACTCCGCCTCCACGCGCGCGTTCCACTCCCGTACGGCGTCGACGGCGCGCGCCTGCATGGCGCGGACCGACTCCCCGCCGGGGAAGGCCGCGGCGGACGGGTGCTGCTGGACGACCTCCATCAGCGGTTCGTCGGCGAGCTCGGCGAGCTTGCGCCCCGACCAGTCGCCGTACCGGCACTCGCCGATCCGCTCGTCGGTGTGCACCGGCAGCTCGGGACGGGCGTCCAGCAGCGGCTGGAGGGTCTCCCTGCAGCGCTGGAGCGGGCTGGTGACGGCGGCGGCTATCGGCACGCCGGCCAGCCGCCCGGGCAGCGCGGCGGCCTGCGCGGCGCCGCGCTCGTCGAGCGCGACACCGGGCGTCCAGCCCGCGAGCACACCGGCCGTGTTGGCGGTCGAACGTCCGTGCCTTACGAGGATCAGCGTGGCCATGCCTGCCAGCCTAGGCGGATTGGGGAGTGCAAAGGCGCGAGGGCGGGGAAGAATACGCGCCGTGATCGTGGACTGCGCCATCTATCGGGACGGGCACCGCAGCGAGGGCCCCTCAGACTTCTCCGACGCCTTGGACCAGGCAAGAGCGTGGGGCGGCGACGCGTTCCTGTGGATCGGGTTGCACGAGCCGACGGAGAGTGAGTTCGATCACGTCGCGGAGGAGTTCGGGCTCCACCCGCTCGCCGTGGAGGACGCCCTCAAGGCGCACCAGCGGCCGAAGCTGGAGGTGTACGACGACTCGCTGTTCATGGTCCTCAAGCCGGTGGTGTACGAGCCGCAGGGCGACACCGTCACCACCGGCGAGCTGATGGTGTTCATGGGCGACTCCTTCGTGGTCACCGTCCGGCACGGCGAGGGCGCGCCGCTGGGGGCCGTCCGCAAGCGGCTGGAGGCGGAGCCGGAGCTGCTCCGGCACGGGCCGACGTCGGTGCTGTACGCGATCAGCGACGCCGTCGTGGACCACTACATAGAGGTGGCGGGCGAGCTCCAGGTCGACCTGGAGGAGATGGAGACGGAGGTCTTCCAGCCCACGGGCGGCGACTCCAAGAACACGGCCTCGCGGATCTACACGTTCAAGCGCCAGGTCCTGGAGTTCCGGCGGGCCACCGGTCCGCTGGCCGCGCCGATGACCCGGCTCGCGGGCGCGGGCGTGCCGTTCGTGAACGAGGAGGCCCAGCCGTTCTTCCGGGACGTCAGTGACCACCTGACCCGGGCCACCGAGCAGGTGGAGGGGCTGGACCGACTGCTTTCGGACATTCTTTCGGCGCACCTCGCGCAGATGGGCGTGCGCCAGAACGACGACATGCGCAAGATCTCGGCGTGGGCGGCGATGGCGGCGGTGCCCACGATGGTCGCGGGCGTCTACGGCATGAACTTCGAGCACATGCCGGAGCTGGACTGGGTGTTCGGCTACCCCATGGTGATCGTCCTGATGGCCGTCGCGTGCGCGGGCCTGTACCGGCTCTTCAAGCGCCGCGGCTGGCTCTAGGGGTTCCGTCGGCCCGGTCCCGTCGGGGCCGTCGTACGCGGGGACCGGGCCGGCTCGTCAGAAGGCCGGGGCCGGCTCGGCCGGGCCGCCGAGCGCGTCGCGCCGCTGGGGCATGGTGAGGCCGACCATGCGCCGCCAGCCACCGGCCCGTTCGTACGCGTACATGGCCCGGATGCCGAGGGCGAGGGCCGTCCTCTTGGGGCGGGGCCACTTCAGGAGGCGGCCCATGTGGTCCATGACGGCGAGGCTGACGTCGCGGTAGACCTCGATCTCGACGAGGGCGGACTCGCGCAGGGTGCGCTGGATGGTGCGGCCGTGTCCGGCGCGCGCGAGGCGCAGCAGCTCCTCGTGGCAGTACGCGAGGTGGTTGTCCTCGTCGTTGCAGATCATGCGGATGGCCTTGCCCACCTCGGGGTGGTCGGAGAAGTGCTTGACCAGCATGTCCATCTGGTCGGCGGCGCGCTGCTCGGTGACCCGGCTGTGGGACAGGTAGACGACGATGTCGTGCTCCGTCAGCGGCTCGTCGCGGCGGAGCTTGTCGTGGGCCAGGCCGATGCCGCGCCGCTCCAGCAGCATGGTGTAGTCGGTCTCCGGCGGGACGGGGACCGGGTCCAGGCCGCGCTTCTTGAGCAGGGCGTGGAAGATCCGGCCGTGCTTGTCCTCGTCGGCGCCGTGCCGGGTGATCTTGGGGGCGAGCTCGCTCATGCTCTCGGGGACGAGGGCGGCGATCCGGGCGTTCTCCCACCCGCCCTGGGCTTCGCCGCTGGCGGCGATGGAACAGAACAGCTGGTAGGAGTCGTCGTTGTCCAGGATCTCCTGGAACAGGCTTCGCGCCGAAAGCATCACTGCACCTCCGTACAGGGCGGTCGGCCCTGTTTGTCCGCACTCACGCAAAGAACGAGTCAAGTGCGGCGAGGAGGGCGTGGCAACAGGGCCACGGGCCAACTCCGCCGAAAGGAGCAGCGTGGAGGCGGACCGGGGGCTTCCCGGCGCGTCCAGGCAGTAACCGACGGGGGCGGTGGCGCGTTGTGCAGCGTGACGGCCGTGGCGGGGATGACCCCGAGCCCCCACCACGGCCGCAGGCTTGTCCGCCCGCGGCGGACGCGACCGGCTAGTCCGCGAGGCCGGCGCGCTCCAGGGCCTCCGTACCGGCCCGGAGCGCGGCGATCCGCTCCTCCAGGGTGAAGCCGGCCGGGGCGAGCGTCAGCGTGGTGACACCGGCCGCCGCGTAGGCCGCCATCCGGTCGGCGATCCGCTCCACGGAGCCCAGCAGCGTGGTCTGGTCGATCAGCCGGTGGGGTACGGCGGCCGCCGCGCCCGCCTTGTCGCCGGAGAGGTACTTCTCCTGGATCTCGGCGGCTTCCTTCTCGTACCCCATGCGCTGGGCGAGCTGGTTGTAGAAGTTCTGCTTGCGGCTGCCCATGCCGCCGACGTACAGGGCGGTGTACGGGCGGAAGGTGTCGGCGAGCGCGGGGATGTCGTCGCCGAGGGCGAGCGGGACGGTCGGGACGACGTCGAAGCCCTCCATGGTCAGGCCGGCCTTCTCGCGGCCCGCGCGCAGGTGCCGCAGCGCGGTCTCCTCCAGGTGTTCGGCGGAGGGGAAGATCAGCAGCGCGCCGTCGGCGATCTCGCCGGTCTGCTCCAGGTTCTTCGGGCCGATGGCCGCGATGTAGAGCGGGATGTGCTCGCGCTGCGGGTGCACGGTCAGCTTGATGGGCTTGCCGGGGCCGCCCGGGAGCGGGAGGGTCCAGTGCTCGCCCTCGTGGGTCAGGCGCTCGCGTGCCATCGCCTTGCGGACGATCTCGACGTACTCCCGGGTCCGGGAGAGCGGCTTGTCGAACTTCACGCCGTACCAGCCCTCGGAGACCTGCGGGCCGGAGACGCCGAGGCCGAGGCGGAACCGGCCGCCGGAGAGCGTGTCGAGGGTCGCGGCCGTCATCGCCGTCATGGCGGGCTGGCGGGCCGGGATCTGCATGATCGCCGAGCCGATGTCGATGTTCTCGGTCTGCGCGGCGACCCAGGCCAGGACGGTCGGGGCGTCGGAGCCGTACGCCTCCGCGGCCCAGCACACGTCGTAGCCGAGGCGGTCGGCCTCCTGGGCGACGGCGAGATTGTCGCCGTCCATGCCGGCGCCCCAGTAGCCGAGGTTGATGCCAAGCCGCATACCGGCCCCTCTCACTCATCTACCCATCAGTAATGTCCTGGTGCCGGACTCTAGCGCGCGGGCCCCCGGTGCGGCAGGGGACGGGGGTCGGGGAGGTTGTCCACAGGGTCTCTGCGCGTGCGCCCTTGGCCAGTAATCTCGCGACCATGGAGCAGAGGCATCTCGGCCGTACGGGCCTGCGTGTGTCCCGGATCGGGCTCGGCACCCTCACGTGGGGCCGGGACACCGACGAGCACGACGCCGCGGACCAGCTGAAGCTGTTCTGGGAAGCGGGCGGGACGCTGATCGACACGGCGGACGTGTACGGCGGCGGCGAGGCGGAGTATCTGCTCGGGCAGCTCGTGGAGCGGCTCGTGCCGCGGCGGGATCTGGTCATCGCGACGAAGGCCGGCAGCGTGCCGGACCCGGACCGGCGGTTCGACGGCTCGCGCGGCCATCTGCTGGCGGCGCTCGACGCCTCGCTGGCCCGGCTGGGCACGGACTACGTGGACCTGTGGCAGATCCACGCCTACGACCCCGAGACGCCGCTGGAGGAGACGCTCCAGGCCCTCGACATCGCGGTGAGCAGCGGACGCGCGCGGTATGTGGGCGTGTCGAACTTCTGCGGCTGGCAGCTGGCGAAGGCGGCCACCTGGCAGCTCGCGCACAGCGGGATACGGGCCCGGCTGGCCAGCACGCAGATGGAGTACTCGCTGCTCCAGCGGGGCGTGGAGCGCGAGGTGCTGCCCGCCGCGCGGGACCTGGGCGTGGGCCTGCTGCCGTCGTCGCCGCTGGGACGGGGGGTGCTGACGGGCAAGTACCGGCACGCCACCCCGGCCGACTCGCGGGGCGCGTCGGAGCGGCTGGCGGCGTTCGTGGAGCCGTACCTGGAGGAGGCGTCGAGCCGGATCGTGGACGCGGTGGTGACGGCGGCGGACGGGCTCGCGACCACCCCGCTGCACGTGGCGCTGGCGTGGGTGCGGGACCGGCCGGGGGTGGTGGCGCCGATCGTCGGCGCACGCGACGCGCGGCAGCTCGGCGAGGCGCTGTCAGTGGAGAGCCTTAGTCTTCCAGACGAGATCCGCCGGGCGCTGGACGATGTGTCCGCCCCGGTGCACCGCTATCCCGACCAGGACTGGAGCACGCTGTGACCGCGCTTCCCCGGGGGACCGCCCCCGGCCCCTCCTCCGACGACCAGGCCCCCGCTGTGGAGCCCGAACCGGGCGTGCCGGCCGAGGGCGAGGCCGAGGCCACCGCGGAGGAGAGCTCGGAGGCGGGTACGGAGGAGAGCCCTGAGCCGGGCACGGAGCCTGGCTCGGAGGCGGGTGCGGAGCAGAACTCGGAGGCGGGTGCGGAGCAGGGCTCGGCGGGGCTCTCCGAGGCGGAGGCCGAGCTGGCCGCCCAGCGGGAGCTGCGGGCCCGCATCGAGCGGCGCAAGGCCGAGCAGGCCGGGCCCATCGAGGCGGGCACCAAGCTCAGCGGGCGGGCGGCGGACCTGCTCGCGGCGGTCCGGGCCGTGGAGAGCGGCGAGAAGCCCGCCGCCTCCTTCCTGGACTCCCCCGCGCCCGCACCCCGGCGCCCCGCCCCCGAGCCGTCCGCGCCCGAGCGGCCCCGGATCATCGAGGCCCCGCGCCCGCCGCGTACGGCCGACGCCGACACCGTGGCGGCCGTGCGGGCGGTGCTGGCCGAGGGCGGCGCACCCGAGGCCCTCGCCGTCCGGGTGGCGACCGTGCTCGGCGAGTCGGCGGCGCAGGTGCTGCGCGACGACCCGTGGCAGCTGCTGGTGGTGCCGGGCGTACTGCCCGAGCAGGCCGACGGCTTCGCGCGGGCGCTGCTCGGCGCGGAGTGCGGACCGGGTGACGAGCGCCGGGCGGCCGCGCTCATCGGATGGCTGCTGGAACGGGCGGCGCTCCAGGGGCACACGGCGCTGGAGGCGGCCGCCGTGCGCGCGGCGCTGGCCGAGCGCTCGGTTCCCGAGCCCGACGAGGCCGTACGGCACGCCATCGCCGAAGGCGTGGTGCTCGTCTTCCACGAGGAGGAGGAGCCGGAGGAAGAACCGGAGGAGGAGGCCGCCGAGGCGTCCGCCGACCCTGCGGAGCCGGCGCCCGTGCTGCTCGGGCTGGACCGGTACGCGCTCGCCGAGGAGAGCCTCGCCGACGGCCTGGCCCGGCTGGCCAAGTCGGGGCCCGACCCCCGCTGGGAGGCCGCCGAGCCGACCGAGCTGACCCGCGCGGTCGCCGAGCACGGGCTGGTCGCGCACACGGGCGGCGAGGCGTCCCGCGCGGAGCCGCTGGCCCTGGCCGAGGCGGCGCACGGGCTGGGCCTGCGGGCCGCCGTGGCCGCGTACACGGAGAACGGCCGCCGCAGGCTCGGCGAAGGCGCGGACGCGGACCACGCCGTGGAGACGGTGACGGTCGCCGGCCTGCTCTCGGGAGCCGTGGACACGGCCGCACTGGACCTGCTGGTGGTGCTGGACGCCCCGCAGCTGGACGTGGAGACCGCCGCGATGCTGGTGGAGTCCCTGCCGGACGGCTGCCGGCTGGTGCTGAGCGGCGATCCGGGGGTGCTGTGGTCCGCGGGCGCGGGGCGGGTGTTCGCGGACGTCCTGGCGGCGCGGGTGTGCCCGCAGATCGCCTCCCGCACGCCGGATCCGGGACCCCTGGGTGAGCTGGTCTCCGGCATCGGGATCGGCGAGCTGCACCAGGTGGAGGCGCCGGGCAAGGAGGTCGTGATCGTCCCGGTGCGGGACGCGGGCGAGGCCGTACACCGTACGGTGCAGCTGGTCGCGGACTCGGTGCCGCGGGCGTTCGGGATCCCCGCCGAGCAGACCCGGGTGATCACCGTCGGCCACGGCGGCTCGGCGGGCACACGGGCGCTGAACGCGGCGCTGAAGCAGCAGCTCAACCCGGGGCCGGGCCGCTTCGGCGGCTTCGACCCGGGCGACCGTGTCGCGTACGCCCCGGCGCCGGGCCGTACGGTGCCGGGCACGGTGGTGTCGGCGGACGCGCAGGGGCTGCACCTCGACTGCGAGGGCGAGCGGATCGTCGTGCCGAAGGAACGGGTGGAGTCGGCGGTCCGCCACGGCTGGGCGCTGACCGCGCACCAGGCGGCGGGCGCGCGCTGGCCCGCGGCCGTCGTGGTCCTGCCGGGCGACGCGGCGCAGGGCCTGAACCGGGCGTGGGTGTACACCGCGTTCAGCCGCGCCGAGCGGCATCTGTCGGTGGTGCACGGCGTGGACCAGGCCCTCCCCCGCGCGGTCGCCGAGGTGCTGCCCGCGCCCCGGACGACCCGTCTGCGCGCGCTGCTGGAGTCGCTGCTGGCGGCGCCGCAGGAGTAGGCACGGGGCAGCCCCCGCCCGGGTCGGCCGGGCGGGGGGCGCCCCACGGGTCAGGAGCTGCCGGGCGGGGCGTCGTCCGGGTCGCCGTGGAGCTCGTCCTCGTCGAACACCGCGCTCACGTCGAAGCGGCAGATCACCCGCCCCGGGTCCGCCTGGTCGAAGGGCGTGCTCAGCCATTCGCCCGGTTCGGGGAGCTCGTCCGCGGCGGCGACCCAGAGCGTCGAGTCGCCCTCCTCCAGGCCGAACTCCTTGTGCCGCGAGGCGATCTCGTCCGGCTCGAACTCGCCGAAGAGCACGCCGAGCGCGGCGTGCACGCTCGACCCCACCACCGCGGCCGCGTCCGCGCCGTCCTCCTCGCGGTCCCCCCGGTCCAGGTCGGCGATGCGCTGCGCCTGGGCCAGCAGCCGGTGGGGCTCGGCCACGGCGTAGTCGCGGCGGATCAGCACGGTGAGGGCGCTCGGCTCCTCGGGGCCCTCGTAGGGCGGCAGGGAGTCCTCCACGCCCGGGATCTCGAAGGGCGTGACCTCGTCGTAGCGGTCGTAGAGACGTTCGTCGTACGCCTCGGCCGCCGCGGCGAGGTCGTTGAACGCGGCGTAGACGGCCGGGTCGTCGTCACCGGTGCGGTTCTCGACCGCCTCCAGGTGGCGGTCCAGTGCGGCTTTGACCGCCTCGGCGGCGGCGCGTACCTCGGCAGCGGTGGGCTGCGCAGCATCAGACATACCCCAGACGCTATCCGTACGAAGCCCGTGCTTGCACAATAGATGCGATGCCGGAATACGAATTTGTCGACGTGTACGTACCTCGCGGGGTGTCCCGCAAGGAGGCGACCCGTCTGCTGACCGACCATGCCGAGTACGGACACTGGGAGTTGGACCGACTGAGTCTGCACCGGGACGGCAGCCGCCGTGTGCGGCTGCGCCGGCGCATCATCCGTCAGGTACGCGCCACCTGGTGAGGTGGCGCACAGGACGGAGCGGGCGCAGATGCATGTGTCCCGGCTGCTGGCACGGATCACCGCGCGGCTGCGGGAGGGCCTGCTGGCGGTGGAGTGAGTGGAGTCGCGGGAAGGCCCC
>NZ_JBEXNO010000055.1:0-39683 GCF_040611175.1 Streptomyces sp. NPDC003036 | reverse complement strand
GCGCCGTTCCCGCCCTCCCCCCCCCCCCCCTGGGCGGCGGAGCCCCCCGACCTCTTCCCGCCGGCCGCGTCGGCGGGCGTGGCCAGCGGCACGAGCGCGGGGGCCGGCGCGGGCGCGGCGACGCCGGGCGCACCCGTCGATCCGAGCGGCACGCCGCCGTCCACGGGTGAGACGCCCCCGCCGTCGCTGCCGGGGTCCCCGGCGCCGGAAGGGCCCGGCACGGGCCGCGACAACGTTTCCGCGGGCAGCGGTGACGGGTCCGGGTCCGGCGGCGCCGAGCCGGGCACCGGAGTACCGGACGTCGGCGGTACGACCGGTATCGGCGGCGGGAGCGGCAGCTGGTACGCGCGCACCGCGCAGGCGTGCCACGACTACCGCCAGGGCCGCCTCGACAACGACAAGCGCCGGTACCTGGAGCTCGCGGCCAAGGGCGACACCGTCAAGAAGTTCTGCGACAAGGTGCTGGGCACCGACACGCGCAGCCGCGAGGGCGGGACGACCGGTGGCGGCGCCGAGGACGGCGGCGACGGCGACCGCAGCGGCGGGTCCGGCGGGTCCGGCGGCGGTCAGGGCGGGAAGAACGGCGGCGGTACGGGCGGCGGCGGCGGTACCGGCGGCGGCGGCAAGGGCCGCGCGGCCGCACCCGGCACCCCCTTCCCGGCGATCCCGTTGCTCCCCGTGACGGTGCCCGTTCCCGCCCTCTGACCGCCTCTGACCTGCGCTTTAAAAAAACTTCGGCGTGGGTGTGACGTTTTCGAGCCGCCTGGCGCAGTACTAAGTGAGCCGACTGGTCATCGGCAGCGCTAAACGAGCCGGGGTTCCCCCCGTACCTACGGCTCAGCGCATACGGCGCGGGCGGGACACGTTCCCCCGGTCCCGCCCGCGCCCTCTCTCTCAGACCCTCCCGCTCCCGCTCACCAGTGGACGACGACCTTGTCGCCGACCTTCACCTGGTCGAAGAGCGCCGCGATCTTCCCCTTGTCCCGGACGTTGACGCAGCCGTGCGAGGCCCCGTTGTAGCCGCGCGCCGCGAAGTCGGAGGAGTAGTGCACCGCCTGGCCGCCGCTGAAGAACATCGCGTACGGCATCGGCGTGTGGTAGATCGTCGACTCCCAGTCCTTCGCCTTCCAGCCGACGCTGAACGTGCCCTCGCGGGTCGGCGTGTTCTCCGAGCCGAAGCGGACGTCCATCGCCGAGACCACCTTGCCGTCGATCATCCAGGCGAGGGTCCGGCTCTCCTTGCTGATGCACAGCACCCGGCCGGTCATGCAGCGGGCGTCCGGCGCGTCCAGCTCGTTCGTGGTCGGCGGGCGCAGCTCGGCGGCCGTCGGCTTGCGCGTCTGGGCGACGAGCCTGCTCCAGGTCGCCTCGTCGACCGAGCCGGTGGCGGGCAGGCCGGCCTTCCGCTGGAAGGCCGAGACCGCCTTGGCGGTCATCGAGCCGTAGAAGGAGGTGGGGCTCCGGTCGAAGTGCCCGGCCTGGCGCAGACGCGCCTGCAACTCGCGGACCTGCTCGTTCTCCGTGCCCTCCGCCATGAGTGCCTTGGGCTTCGGTGCCGCCGTCACCGGAGAGGCGAACGGCGAGGGAGAAGAGGGCGCGGAGGGAGACGCCGACGAAGGCGCGGCCGATGAAGGTGCCACCGGTGACGACGGAGTCGCGGACGACGACGGCGCGGCCGCTCCCACGGCCTGGGCCGTACACCCGCCGGCGGCGAGAGCGACGGCGGTGACGGCTGCCAAGGACGGCAGGACTCTGCGTATGACGGACGTGCGGTGCATGGAAGCCCCCCGGAGATACGACGTGTACCTACTTGATGCTTCCCAGGCGTGCTTGGTTGCGCTCCGCGGCGCATGCTGTGAGCAAGGTCCCAGCGTGCGGCCCTCCACCGGCCGCACGCCCGCCGCTACAGTCCGTCGCGAGGGTCGGTTTACCTGCGAGTAGGTCTATCGGAAGGCACAGCACATGGCGCGCGAGTCGGAGTCGGGACTGCCCATCGAGCCGGTGTACGGGCCGGATGCGCTGGAGGGCTGGGACCCGGCGGAGAAGCTGGGGGAGCCGGGTTCGTACCCGTTCACGCGCGGTGTGTATCCGACCATGTACACGGGCCGGCCCTGGACGATGCGGCAGTACGCGGGTTTCGGTACGGCGGTCGAGTCGAACGCCCGGTACAAGCAGCTGATCGCCAACGGCACCATGGGGCTGTCGGTGGCGTTCGACCTGCCGACGCAGATGGGGCACGACTCGGACGCGCCGATCGCGCACGGCGAGGTCGGCAAGGTGGGCGTGGCGATCGACTCGATCGACGACATGCGGGTGCTGTTCGGTGGAATCCCGCTGGACAAGGTGTCGACGTCGATGACGATCAACGCCCCGGCCGCCCTGCTGCTGCTCCTCTACCAACTCGTCGGTGAGGAGCAGGGCGTCCCGGCCGACAAGCTGACGGGCACGATCCAGAACGACGTACTCAAGGAGTACATCGCGCGGGGCACGTACATCTTCCCGCCGAAGCCGTCGCTGCGGCTGATCGCGGACATCTTCAAGTACTGCAAGGCCGAGATCCCGAAGTGGAACACGATTTCGATCTCCGGCTACCACATGGCGGAGGCGGGTGCCTCGCCCGCGCAGGAGATCGCCTTCACCCTCGCCGACGGCATCGAGTACGTCCGCACCGCCGTGGCCGCCGGGATGGACGTGGACGACTTCGCGCCGCGTCTGTCGTTCTTCTTCGTCGCCCGCACGACCATCCTCGAAGAGGTGGCGAAGTTCCGTGCGGCCCGCCGGATCTGGGCGCGGGTGATGCGCGAGGAGTTCGGCGCGAAGAACCCCAAGTCGATGATGCTGCGCTTCCACACGCAGACGGCCGGGGTGCAGCTGACCGCGCAGCAGCCGGAGGTGAACCTGGTCCGCGTCGCCGTCCAGGGCCTGGCGGCCGTCCTCGGCGGTACGCAGTCGCTGCACACCAACTCCTTCGACGAGGCGATCGCCCTGCCGACGGACAAGTCGGCCCGCCTCGCGCTGCGCACGCAGCAGGTCCTGGCGTACGAGACGGACGTGACCGCCACCGTCGACCCCTTCGCCGGCTCGTACGTCATCGAGAAGATGACCGACGAGGTCGAGGCGGCGACGCTGGAGCTGATGCGGAAGGTCGAGGACCTCGGCGGCGCGGTCAGCGCCATCGAACACGGCTTCCAGAAGAACGAGATCGAGCGCTCGGCGTACCGCATCGCCCAGGAGACCGACTCCGGCGAGCGGGTCGTGGTCGGCGTCAACCGCTTCCAGCTCGACGAGGAGGAGCCGTACGAGCCCCTGCGCGTCGACCCGGCGATCGAGGCCCAGCAGGCCGAGCGGCTCGCCAAGCTCCGCGCCGAACGCGACCAGGCGGCCGTCGACACGGCGCTCGCCGAACTGAAGAAGGCGGCGGAGGGCACGGACAACGTCCTCTACCCGATGAAGGACGCGCTCAAGGCGCGGGCGACGGTCGGCGAGGTTTGCAACGCGCTGCGGGAGGTGTGGGGGACGTACGTCCCGTCGGACGCGTTCTGAGCCCGTCCGCCCGTCCGCCCGTCCGCCCGTCCGCCCACCCCGCCCGACGCGCTGCCGCGCGGAAAGGGAACCCCAGGCGCCAGGCCCCCGTGAAAGAAATTCTTTTCCTTCCGGATTCTTGGCGGATTCTTTCCGGATTCCCTTTCCGTGCTTTCCGTGCCAGGGTGTGCACGAGTGGGGACGCTTTGGGTTACCGGTCTGGCCGACACGCGCCATTGGGGCGATAAAAGGCTCGGGAAAACACCCGGATGCCGTAGGGGTGTCACCCGGCTGCCGCGCACCTGGATCAAGATCTATGGCGTTAGGGCGAATATGACGACAACACATGTGTCAGCCTCGTTCTCCGGGGGTCGAACCGTTCGGCCCACCCGTGTGGGCAAGTGGACGTACACGCCTCACTTCGCCCCCTCCACCGGTCGCGAAAGCGCCACCTTGCACGACGGGAGCCGGTGCATCGACCTGCGGTACTCCTCCGGGGTGCTGGAGGAATTCCTGCGGACGATGAGCGGAATCCAGGCCGAGTTCGACCGCCTGGCGCGGGGCCGTGAGGAATTCACGGCCCCCGCCCGTGAACGGACGGGGCAGGCCCGTCATGTATGAGCACTACGGCCGGGACGCGCGTCAGCCCCTGGCGCCGCTCGGTTCGCTCGACATGGCGGACCTGATGTGGGACCCGGCGGAGGAACTCGCCTGCCTCCTCCAGGAATCCGCCGCCCCGGACCGGGCTCCGGGCCGGGCGCCGGATCGCGCTTCGGACCGGGCTTCGGACTGGGCGGCCGATGCCGGTTCCGTGGCCCCCGACCGGCCCATGGAGCGACTGGAGCAGATCACCGCCGAGCTGCCGCCGGTGCGGCCTCCCCAGGCGAGCCACCGCCGCGTCCCCGCGAAGCGGAGCCCGGTCACCCTGCTGCGCACCGGCAGCGTCCTCATCGCCGCGCTGGCGGCCGTGATCGTGTCGATGGTCAGCGTCTACGGTGGCATGGTCGCCTACGACCCCCTGCGCCACATCGCCGAGTCCCACACGTCCCACGACGCCGTGCGGTGGTGGCCGCTGCTGGTCTACGGGCCCTGGATGGTCGGCTCCCTGTGCATCCTGCGCACCGCCCTCCACCGGCGCCGGGCGGCCCACTCCTGGTGCGTGGTCCTGCTCTTCTCGACCATCGCCATGCTGCTGTGCGTGGCCCAGGCCCCCCGGACGGTGCCGGACATCGCGACGGCCGCCCTGCCCTCGGTCGCCGCACTCGCCTGCTTCCAGCAGCTCGTCCGCCAGATCACCCTGACGCGGCCGCCCCGCCAACGGGCACCCCGGCACCGCAGCGCCGACACCGGTTGACCCTGACACCGTGTGAGGCGTCATGTTCACCATCGGGGACTTCGCCCGACACGGCCGGGTGTCATCGAGAGCGAGGGACACATGCCCACCCAGGACGTCGTCGTGAAGAGCGTGCAGGCGGTCCGGCCGGCCGAGCTGACCGGCATCGGCTACCGCTCCGCCGGCTACGCGCGCGAGCTGTACCTGGAGACCCCCGAGGACCGTACGCAGTGGGTGACGGAGATCCAGGAGCCGGTCGTCAGGACACCCTGACCAGCGCGCGCCGGAGGCGGCGCGCCCGCCGGACCAGGCGGCGGGCCAGCGCGCCGCGCGGCACCCGCAGGCCGCCCGGCACGCCGCCGGGGAGGCCGAGCACGGTCAGGCGGCGCCGCTTGAAGTAGCGGCGGGTCCGGGCGTCCAGGTGCGCGGACAGGTACCGCTCCGCCACCGGGCGGAGGTCCGGCCGGACCTGGGGCCGCATCGCGAAGCCGACGGCGCCGATCAGCCCGGCGAGGTCCCCGACCTCGCCGGGCTCACCGGACTCACCGCTCTCCAGGTCGGGCAGCAGCGCGTCCGCGAGCGTCACCGGCACCCGGTTGCTGTTCTGGTACGGGGTAAGCCGGTCCAGCAGCGGGCCGGTGCCCAGGCGGGCGACGGGGATGCCGTAGAAGCGGTCCGCCGTGAACAGCCCGGTCGAGAAGCAGGCCACCACCAGCGCGGGCCGCAGCCGCCCGAACAGGACCTCCGCGAGGACCGGCCGGTCGTACACGGTCAGTTCGGCGCCCAGCGCCGCCGCCTCCCGCTCCAGCGCCTGCGACCAGGAGGCGGGCGCCACCGGGTGCGGCTTGAAGACGAGCCTGCGGTGCCCGCGCGCCACCGCGCCGCGCACCATCCGCAGGTGCAGCGCCTCCTCCTCGGCGGGGGAGAGGATCCCGAGCGCCGACAGGTACTGGCCGAGGAGCAGCGCCCCACCCTCCGCGGCGCCCTCGGCACCGGTCCCGAGGGGCTCGTCCGCCGCCAGCTCGTCGACCACCTTCCGGAACGCCTCCGCCGGTACGACCTCGGGCACGGCCCCGAACTCGCCCAGCAGCAGCGGCCGCAGGCCCTCCACCAGCTCCAGGTGCAGCAGCCGCCGCACCCGCTCGCCGACCAGCGGGTCCAGCCTGACGCGGGTCGGGCCGTAGCTCATCAGCCCGTCCGCGTACACGTCGACGGGCGCGTCCGGGAACAGCCGCGCGAGCGTGAGCGCGGGCGCGACCTGGATGGACTCGACGGCCAGCTCCACCCGCTCGCCCTCACCGAGCCCCCACAGCAGCCGCAGATACCGCTCCCACAGGGGTACGTCGTCGGCGCGCGGCGACCAGTCGCCCGGGTGGAACGGCGCGATGGCCTCGTTCCACGACAGGACGGAGTCGAAGCGGGGGCGCAGCCGCGCGAAGCCGGGCATCCGGTCGAGCGGGACGGTCGTCTCGGGCGTGGCCGCGTTGTTGGCGACCAGCAGCAGCCGCCGGTCCGTCGGCGCGAAGCAGCCGCTGTCGAGCGCGGCGGCGAGCGTGACGGCCCCGTACAGCGTCGACGCGAGGAAGATCCGCGTGGTCACGCGGCCACCTCCGTCCGCAGGGCCGGGCGCCGGCGGAGCCTGCGCAGCAGCGACGCCCGCTCGTCGTCCATCGTGTCGAGGGCGGCCCTCAGCACGTCCTGCGGCAGGCGGCGCAGCGCCGCCGCGCTCCGGCTCCGCAGGGCGCGCGCGACCGGCGGTTCGAAACGGTCGATCGATCCGACATGGTGCGCGATGATCGCGCAGTACGTGCGCACCGCTTTCGGCAAAAGGCGACCGGAATCCGGATCGGCGGCCGTTTCCTCGATGACGCGGTCGAAAGCCCGGAGGAAATCCAGCTGGCGGGCGTCGCCGATCTGGGTGAGGGAAGTGGACACCCCTCGCCGGTAGAAAATGCCGAGTGTGCTCACCGCCGCGAAGGATTCCGCCTCCCGGTGCAGCCGCCATATCCACGGCCGGTCCTCGGCGGTGCGCAGACCGTCCTCGAAATGCAGCAGCCCGCGGTCGACGAGCCGCCGGTGGTACATGCCGGCCCAGGCGTACGGATAGTCCACCGAGGTGGACCGCTCGGCCGGCAGGATCGCGTCGCGTGGCCGCAGCACCTCCCCGCGCCGCCCCACCGGTACGCGGTGCACCGTCCGCGCCTTGCCGGTGCACCGCACATGGTCCGTACGGACGAAGTCGCACCCCAACTCCTCGATGATGGCGAGGAGTCGGGCCAACTGGCCGGGTGCCAGCCAGTCGTCGCCGTCGAGGAAGGCGAGGTACTCGCCGCGCGCCGCGTCGATGCCGGTGTTGCGGGCGGTGGCGAGCCCGGCGTTGCGCTCGTGCCTCAGCAGCAGCGCTCCCGGGAGCTCGCGGGCCGCCCGCCGCAGGATGTCGTGCGTCGCGTCCGTCGAACAGTCGTCGACCAGCACGAATTCGAAGTCGTCGCGGGCATTGGCCCGCAGACTTTCCAGGGTTTCCGGGGCATATGTCTGCACGTTGTAGAACGGCACGACGACGGAGAGCTTGACCACGTGCCCGACGCTAGGCGCGGCCCCCGGCATTCGCCCTGACGGGGAAAGGGATGCGCGGTGAACACTGAGCGGCGCGCTCCTTAACCGGTTTGCCCATCGGCGGCCGCCAAGTGCTGTTCACCCTTTGTTGCGGCCCTGTTGGGCCGCGAAGCGGAATGCCTTCCTAACGTCCTCGGCGTGCCTTCCACACGTACCGGCAGCAGCAGCCCAGCGGTGCGGATCGCGGTCCTCGCGGATTCCGACACCCGATGGAAGTGGGGCGCGCTCACCGCGCTCCGCCTGTCCCCGCGCCGCCTGGGACACCCCCTCGGCCCGCCCGGAGCCGCTCCCGAGATCACCGGCTACGTGCTGCGCGGCCGGGCCACCCCGACCGCCCGCCAGCTCGCCGAGGTCGGCGCCGGCGTCGGCGTACCCCGCGAGGTGACGGGCGCCGAGTTCCTCCGCGCGGTCCGGGAGGAGGCGTACGACGTCGTCGTGCTCGCGCTCGTCGGCGGCACGGTCCAGGCGATGCTGCACGGCCTGGCCGGAATGGCGCTGCCCCGCCGCCCGGTGCTCGTCACCGGCTACGTCGGCGTCGTGTACGAGAAGCTCGCCGACGGGCTGCTGCTGCGGCACGGCGCCGACGTCGTCCTCGCCAACTCGCGCCACGACGCGGAGCGCTTCCGCGCCGTGTACGAGGGCGTCGGCGCGGACGCGTCGGCGGTGGTGGAGGCCGCGCTGCCGTTCCTCGGCGGGGCGCCGTACGCGCCGGAGCCCGGCCGCGACACGGTCGTCTTCGCCGCGCAGCCGTCCGTGCCCGCGACCCGCGAGGAACGCGCCTACCTGCTGCGCCGGCTGGTCGAGCACGCGCGGCTGCACCCGGCCCGCGAGGTGCTGCTGAAGCTGCGCTCCAAGCCGGGCGAGCACACCACGCACCTCGAGGAGCACCCGTACCAGAAGCTGGCGCGCGGCCCGCTGCCGCCCAACCTCCGCCTGGTCCACGGCCACATGGGCGACGTGCTCGACCGTACGGACCTGCTGGTCACGGTGTCGTCCACGGCCGCGCTGGAGGCCCTGCACCGGCGCATCCCGACGGCCGTCCTGACCGACCTGGGCGTGCGCGAGGTGCTCGGCAACCACCACTTCCTCGGCTCCGGCCTGCTCACCTCGTGGGACGCCCTCGACGCCGGGCACCGCCCGGCGCCCGACCCGGCATGGCTGGCGGCGCAAGGAGTCGCGCCGGACGGCTCGTACGCCACGGCCTTCGACGCCGTCCGCGCCCGCGTGCGGGAGCTGCTGGACCAGCCGGTGCTGCCGCCCCTCGCGCCGTACTACACGCCCGCGACCGCCCCCGGGTACCTGCCCGGCGTCCTCGGCCGCCACCGCCTCGACACCGAGGCGGCGGCCCCCTCGGCGTCCGCCGCGCGGCGCCTGCTGCGGGAGGCGGCGCGCGGGCTGTACCGCCACGGGGTGCAGCGCGTGGCCCCGGTGATCCGCCGCCTGGGGGAGCTGTGAGCGCGCGCCCGGCCACGGTGCTGGCCGTCATCCCCGCCCGCGGCGGCTCCAAGGGCGTCCCCGGCAAGAACCTCGCCCCGGTGGGCGGCCTCCCGCTGGTCGCCCGCGCGGTACACGCCTGCCTCGGCGCCCGCCGGGTGACCGACGTCGTCGTCTCGACCGACGACCCCGCCATCGTCGCCGCGGCCCGCGCGGCCGGTGCCCAGGCCGTCGAGCGGCCGCCCGCCCTCTCCACAGACACCGCCACCAGCGAGGAGGCCGTCCTCCACGCGCTGGACGCCTTCGAGGAGCTCCACGGCCGCTCCGTCGACGTGGTGCTCCTCGTCCAGTGCACGAGCCCGTTCCTCACGGCGGACGACATCGACGGCGTGGCCGCCGAGCTCCAGGAGCGCGGCGCCGACACCGCCCTGACCGTCGCCCCGACGCACGGCTTCCTGTGGTGGGGGACCCCGGTGGGCGCGGTCGGCGTCAACCACGACAAGGCCCACCGCCCCCGGCGCCAGGACCGCGAGCCCGAGTACCTGGAGACGGGCGCCGCGTACGGCATGGACGCGCGCGGGTTCCGCACGCACCGGCACCGGTTCTTCGGGCGGACCGCGCTCGTCGTCACCGACCCCGGGCGGGTGCTGGAGATCGACGACCCGCACGACCTCGCCCGCGCCCGCGCCCTCGCACCGCTCCTCGACGAGACGGTGAGGCCCACCGCCGACGACGTCGACGCCGTCGTCCTCGACTTCGACGGCACGCAGACCGACGACCGCGTCCTCATCGACTCCGAGGGCCGCGAGTTCGTCGCCGTCCACCGGGGCGACGGGCTCGGCGTCGCCGCCCTGCGCCGCGCGGGCATCCGGCTGCTCGTCCTGTCCACCGAGCGCAACCCCGTCGTCGCCGCCCGCGCCCGCAAACTCGGCGTCCCCGTCCTGCACGGCGTCGACCGCAAGGACCTCGCGCTGAAGCAGTGGTGCGACGACCACGCCCTCGACCCCCAGCGGGTGCTCTACGCCGGAAACGACGTCAACGACCTGCCCTGCTTCGGGCTCGTCGGCTGGCCCGTCGCCGTCGGCAGCGCCCACGACTCCGTACGGGCCGCCGCCCGTGCCGTCACCGAGACGCCCGGCGGCGCGGGCGCCGTCCGCGAGATCGCCGCCTGGCTCCTCGGCCCCGCCCTGAACACCCTCCCCGCCACGTAAGGACCCGTGAACGTGAACCCCCTGAGCGCCAACCCCCGCCTGCGCACCATCGGCCGCACGACCGTCGGCCCCGACCAGCCCGTCTACGTCACCGGTGAGATCGGCATCAACCACAACGGCGACCTCGACAAGGCCCTCGCCCTCATCGACGCCGCCGCCGACGCGGGCTGCGACGCCGTGAAGTTCCAGAAGCGCACCCCCGAGATCTGCACCCCGCGCGACCAGTGGGACATCGAGCGCGACACACCGTGGGGCCGCATGACGTACATCGACTACCGCCACCGCGTCGAGTTCGGCGAGGACGAGTACCGCGCCATCGACGAGCACTGCCGGGCGCGCGGCATCGACTGGTTCGCCTCCCCGTGGGACACCGAGGCCGTCGCGTTCCTGGAGAAGTTCGACCCGCCCGCCCACAAGGTCGCCTCCGCGTCCCTCACCGACGACGAGCTGCTGCGCGCCCTGCGCGCCACCGGCCGCACCGTCGTCCTCTCCACCGGCATGTCGACACCGCGCCAGATCCGCCACGCGGTGGAGGTGCTCGGCAGCGACACCACCCTGCTCTGCCACGCCACCTCCACCTACCCGGCGAAGGCCGAGGAGCTGAACCTCCGCGTGATCCGGTCCCTCATGCGGGACTACCCCAACATCCCCATCGGCTACAGCGGCCACGAGACCGGCCTCCAGACCACCCTCGCCGCCGTCGCCCTCGGCGCCTGCTTCGTCGAGCGCCACATCACCCTGGACCGCGCGATGTGGGGCTCCGACCAGGCCGCCTCCGTCGAGCCGGGCGGCCTCGCCCGCCTCGTACGCGACATCCGCACCATCGAGGCCGCCCTCGGCGACGGGATCAAGAAGGTGTACGAGTCCGAGCTCGCCCCCATGAAGAAGCTCCGCCGCGTCCCGGCCACGGTATGACCGCGCCCCACTTGGCCTTCGTCGAGAGCCCGGTCCAGCTGCTGAACGTCCTGGAGTGGGCCCACCACACGGGGCGGCCCGAGCTGACGGTGGTGGTGCTGCCGCCCACCGACCCCATGTCGCGGGGCCAGCTGCGCCGCATGGCCGCCCTCGCCCGGGACGAGGGCGTCACCGTCCGCTGGCAGGAGGCCCGCCTCGGGCGCGGCGCCCTGCCGCGCACCCTGCGGGAGCTGGCGCCGCTGCTGCGCGGCGCGGAGCGGGTGCTCATAGGCGACCCGTTCTCACGGTACGTGCAGCTGCTGCTGACGCTCTTCGGGCCGCGCGCCGTCACCGTCGTGGACGACGGCACGGCGACGATGGAGTTCGCGGAGCGGCTGGCGCGCGGCGAGCGGCTCGTGCGCTGGCACCGGCGCGGCCGCGGCCTCGCCCCGCGCGAGCTGGCCCTCGCGCCGGTGACCGCCCTGGCCCGCCGCAGGCTCGCCCCCTCGCGCCGCCGCGCCGTGGAGGTCTTCACCGCGCTGCCGGTGGAGGCGCCACCGGGCACCACCGTCATCCCGAACCGCTTCGCCTGGACCCGCGAGCGCTTCGGCCCGCCCCGCGTGAGCGGGGGAGCGGACCTGGTCGGCACCTCGCTCGTCGAGACGGGCGTGGTGGAGCCGGAGCCGTACGTGGCGGCGGTCGCCGCGCTCGCGGCGGCGCACGGCGCGACCCGCTACTTCGCGCACCGCCGCGAGAGCGTGCAGAAGCTGCACCGCATCGCCACCGGGACCGGCCTGGAGATCGTGCGTCCGGAGCTGCCGCTGGAGCTGATCGCCCGGCGCGGCCCGATCGGCCGCACCGTGCTGAGCTTCCCCTCCACGGTCGTCCACACCCTCCCCCTGGCGCTGGCCGGCACCGGGGTCAGGATCGCGGTGTGCGAGGTGGCGCCGGAGTGGCTGCGCGCGAGCGCGTCGCCGCGGGCGCGGGGGTTCCTGGCGGCGGTGACGGAGTCGGCGCGCACGGCGCACGGACCGGGGCTCACGGTCGCGTGAGCGACCGATCGCACGGCGATCGAAAAAAGCCCGAAAAAAGGCCGAAAACGCGTGAGCTTACCCACTTCGCTCGCCGCTCAAGCCCGCCCAACCAGGTTTCTTTCCCCTAACGGGCTGAAGTTTTGTAGATCACACGTTAGTTGAGGGGGGAACGCGCCTACCCTTTCATGGGTGAACAAGTTGATGTCCCGCGACCTCGAGACCGACGTTCCCGGCGAAACGCCTCTGCTCGGTGTGCTGCCCGACGCGCTGCGCGCCGAGCTGATCGCCTTCCGCCGGGACGTGCACATGCACCCCGAGCTCGGTTTCCAGGAGTTCCGTACGACGGCCGCGCTCAAGACCCGCCTGGAGGCGGCCGGGCTGCGCCCGCGGGTGCTTCCCGGCGGTACGGGGCTGACGTGCGACATCGGCAGACAGGACGGCGCACGGCCCATGCTGGCCATCCGCGCGGACATCGACGCCCTGCCCATCCCCGACACCAAGACCGACGTGCCCTACCGGTCCACCGTGCCGGACCGCGCGCACGCCTGCGGCCACGACGTCCACACGACGGTGGTCCTGGGCGCCGGGCTCGTCCTCGCGGACCTCGACCGGCAGGGGCTGCTGCCGCACCCCGTACGGCTGATCTTCCAGCCCGCCGAGGAGGTGCTGCCCGGCGGCGCGGTCGAGGCGATCGACGCCGGCGCGCTGGACGGCGTGGGCCGCATCATCGCGGTGCACTGCGACCCGCGGGTCGACGCCGGGCGCATCGGGCTGCGCACCGGGGCGATCACCTCGGCGTGCGACCGCCTGGAGGTCACCCTCGCGGGGCCCGGCGGCCACACCGCGCGCCCCCACCTGACGACCGACCTCGTGACCGCGGCCGCCCGCGTGGCCACCGACGCGCCCGCCGTGCTGGCCCGCCGCATCGACGCCCGCGCCGGGCTGGCCCTCACCTGGGGCCGCATCGAGTGCGGCCACGCGCCGAACGTCATCCCGCAACACGCCGAGCTCGGCGGCACCGTGCGCTGCCTGGACCTGGCGGCGTGGCGCGACGCCCCGGACCAGGTCTACGCCGCGATCGACGAGGTGGCGACGCTGCACGGCGCGAAGTGCCAGATCGAGTACGTGCGCGGCGTCCCGCCGGTCGTCAACGACCCGGCCGTGGCGGGGCTGCTGCAGGACGCGATGACCCGGCGCTACGGCGCGTACGCCATCGAGGACACCGAGCAGAGCCTCGGCGGCGAGGACTTCTCCTGGTACCTCGAACACGTCCCGGGCGCCATGGCCCGCCTGGGCGTCCGCCGCCCCGGCGACCCGTCGAAGCACGACCTGCACCGCGGGGACTTCGACGTGGACGAGTCCGCGATCAAGGTGGGGGTCGAACTCTTCACGGCGGCGGCCCTGCTCGACGCCGGCAGGGCGTAACCCCCGGCGCGGCCGTCGACGCAGCCCCGGCACACCCCTCGGCCTCAAGGGGCGGGCCAAATGGCTCGAACTCGCCCTTGTGCGCCTCGCGGCCGCGCCCGCCGGACCCGCCGGGCGCGGCTCGCCGGCGTGCCCACGCACCGTGGCCCGGCGGTGACGTGCGGCTGTCGTGCCGGGGGTGGCCTCCGCCCCGCGCGTCCCGCCGTGTGGAGGCCGCACAGGCGGCTGTTCGCGACGAATCGATAACGGCTTCCGTACAGGGCTTTATCTGGCATCTACGCGCGTTACGATCGCCGCGAAACCAGCGCCGGAAGTGGCGCTTCGGTCAGGTCGAAGGAGCCCCCCTTGCGCCGGATCACTCGGATCGCAACAGTGAGCGTTGCCTCCGCGGCACTCGCGCTCAGCGCCACCGCGTGTGGCGGAAAGTCATCGGACACCGCTTCCGGCGGCGAACCGAAGGCGGCCATCGCGTACGACATCGGCGGCCGCGGTGACCAGTCCTTCAACGACGCCGCCTTCGCCGGCCTGGAGAAGGCCGAGAAGGACCTGGGCGTCAAGGGCACCGAGGCGGAGCCCAGCGAGGGCGAGGGCGACCCGGACAAGGTCCAGCGCCTCACCGAGCTGGCCCGAGCCGGCAACAACCCGGTCATCGGCGTCGGCTTCGCGTACGCGCCGGCCATCGCCGAGGTCGCGCCGAAGTTCCCGAAGACCACCTTCGGCCTCATCGACGACACGTCCAAGAAGGGCGAGAACATCGCCAACCTGGTCTTCAACGAGGAGCAGGGTTCCTACCTGGCCGGTGTCGCCGCCGCCAAGGTGACCAAGTCCAAGACGGTGGGCTTCATCGGCGGTGTCGAGACCCCGCTGATCAAGAAGTTCGAGGCGGGCTTCGTCCAGGGCGTCAAGGACACCAACAAGGACGTCAACGTCAAGGTCCAGTACCTGACGCAGCCGCCGGACTTCGGTGGCTTCTCGAAGCCGGACCTCGGCAAGGCCGCCGCGCAGGGCCAGATCGACGCCGGCGCCGACGTGGTCTACGCCGCGGCCGGTCTCGCCGGTTCCGGCTCCATCGAGGCCGCCGCGAAGGCCAAGAAGTGGGCCATCGGCGTCGACTCCGACCAGTACAACCAGAAGGGCCTGGCTCCGTACAAGGAGTACATCCTCACCTCGGTGACCAAGGACGTCTCCGACTCGGTCTTCAACCTGATCAAGTCGGTCAAGGACGGCAAGCCGCAGTCCGGTGAGGTCCGCTACGGCCTCGACAAGGACGGCGTCGGCCTGTCCACCTCGAACCCGGCGTACACCAAGATGAGCGACGTGACCGCCGCGGTCGACAAGGCCAAGGCCGACATCATCGCCGGCAAGATCACGGTCAAGACCGCCCCGTAACCGCGCGGCCGGGACACCCAGGTTCCGCGGGTCCGGAGAGCGTGGCGTGAGCCACCTCTCCGGACCCGGGCCATGTCCCGCCCCCGGGTTTTTTCCATTCGGGATTGCTACGCGCGTAGAGCCCCGCGTGTCGCGATAGCTTCAGGCCATCCCCCTGCCCTCCGCCCCTGCCCTCCGCTCCTTTCCCGCCAAGGAGAGTGCGTCATCAACGCGTCCAGTCCGTCATCGCCGCCGGCTGCGTCGGCCGCCGCCGTAGAGCTGCGCGGCATCACCAAGCGCTTCCCCGGCGTCGTGGCCAACCACGACATCGACATCACCATCCGCAAGGGCACCGTCCACGCCCTGATCGGTGAGAACGGGGCCGGCAAGTCGACCCTGATGAAGATCCTCTACGGCATGCAGAAGCCGGACGAGGGCACCATCACCATCGACGGCAAGCGGGTCTCCTTCTCCAGCCCCGCCGACGCCATCGCCATCGGCATCGGCATGGTCCACCAGCACTTCATGCTGGCCGACAACCTCACCGTGCTGGAGAACGTCGTCCTCGGCAGCGAGAAGCTGTACGGCATCGGGGGCAAGGCCCGTCAGAAGATCATGGAGATCTCGGACGCGTACGGGCTGAACATCCGTCCCGACGCGCTCGTCGAGCAGCTGGGCGTCGCCGACCGCCAGCGCGTGGAGATCCTCAAGGTCCTCTACCGCGGCGCCCGCACCCTCATCCTCGACGAGCCGACCGCCGTGCTCGTCCCGCAGGAGGTCGACGCGCTCTTCGCGAACCTGCGGGAGCTCAAGGCGGAGGGCCTCACCGTCATCTTCATCTCGCACAAGCTGGGCGAGGTGCTCTCCGTCGCCGACGACATCACCGTCATCCGGCGTGGTACGACGGTCGGCACCGCCGACCCGCGCACGGCCACCACCAAGCAGCTCGCCGAGCTGATGGTCGGCGCCGAGCTGCCGTCGCCCGAGACGCGCGAGTCGACGGTGACGGACGTACCGATGCTGTGGGTGCAGGACCTGCGGCTGGCCCAGACCGACCCCGACGGCATCGTCCGCGAGGTCCTGGCGGGCATCGACTTCACCATCCACAAGGGCGAGGTCATGGGCATCGCCGGCGTCGAGGGCAACGGCCAGACCGAGCTCATCGAGGCCCTGATCGGTCTGCGCGACCCCGACGGCGGCGTCATCACGCTCGACGGCACCGACATCTCCCACGCGCCGACCCGCAAGCGCCGCGAGGGCGGCATCGGGTACATCCCCGAGGACCGCCACCGCCACGGCCTGCTGCTGGAGTCCCCGCTCTGGGAGAACCGCATCCTCGGTCACGTCACCGAGAAGCCCAACAGCAGGGGCGGCATCCTCGACCTCAAGGCCGCCCGCAAGGACACCGAGCGGATCGTGCGCGAGTACGACGTCCGCACCCCCGGCATCGAGGTCACCGCGGCCTCCCTCTCCGGTGGCAACCAGCAGAAGCTGATCGTCGGCCGCGAGATGAGCCACAACCCCAAGTTCCTCATCGCCGCCCACCCCACCCGGGGCGTGGACGTCGGCGCGCAGGCGCAGATCTGGGACCAGATCCGCGAGGCGCGCCGGGAGGGCCTGGCGGTGCTGCTGATCTCCGCCGACCTGGACGAGCTCATCGGGCTCTCCGACACCCTGCGGGTGATGTACCGCGGCCGGCTGGTCGCGGACGCCGACCCCGCCACGATCACCCCGGAGGAGCTGGGCTCGGCCATGACCGGCGCCGCGACCGGCCATCTGGAGCACCACGAGCGCCACGACGACAACGACAGCAGCGGTGAGGGCCGATGAAGAAGTTCGACAAGGACCGGCTGATCCTGGGCCTGGCCGGCCCGGCGCTCGCGCTGGTCGTGGCCTTCCTGCTCACCTCCGTGGTGCTGCTGGTCTCCGACCGCGACCCGATCGAGCCGTACCGGATCATGTTCCGGAGCCTGGAGTTCACCGACATCCAGGTCCTGATCCTCAACCAGACCGGCACGTACTACCTCGCCGCGCTGGCGGTCGCCATCGGCTTCCGCATGAACCTGTTCAACATCGGTGTCGACGGCCAGTACCGCCTCGCGGTGATGCTCGCCGCGGTCTTCGGTGCCGCCGTGGAGCTGCCCGGGCCGCTGCACGTGCTGATGATCGTGATCGTCGCCATGCTCGTCGGCGCCCTGTGGGCCGGCATCGCGGGTGTCCTGAAGACCACCCGCGGAGTCAGCGAGGTCGTCTCCACGATCATGCTGAACGCCATCGCCACCAGCCTCATCGCCTGGCTGATCCTGCCCTCCAACCTCGGTGTGCAGCCGCCCGGTTCCAACGACCTGACCACCGGTGAGATCGCCGAGTCCGGCTGGATGCCCGGCCTCGACGTGGACGGCGGCACGATCTACGGCTTCACCTTCGTCGCCTTCGCGCTGGGTGTCGTCTACTGGTTCGTCCTCAACCGCACCCGCTTCGGCTTCGACCTGCGCGCCACCGGAGCCAGCGGCTCCGCCGCCCAGGCGAGCGGCGTCGACGCCAAGCGGATGGTCCTCACCGCCATGCTGATCTCCGGCGCGGTCGCCGGCCTGGCCGGCATGCCGATGCTGCTCGGCCAGACCCACACGTACAGCCTGAGCTTCCCGGTCGGTGTCGGCTTCACGGGCATCACCATCGCGCTGCTGGGCCGCAACAGCCCCGTCGGCATCTTCTTCGCCGCCCTGCTCATCGCCTTCCTCGACAAGGCGTCGGCCTCCCTCGACCAGTACGGCTTCGAGAAGGAGATCGCCATGATCATGCAGGGTCTGATCGTGATCTCGGTGGTCGTCGCGTACGAACTGGTCCGCCAGTACGGCCTGCGTCGGCAGCAGCAGAAGGTGGGCGAGGAGCTCGCTGCCCAGGCCCGAAAGAAGAAGGAGGACGTGGCAGCATGAGCGAGTCCACGAGCACTGTTTCGGTCGCGGCGGTCGCGCCGAAGAAGGGCGGCGGACGCCGCAAGCTGTCCCTTCCCGTCATCCTGCTGATCATCGCGGGCGGCCTCGCGCTGTTCTCGCTGGTCCGCGTCATCAGCGGCGCCGACGACCTCACCTCCGTGGGCCAGATCTCCGGCGCCCTCCAGCTGGCCATCCCCATCGGCCTCGCGGGCCTCGGCGGCCTGTGGTCCGAGCGGGCCGGCGTGGTCAACATCGGCCTCGAAGGCATGATGATCATGGGCACCTGGTTCGGTGCCTGGGCCGGCTACCAGTGGGGCCCGTGGACGGGTGTCGCCCTCGGCATCCTGGGCGGCGCGCTCGGCGGCGTCCTGCACGCGGTCATGACGGTCACCTTCAACGTCAACCACATCGTCTCCGGTGTGGCCATCACCATCCTGGCCACCGGCGCCACCCGCTACCTGTCCAACTTCACCTTCGCCGAGGCCCCGGGCGGCTCCTCCAAGCAGTCCCCGCGCATCGAGCGCGTCACCGACATCACCATCCCGGGGTTGTCGGACGGGCTGGCCGAGCTCCAGGCCAAGCACTGGTTCTTCGTCTCCGACCTCGCGGGCCTGCTCGGCGGCCTGGTCACCAACCTGTCGCTGCTGACCGTCGTCGCGCTGCTGCTCGTCCCCGCCACCTGGTGGATCCTGTGGCGCACCGGCTTCGGCCTGCGGCTGCGCTCCTGCGGTGAGAACCCGGTGGCCGCCGAGTCCCTCGGCGTCAACGTCTACAAGTACAAGTACATCGCCGTGATCGTCTCCGGCGCCCTCGCGGGCCTCGGCGGCGCCTTCCTCGCCATCGTCTCCACCGGCATCTACCAGGAGGGCCAGACCGGCGGCCGCGGCTACATCGGCCTCGCCGCGATGATCTTCGGCAACTGGATGCCCGGCGGCCTCGCGCTCGGCGCCGGACTCTTCGGCTTCACCGACAGCCTCAAGCTGCGCGGCGGCGCCGAGAACGTCCACGCGATGCTCCTGCTGCTGGCGATCCTGCTCGTGGGCCTCGTCATCTGGCAGCTGTACAAGAAGAAGTACATCCCCGCCGCCATCTCGGCCGTCATCTGCGCGCTGCTCTTCGTCTGGTACGCGGGCACCGACAAGCTGCCCAGCCAGTTCGTGGACGCCGCGCCGTACGTCACCACCCTGCTGGTGCTGGCCCTGTCCGCGCAGCGGCTGCGCATGCCGAAGGCGGACGGCCTGCCGTACAAGAGGGGCCAGGGCAAGTGACGCCCGACCTGTGGGAGTCCCTGCGGGAAGCCGCGAGGGAGGCCATGGCGCACGCGTACGCCCCGTACTCGGGGTACGCGGTCGGCGCGGCCGCCCTCGCGGACGACGGCCGCACGGTCACCGGCTGCAACGTGGAGAACGCCTCGTACGGCATCGGCCTGTGCGCCGAGTGCGGGCTGGTCTCCCAGCTCCAGGCCACGGGCGGCGGCCGGCTCACGCACTTCGTGTGCGTGGACGGCCACGGCCAGGTGCTGGTGCCGTGCGGGCGGTGCCGTCAGCTGCTGTACGAGTTCGGCGGCGACGAGCTGCTGCTGGACACCCCCGCCGGGATCCTCACCCTCGCCGAGATGCTCCCGCAGGCCTTCGGCCCCCAGCACCTCGCCTAGACAAGCCACTGGAAGGAAACACCCACCCCATGGACGCGATTTCCGTCATCCGCACCAAGCGGGACGGGGGCGAGCTGAGCCCCGAGCAGATCGACTGGGTCATCGACGCGTACACGCGCGGCGTGGTCGCGGACGAGCAGATGTCGGCGCTGGCGATGGCCATCCTGCTCAACGGCATGAACCGCACGGAGATCGCCCGCTGGACCGCCGCGATGATCGCGAGCGGCGAGCGCATGGACTTCTCGTCCCTCTCCCGCCCGACCGCCGACAAGCACTCCACGGGCGGCGTCGGCGACAAGATCACGCTGCCGCTCGCCCCGCTGGTCGCCGCGTGCGGCGCGGCCGTGCCGCAGCTCTCCGGCCGGGGCCTCGGCCACACGGGTGGCACGCTCGACAAGCTGGAGTCCATCCCCGGCTGGCGGGCGCTGCTCTCCAACGAGGAGATGCTGCATGTCCTCGACACCACGGGCGCGGTCATCTGCGCGGCCGGCGACGGGCTCGCCCCCGCCGACAAGAAGCTGTACGCGCTGCGCGATGTGACCGGCACGGTCGAGGCGATCCCGCTGATCGCGTCGTCCATCATGTCCAAGAAGATCGCCGAGGGCACCGGCTCGCTGGTCCTGGACGTCAAGGTCGGCTCGGGCGCGTTCATGAAGAACATCGACGACGCCCGCGAACTGGCCTCCACCATGGTGGGCCTGGGCACCGACCACGGTGTGAAGACCGTCGCCCTCCTCACCGACATGTCGACCCCGCTCGGCCTGACCGCGGGCAACGCCCTGGAGGTCCGCGAGTCCGTCGAGGTCCTCGCCGGCGGCGGCCCCGCCGACGTCGTCGAGCTCACCATCGCGCTCGCCCGCGAGATGCTCGACGCGGCCGGCATCAAGGACGCCGACCCGGCGAAGGCCCTCGCGGACGGCTCCGCGATGGACGTCTGGCGCCGCATGATCGCCGCCCAGGGCGGCGACCCGGACGCCGCGCTGCCGGTCGCCCGCGAACAGCACGTCGTCACGGCCCCCGCCTCGGGCGTCCTCACCCGCCTCGACGCGTACGGCGTCGGCGTCGCCGCCTGGCGCCTCGGCGCGGGCCGCGCCCGCAAGGAGGACCCGGTCCAGGCGGGCGCGGGCGTCGAACTCCACGCCAAGCCGGGCGACACCGTCACGGCGGGCCAGCCCCTGCTGACCCTCCACACGGACACCCCGGAGAAGTTCGACTACGCCCTGCAGTCCCTGGACGGCACGTACGACATCGCCCCGGCCGGCACGGCGTACGAGCCGAGCCCGGTGGTGCTGGAACGTATCGCCTGACACGCGCACGGACGTAACGGGACCGGTGGACTTCCACCGGTCCCGTTCTCCATGCCGGGACCGGCCGTTCGTGCGCGGACGACCCAGGGGGCGTCTTGCCGATCTTGCCGGGCTCGCGTCGCCTGGCACGCGCTCCCCCCAGAGCTTCGCCTGGGGGGACCCCCAGACGCCGCTCGCTGATCCGGCCTGATCGACTAGACGCCCCCTAGCCGCCCAGCAATCCCACCAGCTCCCGCATGTCGTCGAAGACCACCGCCCCCTCGCCCGCCAGCCGGTCCGGGCGGGTCAGGCCGCCGCAGTAGCCGAAGGCGCGCATGCCCGCCGCGCGGGCGGCGGTGACGCCGTAGGGGCTGTCCTCGACGACCGCGCAGCGGGACGGGTCGACGCCCATCGTGGCCGCCGCGTGGAGGAAGAGGTCCGGGGCGGGCTTGCCGCGCGGGACGTCGGCCGCGCTGAAGATGCGGCCCTCGAAGCGGGGCAGCAGGCCCGTGGTGGTGAGGTTGCGGCGGATGGAGGCGTGGCCGCCGTTGGAGGCCAGGCAGTACGGCACCGACAGGGCGTCCAGGGCGTCCGTTATCCCGTCGACCACGGTCAGCTCCGCGTCGAGCGCCTCCTCGTAGAGGTGCTTGTACGCGTCGAACCAGCCCCGCTCCAGCGGCCTGCCCAGCCGCTCCTCCACGATCGACCGGTACGTCTCCGACGACGAGCCCACGAAGTACTCGACGATCTCCTCCTCCGTGAACGAGACGCCCAGGGCGGCGAAGATCTCCGCGTCGACGCGTACGCAGATCCGCTCGCTGTCCACCAGGACGCCGTCGCAGTCGAAGATCACCAGTTCGACGGGCTGTACGTGATCATGAGTCATGGGCCGCAGCGTACGGGCACGGTGGGCACCCGTGAACGGCACCGGTGAGCGGCACCGATGAGTTCGCGGCGCGGAACGGGTCTCCCTCCGTGTGGACACCACCGACCCCCTCGTCTTCCGCCTCGCCGGCCCCCTCGCCGCCGCCGACGTGCCCCGGCTCTGCGCCCAGCTCGCCGAGCTGCTCGACGGCGCGGCGGCCGGGACGCCCGTCGACTGCGACGTCGGCGGCGTGACCCGCCCCGGCCTCGCCACCGTCGAGGCCCTCGCACGGCTGCGGCTCACCGCGCAGCGGCTCGGGCACCCCCTGACCGTACGCGGGGCAGCGCCCGGGCTGCGGGCGCTGCTCCGGCTCGTCGGGCTGGAGGGGCTCCTCGGCGAGGTCACGCCTCCAGGCGGTCCGGCAGGTCGAACAACGGGAACCAGCGCTTCACGTCCAGGAACGACGTGATGCCCGAGACCTTGCCGTCCACGATCTCGATGACCATGAGCGCCCACGGGCTGAAACCGCCCTCCGGGTCCGGGTGGTAGTGCGCGAACGCGGGCGTGCCGTTCGCCACGACCGGGACCAGGCGGGAGCCGCGGCAGACCTCGCCGACGCCGAGCATCCAGCCCACGATGTCGTCGTGGCCCTGCAGCCACAGGTCGTAAGGCGGCATGGAGAGCGTCGCGTCCTCGTGGAGGAGGGCGGTCAGGGCCTCCATGTCGTACCCCTCGAAGGCCGCGACGTAGCGCTCGAGGAGCTGCTTCTGCTCCTCGTCGAGCGGATCGGCCACGGCCGTGTCGGCCGGAGCCGACTCCGCGAGCGTCGCCCGCGCCCGCTGGAGCGCGCTGTTGACCGACGCGACCGACGTACCGAGGAGCTCCGCCACCTCGCTCGCCTTCCACGCCAGCACCTCGCGCAGGATCAGCACCGCCCGCTGCTTGGGCGGCAGGTGCTGGAGCGCGGCCATGAACGCCAGCCGCACGGTCTCGCGCGACACCGCGGTCTCCGCCGGGTCCGCGACCGACGGCAGCACCCGCCCGTCCGGCACCGGCTCCAGCCAGGTGAGCTCCGGACGGGCGTTGAGCCGCGCCTGCGCCACCGGCGTCGGGGCCGTCAGGTCCATCGGGCGGGCCCTGCGGTTCCCGGCGTTCAGCGCGTCCAGGCACACGTTCGTCGCGATGCGGTAGAGCCACGACCGCAGGGAGGACCGCCCCTCGAAGGAGTCGATGCTCCGCCACGCCCGGACCATCGTGTCCTGCACCGCGTCCTCGGCCTCGAAGGCCGATCCCAGCATGCGGTAGCAGTACCCGGTCAGCTCGGTCCGGTACTCCTCCAGCCGGTCCTGCACGGCCACACCGCTCATGATGTCCACCCCTGTCGCGCTTCCCCTTGCCTCACCAACGGAAGCTACAGCAGGGCACTGACACCCGGGGTCAGGTTCCCGGCTTGCGCCCGTAGACGTACACGTCGTCCCCGTTGCGCAGCAGGTTCCAGTACGCCTTCGCGTCCGCCGGCCGCAGGTTGACGCAGCCGCCCGAACCCGGCGGGTTGTACATGGACTTGGTCACCGAGTGGAACGCCTGCCCGCCGTCGAAGAACTGCGCGTACGGCATCCACACCTTGTAGATGGTCGACCAGTGCTTGACGTTGCGGTGGTAGACCCGCTTCGCGCCGGTCCGCGTCTCCGCGCCGTCCCGCCCCGTGCGCACCGGCACCGGCCCGTACGTCAGCTTCGCGCCGTCCTGGATCCAGCTCAGCTGCCGCGTGAGGTCCACGCACGCGATCCGGCCCTTGTTGGTCGGGCACAGGCCCGCCTTGTTGGGCGTCTTGCCGGCCGCCCGCTGCGCCAGCATCGTGTTCATCGTCTGCCACGTCAGGGGCCCGGCGTACCCCATCGACGGCGTGATCCCGTGCGCCTTCTGGAACGACTGGATGGCCTTGCAGTCGGCCGGCGACTGCTTGCCGTCCACCGGCCGTCCGAGGAACCTCTCCACCCGCGTCTGGTACGGCCCCGTCTGCGTCGTACAGGACGCGGCCGCCTGGGCGGGAGCGGCGCCCAGCGCGACCGTCAACGGCACGACCAGTCCCGTGAGTCCGAGAGCGACTCCCGCCCCTCTGCGTATGCGTGTCCCACCCACGTACACCAACCCCCTCCGGTTCGGTGCGGTTGTTATGCCCGTAGGACGCTCCGGGAAGCCGCGCGGTTGTACGTACGCCGCGATTCGCGCTCCCGCACGCGCGCGCTGTGCGTGCCGTACAGGGTGATGGACACGACACCGAGGACGGCGACCAGGCCCAGCAGGACCGTGCCCGCCCAGCCGCCCGAGTGGAAGGCGACCGCGCCGAGCGTGCCGCCCGCGCTGCTGCCCAGGTAGTACGCCGACTGGTAGAGCGCCGACGCCTGCGCGCGGCCCGTCGTCGCCGTACGGCTCACGGAGGAGGAGGCGACCGCGTGGCCCGCGAAGAAGCCCGCCGTGATCAGGACCAGTCCGGCCAGCACGGCGGCCAGCGCGTCCGACAGCGAGAGCAGCAGGCCCGCCGCGGTCGTGGTCACCGCCAGGTACAGCGCCCCGCGCCGCCCCAGCCGCCCCACCAGCTTGCCGGCCGCGGCCGACGACACCGTACCGACCAGGTAGACGAGGAAGATCGAGCCGATCACGCCCTGCGGCAGCGAGAACGGCGCCTCCACCAGCCGGTAGCCGATCACCGTGTAGACGGCGCCGAAGACGGTCATGAACAGCGCGCCGATCGCGTACAGGCGCATCAGCAGCGGGTCCGACAGATGGGTGCGCACGGCCGCGGCCAGCGCGCGCGGGCGCAGCGACCCCGGCGCGAAGTGGCGCGCCTTCGGCAGCATCAGCCGGAACACCACCGCGCACACCAGCGCCATCACACCGACCGCGCCGAGCGCGGCGCGCCAGCCCCACAGCTGGGCCGCCCAGCCGGTGACGATCCGGCCGCTCATGCCGCCGATGGAGTTGCCCGCCACGAACAGGCCGATCGCGGCGACCAGCGCCTTGGGCCGCACCTCCTCCGCCAGGTACGCCATCGCCGACGCGGGCAGCCCCGCGAGCGCGGCGCCCTGCACGGCGCGCAGCGCCACCAGCCAGGACAGGTCCGGCGCGAACGGTACGAGGAGGCCGACGGCGACCGCGACCGCGAGGGAGGCCGTCATCAGGCTGCGGCGCCCGAACCGCTCCGACAGGGCGCTCAGCGGCAGCACGCACAGCGCGAGCGCGCCGGTCGCGGCGGAGACGGTCCAGCTGGCCGCCGAGGCGCTCACGCCGAAGTCGGCGGAGACGGCCGGCAGCAGGGCCTGGGTCGAGTAGAGGAGGGCGAAGGCGGCGACTCCGGCGGCGAAGAGCGCGAAGCTCATCCGGCGGTAGCCGGTGCGGCCGGGGGCAAGGCGAGTGTCGGCGACCGCGTCGGTGGCGGCCGCCTTGGTACTGGCGGAAGGCATACGTCGACGGTAGGCACACCTGTTTCATGCGTCCAATGCATGGAACGGCTTTAATCGTTCCCATGGCGCATCAATACAGCTCACGGGAGTGGCTGTCACCGAACAGTAACGAAGAAGACATGGGGCTGCTGCTCGCGCCGCGCCTCGCGTACTTCGCGGCGGTCGCCCGCCACGAGCACGTGACGCGTGCCGCGCACGAACTCGGCGTCCCGCAGTCGACGTTGTCCCGGGCCGTGGTCCGCCTCGAAGAGGACCTGGGCGTGGCCCTGTTCGCCCGCAAGGGCCGCACCGTCTCGCTGACCCCCGCCGGGCGGACCTTCCTCGCCTCCGCCGAGCGCGCGCTGGCCGAGGTGGAGCGCGCCGCCGACGCCGTACGCGCCGACGCGGACCCCTCCGCCGGGCGGGTCGCCTTCGGGTTCCTGCACACCATGGGCTCGGAGACCGTGCCCGAGCTGATCCGCGCCTTCCGCGTGGACCACCCCAAGGTGCGGTTCACGCTCGTCCAGAACTACGGCGAGGCGATGATCGAGCGCCTGCGCTCCGGGGAGTTGGACCTGTGCCTGACCTCCCCGGTCCCCGACGCCCCGGACCTGGTCGCCCGCCGCCTCGACGAGCAGCGCCTGCGGCTCGTCGTCCCCGACGACCACCGCCTGGCGGGCCGCAAGCGCGTCCGGCTCGCCGAGGCCGCCGACGAAACCTTCGTCACCCTGGAGCCCGGCTACGGCCTGCGCCGCATCACCGACGCGCTCTGCGTCGAAGCGGGCTTCACCCCGCGCGTCGCGTTCGAGGGCGAGGAGGCCGAGACCCTGCGCGGCCTGGTGGCGGCCGGTCTCGGCGTCGCCCTCCTCCCGCCCCCGGCGGTCCCGCGCCCCGGCGTCGTCGAACTGACGGTGACGGCCCCGCGCGCGGCCCGCGAGATCGGCGTCGCCTGGCTCGACGGCCACCCGGACACCCCGCCGGTGGCGGCCTTCAAACGCTTCCTGCTCTCGCGGCGCGGCCGGCTCCTCAACGAACCGGGCTGAGCCCTAGGGGGTGTCTCGCCGCAGCAGCGCCCGCCCGAAGCCGGACGCCAGCGGCATCCGCAGCCCCAGCGGCGGCGGGGCCGCCAGCGCGTCGGCGACCGGGCGGGAGTACGGACGCGAGAACAGTGCCCCCAGGACGAAGTCCGCCGCGAGCGCGAGGACTTCGCCGCGATGCTCCCGCAAGGCGTGGCCGTCCGAGTGGACCTCGAAGCGGCACGTGTCGCGGTTGGCCTTCTTCGCGCGCTCCGCGAGGCGGTACGACAACTCGGGGTCGGTGCGCGCGTCGTTCGTGCCGTGCACGATCATCACGTGCCGGCCCGCGAGCTGCTTCACCGGCTCGGGGCTGGCCGCCACGTCCTCCTCCGGGAGCCACGGCGCCAGCGCCAGCACGGAGTTGACCGCCGCGTGCCCCGCCGCGCGCAGCGCCGCCCGGCCGCCCATGCCGTGCCCGGCCAGACAGACCGGCACGTCGCCGTACCGCCGCACCACCTCCGAAGCCGCCCACGAGGCATCCGCCGCGAGCCGCGCGTCGGCACCGTTCCACCCGCGCCCCCGGTAGCGCACCACGTGCGCCACCAGCCCCTCCGCGCGCCCCTCGCGCACCAGCCGCCGCGCCAGCGGCAGACACGCCGCGTGCGCCAGCGCCGAGGGCCCGCGCCCGGACGCGGGCGCGCCGTCCGGCAGGAGCAGCACCACGCCCCCCACCGCCGGAGCCCCGACCCCGACGGCCCGGCCCAGCCGGGGAGCCCGCGCGCCGCCTGTTCCTACGAGTGCGTGGTTCACCATGGCGGAACAGTCTCAGAAGTCGAGATGTACTCCATCCGTCCGTGGGGTCACTGTTGGGTATCGACGCGAAACAACCCGCTCTCTACGCGCGTAGGGGCTAGAGTTCGAAAATGACGAGCTCCATCCCCAACCTCCCGACCACCGACCAGATCCGCCGCGCGCCCAAGGTGCTGCTCCACGACCACCTCGACGGTGGACTGAGGCCCGGCACCGTCGTCGAACTGGCCCGGGACGCCGGGTACGGCGCGCTTCCCGAGACCGACGCCGACAGGCTCGGCGTCTGGTTCCGCGAAGCCGCCGACTCCGGCTCCCTGGAGCGCTACCTGGAGACCTTCGCGCACACGTGCGCCGTCATGCAGACCCGCGAGGCCCTCGTCCGCGTCGCCGCCGAGTGCGCCGAGGACCTCGCCGCGGACGGCGTCGTCTACGCCGAGGTGCGGTACGCGCCCGAGCAGCACCTGGAGAAGGGCCTGACCCTCGAACAGGTCGTTGAGGCCGTCAACGACGGCTTCCGCCTCGGCGAGCAGCGCGCCCGCGCGGCCGGGCACCGCATCCGCGTCGGCGCCCTGCTGACCGCGATGCGGCACGCCGCCCGCGCCCTGGAGATCGCCGAGCTGGCCAACCGCTACCGCGACCGCGGCGTCGTCGGCTTCGACATCGCGGGCGCCGAGGCGGGCTACCCGCCCACCCGCCACCTCGACGCCTTCGAGTACCTCAAGCGCGAGAACAACCACTTCACCATCCACGCCGGCGAGGCGTTCGGCCTGCCGTCCATCTGGCAGGCGCTCCAGTGGTGCGGCGCCGACCGCCTCGGCCACGGTGTGCGGATCATCGACGACATCGAGGTCGCCGACGACGGCACCGTCGCGCTGGGCCGGCTCGCCGCGTACGTACGCGACAAGCGCATTCCGCTGGAGATGTGCCCGACGTCCAACCTCCAGACAGGCGCCGCCCCCTCGTACGCCGAGCACCCCATCGGGCTGCTGCGCCGACTGCACTTCCGGGTCACCGTCAACACCGACAACCGCCTGATGTCGGGCACCAGCATGAGCCGGGAATTCGAGCGGCTGGTCGATACGTTCGGCTACACGCTCGACGACATGCAGTGGTTCACGGTCAATGCGATGAAATCAGCATTCATTCCTTTTGACGAACGCCTGGCCATGATCAATGAGGTGATCAAGCCGGGTTACGCCGAGCTCAAGTCCGAATGGCTGTTCACGCAGACCGCCGCGACCAGCGGTTCCGCGTCCTGAAGGACCTCGCGGGTGATACCGGAACGGCCGGGGAAATCGCGACCCGGCCGTTTCCGGTGTTTGCGGAGATCGCCGTCGCCTGACTAGCTTGCAGAGCCGCTCATCCTCCCCCGAATTCCCCGAGGACATTTTCGATGAAGCACTCCGCCGCCAAGACCCTCGGTGTCGCCGCTCTCGGTGCCGCTTTCGCCGCCACCGCCGCCGGAAGCGCCTCCGCGGTCGTCAGCCCCGCCTCCACCGGCCTGGAGGCCACGAACAGGGTGCTGCCGGTCGCCATGCCTCTCGCGGGTGCCGCCATCGAGCAGCTCCCCGGCCAGACCACCGAGGCGCTCGGCACCGCGCAGGGCCTCACCCACGCCGTCCAGGGCCTGCCCGTCGACCCGGCCGTGGTGTCCAGCCTCCTCCACAGCCTGCCCGTCGGCGGCAGCCTGCCGGCCGTCGGTCTCTGAGAGGCCGCGTACGGCAAAGGGGGCGCGCAACCGTGTGGTTGCGCGCCCCCTTTGCGTACGCCTGCGGCATGCCGGGATCGGATCACCAGGCCGGCTTGGCGGCCTTCTCCGACGGCAGCAGTATCCACAGCGCCAGGTACAGCAGGAACTGCGGCCCGGGCAGCAGGCACGACACGACGAAGATCACGCGCATCGTCGTCGCGGACATGCCGAAGCGCCGGGCCAGCGCTGCGCACACTCCGCCGATCATGCGGCCGTGACGGGGGCGGACAAGTGCGGCCATGGTGGGCTCCTTGGTGACGGGGTGAGTCATCGTCCTTGGATCCATCCTCACCCGCCCAAGGGGGGCAAAACGTCGGACTACGGGGCGATCCCGACCCTGGGAATCGTCGGGGTCGCACCCTGAGAGGTCTCCTCCCGGCGGACCGGCCGCCGCCCCCGGCGCGCCCCCCGCCGCAGCCGCGCCCGCGCGGCCGGCACCACGGCCAGATGCGCCAGCGCCACCCCCGCGGTGTTCAGGAGCAGCGCGTCCACGTCCACCACGCGCCCCGGCACCACGGTCTGCAGCAGCTCGATGGCGAGCGAGACCAGCGCGCCCGCCGCGACCGTACGGGCCAGCGAGGCCCACGGCGAGACGTCCAGCCGGCCGCCCGCCACCGGCAGCAGCACCCCCAGCGGCGCGAGGAGCAGCAGGCCCTCGGCGATCCGGCGCGCGGCCTCCGCGGGCCCCAGCGCCAGGTCCGCCTTGATGCCCGCGAGCGGTTCGAGGTTGTCGGCGTTCACCCACATCACGTCCAGCGGCCGGAGCGTCAGCCATCCCACCAGCACCAGATGCGCGAGAAGCAGGACGAACCCCGCCGCGCGGAAGCCGATGCGGAACCGGATGGCGGCACTGCCGCCCGAACCTTGACGCTGCACGCACCCCAAGACGCGCTCACCGGCAGGATCGGTTCCGCACACCGTGCAGGACCCGGACGAGGCCGGGAACGGGGATCAGGAGGCCTCCGCCGTCGGCGCCACCGACTCCGGGCGCTCCTTGACCGCCTCCGTACAGGTGTACCGCCGCGCCGGACGGTCCCCGGGGCCGCCCAGCACGACGCTCCCGCCCCCGGCGGTCGTCGCGGCGTTCCCCGCGTACGTGCACACCAGCTGCGACAGCGCCGCCGGCGGCAGGTCGTCGGGCTGCCGGCTCAGCCGCAGCGCCCGCGCCGGATCGCCCTCGCGGCCCGCCGAGACGCTCAGCGGCGGCTCCACGTACGTGACGAAGCCCGCCTGCCGCTCGCTCGCCGGCGGCTCCGCCGACAACTGGCCCAGCAGGGCGCCGGCCACCGCCACGCGGCTGTCGCGGCCCTTCACGACGGGCGCCTCCTCGATCGTGCGCCGCACCGGCTCCAGGCCGGACGCGCACACCAGGTACACCGTCACGGGCAGGCCCTGCCGCCCCTGAGCCGCGCCGCCGGCCCCCGCCTCGGTCCGGTTCTCGTCCGAGAGGGTGCACGGCATCCGCGAAGGCGCGGCGCCCGCGTCGACCGGGACCGTCGGCCGGATCCCGCAGCCGGCGGCGAGGGCGGCGAGGGCGGCGACACCCACGAGCGCGCCCGCGCCCCGCCGCCACCGCCGCGTACGCGTCGTCCTACGCGTCCCCATGCCCGCCGCCATGCCCGTCGCCCTTCTGCTGTTCGTCCTCGCCGGTGGGGGTCCGCGACGCGTCGCGCGGCAGCCGCAGCACGAACACCGCGCCGTCGCCGTCGGGAGAGTTCGCCGCCGTGATGTCGCCGCCGTGGATCAGCGCGTTCTCCATCGCGATCGACAGGCCGAGGCCGCTGCCCTCGGAGCGCGGCCGGGAGGCGCTCGCCTTGTAGAACCGGTCGAAGACGTGCGGCAGGACGTCCTCGGGGATGCCGGGGCCGTGGTCGCGCACCTCGATGAGCAGGTCGTCGCCCTCCGTCCGCACCGCCACCCGCACCGGCGAGCCGCCGTGCTTGAGGGCGTTGCCGATGAGGTTCGCGAGGATCACGTCCAGCCGGCGCGGGTCGAGCCGCACCATGAGGCCGCGCTCGGCGTCCAGCTCGACCGCGTCCAGCCACGCGCGCGTGTCGATGCAGGCGGTGACCTGGTCGGCCACGTCCACGTCGTCGAGCACGAGCCGGGCCGTACCGGCGTCGAAGCGGGTGACCTCCATCAGGTTCTCGACCAGCGTGTTGAGCCGCCGCGTCTCGCTGACCACCAGGGCCACGGCCGGCGCGATCATCGGGTCGAGGCTCTCCTGCTCCTCCTCCAGGACCTCGGTCACGGCGGTCAGCGCGGTCATCGGCGTCCGCAGCTCGTGCGACATGTCCGCGACGAAGCGGCGGCTCGACTCCTCCCGCGCGCTCATGTCCGCGACCTTCTTCTGGAGGCTTTCGGCGGCCGCGTTGAACGTCCGCGACAGCTCCGCCAGTTCGTCCGTGCCCGACACCCGCAGCCGGGTGTCCAACTTGCCCTCGCCGAGCCGCCGCGCCGCCTCCCCGAGCCGGTGCACCGGCTTCAGCACGGTCGTGGCGGCGGCCTGCGCGAGCAGCGCCGAGCCCAGCAGCGCCAGCAGCGTGGCGATGCCCAGCGACCAGGCCAGCGAGTTGAGGTCCTGCCGCTCCGGATCGAGGGACTTGAACATGTACCCGGTCGGCCCGCCGCCCACGATCCGCGTACCGCCCACCAGGTAGGGCGTCTGGCCGCGCGTCGTGCGCTGCCAGAACAGGTGGTACGCGTACGGGTTGCCGTCGTTGACCTCGTGCCGCTCGTCCACCGCCGCCCGCAGCGCCTGAGGTACGTCGTCCAGCGTGAACCGGTCCGGGTCGGAGACCCCGACGATCGGCTTGCCCGCGTCCCGCTCGGCCAGCAGCACCACGCCGTACCCGACGCCGTTGGACGACATCTCCTCGGCGGTGCGCCGCAGCTCCTCCTCGGTCGGCCGCAGCGGCAGGGACGCGGCCCGGTTCTGCATCTCCTGGCGGAAGTCGTTCAGCGCCGAGTTCTGCGTACGCGTCAGCACGGCCTCGCGGTTCAGCCAGTACGCGATGCCGGACGCCGACACGGCGGCGGTCAGCGCGACGAGCGCGAAGACGACGACCATGCGCAGCCGCAGGCTCGTCCAGCGAAGCGGTCTCACGAAGGTACGTCCAGCCGGTAGCCCACACCACGCACCGTGCGGATCAGCGTCGGCGACGACGGCACGTCCTCGACCTTCGCCCGCAGCCGCTGCACACACGCGTCCACCAGCCGCGAGTCGCCCAGGTAGTCGTGCTCCCACACCAGCCGCAGCAGCTGCTGGCGCGACAGCGCCTGGCCCGGCCGACGGCTCAGCTCCAGCAGCAGCCGCAGCTCGGTCGGCGTGAGCTGGAGGTCCTCGCCGTTCTTCGTCACGGTCATCGCCGACCGGTCGATCACCAGCGCCCCGAACGTCGCCGAGTCCGTCGACTCCCGCTCCCCGCGCCGCAGCACCGCCCGGATACGGGCGTCCAGCACGCGGCCCTGCACCGGCTTGACGACGTAGTCGTCCGCACCGGACTCCAGGCCCACCACGACGTCGATGTCGTCGCTGCGCGCGGTCAGCAGGATGATCGGCAGCTGGTCGGTGCGCCGGATCCGCCGGCACACCTCGAAACCGTCGATGCCCGGCAGCATCACATCCAGCACGATCAGATCCGGCCGCTGCTCGCGCAGCAGTTTCAGGCCGTCCTCGCCCGTCGCCGCGGTGGCCACTTTGTGGCCCTGGCGTGACAGCGAGAGTTCGAGGGCCGTGCGGATGGCGTCGTCGTCCTCGATCAGCAACAGGAAAGGCACGCCGTCATTCTGTCCCATGGTGGAGGGGCAGTTCGACCGTCCGCCGCCCCCCGGCCGGCCACCGGCCGCTGTGACAGGTCTGTGACAGTCGGCGGACACCGCTATGAAGTCGTCCGGGCAAGCTTTTTCGCACCGGACCGAAACAGACTCCAACCGACGGGGGGCGTGAGATGAACGCAGTGCTCAGCACCGGCACCACCTCGAACGCAGTTGTCACGCGTCTCCACGACGTCACGCGGAGCACCGAGAAGTCCGGCGCCGTGAACGGGCGGGGGTGCGTTCGCGGCGCCGGACGTCAGCACAAGCCGCCGTACATGGCGGCCGTGCCTGACGGGGGAGGGGCGTACAGGGAGGCCACGGGGGAGCGGTCGAGCCGTACCGAGGCGGAGTTCACCGCCTACGTACGCGAGCGCCGCGCCTCCCTGTACGCCACGGCCTACCACCTCACCGGTGACCGTTTCGAGGCCGAGGACCTGCTCCAGAGCGCGCTGTTCTCGACGTACCGCGCCTGGGACCGCATCAGCGACAAGGCGGCGATCGGCGGCTACCTGCGCCGCACCATGACGAACCTGCACATCAGCGCCTGGCGGCGGCGGAAGATCGACGAGTACCCGACGGAGGAGCTGCCCGAGTCCGCCGGAGACAGCGACGCGATGCGCGGCACGGAGCTGCGCGCGGTGCTCTGGCAGGCGCTCGCCCGGCTGCCCGAACTGCAGCGCACCATGCTGGTCCTGCGGTACTACGAGGGCCGCACGGACCCGGAGATCGCGGAGATCCTCGACATCAGCGTCGGCACGGTCAAGTCGAGCATCTGGCGCTCCCTGCGCCGGCTGCGCGAGGACGACGTCCTCAGCTTCGGCCGTGACCAGGAGGAGTCCTTCGGCCAGCTCGTGGCCTGAGGGAACGGGGGGCCCGCCGCGCGGCCTCGGGGGAGGCCGCGGTGGGTTCATGGGTACGGGGGTGCCCGCAACAGGGGGGTAACGGGGAAACACGGGGGACACGGGGGAGCGTGGGGCCGGACGGGGCGGAAGCCCTGCCCGGCCCCACGCGCGTTCCCGTGCCGCGGCTACGCCGTCGCCGAGGGCGTACGGTGGCGGTCCGCCGCCGCGGCGGTGAGGCGTACGAGGGCCTCGGGCTTGTCGCAGGGGTGGGCGCCCAGGGCGGTCTGGCGGGCCACGATGGAGCGCTCGGCGCGCATCAGACGCCAGCCCCTGCGCAGCAGGAACGGCACCGACTTGCGGCCCTCGCGCAGGTCGCGCAGCAGCCGGCGGCGGAACGTCGTGGACGGGCGGCCGCGCAGGCACAGCGCGTCGGCCAGGACCCCGAGCTCCCGGCAGCGCGCCACGATGTCCGCCGCGAAGATCCCCTCGGCCACGAACAGCGGTGCGCGCCCGATGTCGAGCACCTCGCGGTCGACTCGCGCGCTGGTGGCGATGGAGTACACCGGGACGGCCGTACGACCGGTGGCGCACAGCTCCACGATCGCGGCCACCGCGGCGTCCGCGTCCCAGGACAGCGGGGAGTCCCAGTCGATGTCGGGGCTGCCCGGAACGAGCGGGAGCGTCGGGTCGTCGCCCTCCTTGTAGAAGTCGTCGAGGCGCAGCACCGGAAGACCGGTCTGGGCCGCGAGGGAGGACTTGCCGGAGCCGGACGGTCCCGCGAGCAGCACGACGCGGGCCTGAAGGGGATGGGAACTCACGGGACACCAGTCTGAGGCATGCACCCGTGCGGGGGACCCCGCCGGGCACCCGTTGGTATCGAGCATCACATCTCGCATACGCTCCGTGGTCGACCGATCGCGCTCGATACGCACGCGGCAGGAGCCCTTCCCATGGCACGTCACACCCTTCTCAAGGCCGGACTGACCCTCTCCGCCCTCGGTGCCGCGCTCGGCGCCGCGGGGGGCACCGCGCACGCGGTCCCGAGCCCGGTGGGCGAGCTCGACACGGCGTCGGCGATGCAGGGGGTGCAGGCGGCCGTCCCGCACGTGGTGGGCGCCGCCAAGCACCTGAAGATCAACCCGCTCGCCCAGACCGGTGTCGATCCGCTCAACAACGGCGTCGGTACGCAGGTGGGCGACTTCCAGCCGGTGAACACCACCAGCGTGACGGGCTCGTTGACCAGCGCCCCGAACCTCCCGGTGGTCGGCCCGGTGCTGGGCGGCGCGCTGCCCGGCTAGACCGGTTCCGTAGCGAGTACGTCGTACGAGAACGGCCCCGCGCTCCCCCGGACGGAGGTGAGGCGGGGCCGTTCGCCCAGGGGGACCGTCAGTACGAGGAGCCCGAGGCGCCCAGCGAACCCGTGGGGTGCCAGACCGTCTTGGTCTCCAGGAAGGCGGTCAGGCGGCGCGTGCCCGGGTCGGCGGTGAAGTCCTCGCCGTCCACGGCCTCGGGGCGCAGCACCCGCTTGAGGTTGTCCGCGGCGGCGATCTCCAGCTCGCGCGCCAGCTCCGCGTCCGCGCCCGTCAGGTCGAGGGCGTTGACGTCCTGGTGCGCGGCGAGCGGCCCGGCGATCTCGGCCGTACGGCCCGACAGGACGTTGACGACACCGCCCGGCAGGTCCGAGGTGGCCAGTACCTCGCCCAGCGACAGGGCGGGCAGCGGGGCCTTCTCGGAGGCGATGACGACCGCGGTGTTGCCGGTGGCGATGACCGGCGCGATCACCGACACCAGGCCCAGGAAGGACGACTCCTGGGGCGCGACGACCGCGACCACGCCCGTCGGCTCGGGCGTCGACAGGTTGAAGAACGGGCCCGCGACCGGGTTCGCCCCGCCCACGACCTGCGCGATCTTGTCCGTCCAGCCCGCGTACCAGACCCAGCGGTCGACGGCCGCCTCGACGGCCTCCGCCGCCTGCGCCTTGGACAGGCCCTCGGCGTGCGCGACCTCGCGGACGAACTGGCCCTTGCGGCCCTCCAGCATCTCGGCGACGCGGTAGAGGATCTGGCCGCGGTTGTACGCCGTGGCGCCGGCCCAGCCGCCGAACGCCTTGCGCGCCGCCACGACCGCGTCCCGCGCGTCCTTGCGGGAGGAGAGCGGCGCGTTCGCCAGCCACTTGCCCTTGTGGTCCTGCACTTCGTACACCCGGCCGCTCTCGCTGCGGGGGAACTTGCCCCCGACGTACAGCTTGTAGGTCTTGAAGACGCTCAGACGGTTCTGTTCGGTCTTGTCAGACATCGAGGTACGCCTCCAGGCCGTGGCGGCCGCCCTCGCGGCCGAAGCCCGACTCCTTGTAGCCGCCGAAGGGCGAGGTCGGGTCGAACTTGTTGAACGTGTTGGCCCAGACGACGCCCGCGCGGAGCTTGTTCGCCACCGCGAGGATGCGGGAGCCCTTCTCCGTCCAGATGCCGGCGGACAGGCCGTACTGGCTGTTGTTGGCCTTCGCGACCGCCTCGTCGGGCGTGCGGAAGGTCAGCACCGACAGGACCGGGCCGAAGATCTCGTCGCGGGCGATGGTGTGCGCCTGCGTGACGTTGGTGAAGAGGGTCGGCGCGAACCAGTAGCCGTGCGACGGGAGCTCGCAGGCGGGGGACCAGCGCTCGGCGCCCTCCGCCTCGCCGGTCTCGGCGAGAGCCGTGATGCGGGCCAGCTGCTCGGCGGAGTTGATCGCGCCGATGTCGGTGTTCTTGTCCAGCGGGTCGCCGAGGCGGAGCGTGGACAGCCGGCGCTTGAGGGCGTCCAGCAGCTCGTCCTGGATGGACTCCTGGACGAGGAGGCGGGAGCCCGCGCAGCAGACCTGGCCCTGGTTGAAGAAGATGCCGGTGACGATGCCCTCGACGGCCTGGTCGATGGGCGCGTCGTCGAAGACGATGTTGGCGCCCTTGCCGCCCAGCTCCAGGGTGAGCTTCTTCTTCGTGCCGGCGACCTGGCGGGCGATGGCCTTGCCGACGGCGGTGGAGCCGGTGAAGGCGACCTTGTTGACGTCCGGGTGCTCGACGAGCGCGGCGCCGGCGTCCCCGTAACCCGGGAGGATGTTGACGACACCCTTGGGCAGGCCCGCCTGGCGGCAGATGTCCGCGAAGAAGAGCGCGGAGAGCGGGGTGGTCTCGGCGGGCTTGAGCACCACCGTGTTGCCGGTGGCGAGCGCCGGGGCGATCTTCCACGCGAGCATCAGCAGCGGGAAGTTCCACGGGATGACCTGGCCGGCCACGCCCAGCGGGCGCGGGTTGGCCCCGTAGCCGGCGTGGTCGAGCTTGTCGGCCCAGCCCGCGTAGTAGAAGAAGTGCGCGGCGACCAGCGGGAGGTCCGCGTCGCGGGTCTCCTTGATCGGCTTGCCGTTGTCCAGGGTCTCCAGGACGGCGAGCTCGCGGCTGCGCTCCTGGATGATCCGGGCGATGCGGAAGAGGTACTTGGCGCGCTCGGCGCCCGGCAGCGCCGACCACTTCTCGAACGCCCTGCGGGCGGCCTTCACGGCCCGGTCGACGTCCTCGGCCCCGGCCTGGGCGACCTCGGAGAGGACCTCCTCGGAGGAGGGCGAGATCGTCTTGAAGACCTTGCCGTCCGCGGCCTCGGTGAACTCGCCGTCGATGAACAGGCCGTAGGACGGCGCGATGTCGACGACCGAGCGGGACTCGGGTGCGGGTGCGTACTCGAACTTGGTCATGGTGATCAGTCCACCGTCACGTAGTCGGGGCCGGAGTAACGTCCGGTGGCCAGCTTCTGACGCTGCATCAGCAGGTCGTTGAGCAGGCTCGAGGCGCCGAACCGGAACCAGTGGTTGTCCAGCCAGTCCTCGCCCACGGTCTCGTTGACCAGGACCAGGAACTTGATGGCGTCCTTGGTGGTGCGGATGCCGCCCGCGGGCTTCACCCCGACCTGCACCCCGGTCTGCGCGCGGAAGTCGCGCACCGCCTCCAGCATGAGCAGCGTGTTGGCGGGGGTGGCGTTGACGCCCACCTTGCCCGTCGAGGTCTTGATGAAGTCGGCCCCGGCGATCATGCCGAGCCAGGAGGCGCGGCGGATGTTGTCGTACGTCGACAGCTCGCCGGTCTCGAAGATGACCTTCAGGCGCGCCCGCTCGCCGCAGGCCTCCTTCACGGCCCGGATCTCCTCGTACACCTTCAGGTAGTCGCCCGCGAGGAACGCGCCGCGGTCGATCACCATGTCGATCTCGTCCGCCCCGGCCTCGACGGCGTCACGCGTGTCCGCGAGCTTGACGTCGAGGGCGGCGCGGCCGGCCGGGAAGGCGGTGGCGACGGAGGCGACCTTGACGTCCGTGCCGGTCAGGGCTGCCTTGGCGGTGGCCACCATGTCGGGGTACACGCACACCGCGGCGGTGCGCGGGCTGGTGCGGTCGGTCGGATCGGGGTTGACGGCCTTGGCGGCGAGCGCCCGGACCTTGCCCGGGGTGTCCGCGCCTTCGAGCGTCGTCAGGTCGATCATCGAGATGGCCAGGTCGATGGCGTACGCCTTGGCCGTGGTCTTGATCGAACGGGTACCGAGTGACGCGGCGCGCGCTTCGAGGCCGACGGGGTCCACACCGGGCAGCCCGTGGAGGAAGCGGCGCAGTGTGCTGTCGGACGCGGTCACGTCAGCGAATGCGGAAAGGGTGGTGGGCATGGTCACCACTGGAGCATATCTACGCGCGTAGCGGCCTGTACAGCCCCCGTGCGCGGGCCTGTGGAAAACCCCTGGTGGGCGGGGTGGACGAAGAGGGCGTGAGGGCTGTCACATGCCTGTGACATGGAGCGGACACCTCCTCCACGCAAGATCCATAACTTTGTTCGTGCAGCCCCGCCCACACTCAACGGCCACACCGACGAGGCAAGGCAGGCATGCGGCTCTTCCATCCGAAACCGACCTGTTCACAGGAGTCGTTATGCGTTCCGCCCTCCGCACCGCCCTTGCCACCGCCGTCCTCGCCGGCGTCGCCCTCGCCCCGGTCGTCACCGGCGGCACCGCCTTCGCGGCGGACGGCACCGCGCCGGCCCCCGCCCCGGCCACCGGCGCCAAGACCGGTGACACGAAGACCGGCGACCGCGAGCACGTGCGGACCGAGAAGCTCGTCGGCGGCCTGGTCGCCGAGGTCCACAAGAACGGCGCCGGCCGGTTCATCGTCGACTTCTTCGAGGGCGGCGAGCTCCGTGGCAGCCTCACCAGCGGCGACAAGGTCGTCCGGGGCCGGTTCGGCAGCGTGGGCGTCGAGCTGAGCCCCAACGGCCACCTGATGACCTACCTGACCACGCCGGGCACGCAGGGCGAGCTGATCAGGACCCACATCCTCCCCAAGGAGATGGTGGCCCACGTCTACCGGGTCAGCGCGGAGGTCTACGCCGCCGAGATCCTCAAGGGCGCCGACCTGACGGGCGCGCTGAAGGCCGGCACGGCGGACTACCTCATGCCGCAGGACAAGAAGGTCTTCGACGGCGTCGAGGTGACCCTGAAGGCGGATGGCACCCTCACGTGGCGCCGGCTCGACGAGGGCGGCGAGGGCGAGGACGGCAAGGACGGCGAGGGCAAGGGCGAGGACGGCAAGGGCGACGCCGCCAAGGGCACCTTCGTCCGCGACGAGACCCTCTCCGACGGCACCCTGGTCAAGATCTACAAGCTCGCCGCCGCCCACCACCGTGCCGAGTCCTTCGTGAAGGGCCACTCCATCGGCGTCATCGACGCCAACGCCCGCTCGGCCGCCGGCAACAACAACGGCAGCTTCCTCGTCCTCAACCCGGACGGCACCACCCACCACTGGGTCGGCAACTTCACCACCGGCGGCAAGCTCGGCCAGTACAAGCTCGCCGACGGCACCGTCCTGGAGCTCGGCAAGAAGAACGGCGCGTACGGCCTCCAGCTCGTCGAGAACGGCAAGGGCCACGGCTTCACCTACACCAACGGCGAGGCCCGCCGCGTGTTCTTCTACGGCGCCTCCGTCGTCGTCCTGGAGCAGGACGGCGGCATCGCGGCCTACCACCTCGAGGGCGACAAGCAGGGCGCGCCCGTCTTCGTCGGCAAGGGCTCCACCACGGGCGGCGCCACGCCGCAGGGCGGCACCACCGGCACGGCGTCCACGCAGCAGACCTCCGCCACCCAGACCACCATCGTGCCCAAGGGCGGCGTGGCCGCCGGTGCCGAGGTGGATGAGGGCGACCACCTCCTCGTCGTCGCCGGTGCGGGCGCCGCCGCCGTCACCGCCGCCGGGCTCGGTTTCGTCGCCATGCGCCGCCGCGCCGGCGCCGGCACCCGCGCCTGACCTCCCCACCACCACCGGGGGGGGCCCCCCGCCAAGGAGGGCCCCCCCGCCCCCGAACCCCCCCCCCCCTCCCCCCGGGGCCCCCCCCATGCCCCCCCCCCCCACCCCCCCCCCCACCCCC
>NZ_JBEXNO010000054.1:0-41725 GCF_040611175.1 Streptomyces sp. NPDC003036 | reverse complement strand
GGGGGGCCGGCCGGCCCCCCGGGCCACCCGGGCTCGACCGCTCCCACGCTCCACCACGACGAGGAGACTCAGCATGGCAGCTCCCCTCTCCCCTGACCGGCTCCTCGCCGCCCTGCGCGCCGAGGGCGTCCGCGTCGTCGAACACCCCGGCTGGCGCACCCGCAACCGGAACCACAAGGGCGCCTGGGGGCCGGTGCACGGCGTGATCGTGCACCACACCGTCTCCAGCGGCTCCGCCGCCTCCGTGGCGCTGTGCCGCGACGGCTACGCCGCCCTGCCCGGCCCGCTCTGCCAGGCCGTCATCGACAAGGAGGGCACGGTCCACCTGATCGCCAACGGCCGCGCCAACCACGCCGGGACCGGCGACGGCGACGTCCTGCGCGCGGTCAGGGCGGAGACCGCCCCGCCGCCGCCGGCCGACCAGGACACCGACGGCAACGCCCACTTCTACGGCTTCGAGTGCGTCAACCTCGGCGACGGCAAGGACCCCTGGCCGGCCGCCCAGCTGGACGCCATCGAGCGGGCCTCCGCCGCCCTCTGCCGCGCCCACGGCTGGTCGGCCGGCTCCGTGATCGGCCACAAGGAGTGGACCCGCACCAAGACGGATCCGCGCGGCTTCGAGATGCGTACGATGCGCTCCCGCATCGCCGCGCGGCTCGGGAAGCCGGCCGGCGGCCCGGGCACGCCGTCCCGTCCGGGCACCCCCGCCACGCCCCGCTACCAGCCCTTCCCCGGCTCGTCGTTCTTCACCTCCGCCACCAGCTCCCCGGTGATCACCGCCATGGGCCGCCGGCTGGTCGCCGAGGGCTGCTCGGCGTACGCCGTCGGCCCCGGCCCGCGCTGGTCGGAGGCCGACCGCCGCAGTTACGCGAAGTGGCAGCGCAAGCTCGGGTTCACCGGCTCCGACGCCGACGGGGTGCCGGGCCGCGCCTCCTGGAACGCTCTGAAGGTCCCCTACACCCGCTGAGGAGTCCCCCGATCATGACCGACGCCGCCAAGCGCACGGCCAGAACCATCCTCCAGACCGCCGTGGGCATCGCCGTCGTCCTGCCCGCGATCGTGGACGCCTCCGGTGTCCCCGCGACCCTCCCCTGGGTCGCCGGCGCCCTCGCCGTCGCCGGCGCGCTCGCGCGGGTCATGGCCCTGGAGGCCGTACAGCAGCTGCTGCCGTCCTGGCTGAGCAGCCCCTCGCCGGGAGCCGCCGATGACCGAGACTGACCGGAACGACCCCGTCGCGGTCGCCCTCGAACTGGAACGGCTGCGCGGCACGCTCGAAGCCGGGTTCGCCCGCGCCGACGGCTCGCTCGCCCTGCTGGTCCAGCGCAGCGACCAGACCGACAAGCAGCTCGCCGACCACGAGGCACGGCTCGACGCGCTGGAACGCACCCGCTGGCCCCTGGCCAGCGTCACGGCGCTCACCGCCGGCGCCGGTTTCACCCTCGCCCTGTGGCAGGCGGCGGGCCGGTAGCGGCCGCTGGCAGCCACCGGGAAACGCCGAAGGGCGGCCACCCCGTACGCAACGGGGTGGCCGCCCTTCGGTCGATCAAGCGACTCGCTTACTGGTTGTACGGACCGTAGTCGTAGTCCTCCAGCGGAACGGCCTGGCCGGAGCCGGTGCCGAACGGCGAGTAGTCGATGTCGTCGTAGCCGACGGCCGAGTACATCGCGGCCTTGGCCTCCTCGGTCGGCTCGACCCGGATGTTGCGGTAGCGGGACAGGCCCGTACCGGCCGGGATGAGCTTACCGATGATGACGTTCTCCTTGAGGCCGATCAGGGAGTCGGACTTGGCGTTGATCGCCGCGTCCGTCAGGACCCTGGTCGTCTCCTGGAAGGAGGCCGCGGACAGCCACGACTCCGTCGCCAGCGACGCCTTGGTGATACCCATCAGCTGCGGACGGCCGGAGGCCGGGTGGCCGCCTTCCTGGACCACACGACGGTTCTCGGACTCGAACTTCGACCGCTCGACGAGCTCGCCCGGCAGCAGCTCCGCGTCGCCGGACTCGATGATCGTCACACGGCGCAGCATCTGCCGGATGATGATCTCGATGTGCTTGTCGTGGATCGACACGCCCTGCGAGTTGTACACCTTCTGGACCTCGCCGACCAGGTGGACCTGGACGGCACGCTGACCCAGGATGCGCAGCACGTCGTGCGGGTTGGTGGCACCCGCGGTGAGCTTCTGGCCCACCTCGACGTGGTCGCCCTCGGAGACCAGGACCTTGGCGCGCTTCGAGATCGGGTAGGCCGTCTCGTCGCTGCCGTCGTCCGGAGTGACGACGATCTTCTTCGTCTTCTCCGTCTCCTCGATCCGCACGCGGCCGGAGGCCTCGGAGATCGGGGCGACACCCTTCGGCGTACGGGCCTCGAAGAGCTCGACGACACGGGGCAGACCCTGGGTGATGTCGTCACCGGCCACACCACCGGTGTGGAAGGTACGCATCGTCAGCTGGGTACCGGGCTCACCGATGGACTGGGCGGCGATGATGCCGACCGCCTCACCGATGTCGACCAGCTTGCCGGTCGCGAGCGAACGGCCGTAGCAGAAGGCACAGGTGCCGACCGCGGACTCACAGGTCAGGACCGAGCGGGTCTTGACCTCCTCGACGCCCGCGTTGACCAGCGCGTCGATCAGGACGTCACCCAGGTCGACGTTGGCCGGCGCGATGACCTTGCCGTCCACCACGACGTCCTCGGCGAGCATCCGCGCGTACACGGACGTCTCGACGTCGTCCGCCTTGCGCAGCACGCCGTCCTCGCCGCGCTCGGCGATCCGCAGCTTGAGACCGCGCTCGGTGCCGCAGTCCTCCTCGCGGATGATGACGTCCTGCGAGACGTCCACCAGACGACGGGTGAGGTAACCCGAGTCGGCGGTACGCAGGGCGGTGTCGGCCAGACCCTTACGGGCACCGTGGGTGGAGATGAAGTACTCCAGCACCGACAGGCCCTCACGGAAGGACGCCTTGATCGGACGCGGGATGGTCTCGTTCTTCGCGTTCGACACCAGACCACGCATACCGGCGATCTGCCGCATCTGCATCATGTTTCCTCGGGCACCCGAGTCAACCATCATGAAGATGGGGTTGGTCTTGGGGAAGTTCGCGTTCATCGCCTCGGCGACCTCGTTGGTCGCCTTGGTCCAGATCGCGATGAGCTCCTGCGTGCGCTCTTCCTTGGTGATCAGACCGCGCTCGTACTGCTTCTGGACCTTCTCGTCCTGCTCCTCGTACCCCTTGACGATCTCCTTCTTCGCCTCGGGAACGACGACGTCGGAGATGGCCACGGTGACGCCGGAACGGGTCGCCCAGTAGAAGCCGGCCGCCTTCAGGTTGTCGAGCGTCGCCGCCACGATGACCTTGGGGTAGCGCTCGGCGAGGTCGTTGACGATCTCGGAGAGCTGCTTCTTGCCGACCGAGTAGTCGACGAAGGGGTAGTCCTCGGGCAGCAGCTCGTTGAAGAGCGCGCGGCCCAGGGTCGTCCGCAGACGGAACGAGTCACCCTGCTGCCACGCCCCTGCCCCGACGCCGTCGTCCCCCTCCTCTTCCACCGGCGGGGTCCAGCCACGCGGCGGGACGGTGCCGATCGGGAAGCGGATGTCGACCTTCGCCTGGAGCGAGAGCTCGCCCATGTCGAAGGCCATGATCGCTTCGGCGGTGGAGTTGAAGGCGCGGCCCTCACCCTTGACCTCGCGCTCCTCCTCGTCCGTGGTCAGGAAGAAGAGGCCCAGCACCATGTCCTGGGTCGGCATGGTGACCGGACGGCCGTCGGCCGGCTTGAGGATGTTGTTCGAGGACAGCATCAGGATGCGGGCCTCGGCCTGCGCCTCCGCGGAGAGCGGCAGGTGGACGGCCATCTGGTCACCGTCGAAGTCCGCGTTGAACGCGGTGCAGACGAGCGGGTGGATCTGGATGGCCTTGCCCTCGACCAGCTGCGGCTCGAAGGCCTGGATGCCGAGGCGGTGCAGCGTGGGCGCACGGTTCAGCAGCACCGGGTGCTCGGCGATGACCTCTTCGAGGACGTCGTACACGACGGTGCGGCCGCGCTCGACCATGCGCTTGGCCGACTTGATGTTCTGCGCGTGGTTCAGGTCGACCAGGCGCTTCATCACGAACGGCTTGAAGAGCTCCAGCGCCATGGCCTTGGGCAGACCGCACTGGTGCAGCTTCAGCTGCGGGCCGACGACGATGACGGAACGCGCCGAGTAGTCGACTCGCTTGCCGAGCAGGTTCTGTCGGAATCGACCCTGCTTGCCCTTCAGCATGTCGCTGAGGGACTTCAGCGGGCGGTTACCGGGACCGGTGACCGGGCGGCCGCGGCGGCCGTTGTCGAACAGCGCGTCGACGGCCTCCTGCAGCATCCGCTTCTCGTTGTTCACGATGATCTCGGGGGCACCGAGGTCAAGGAGACGCTTGAGGCGGTTGTTGCGGTTGATGACGCGGCGGTACAGGTCGTTCAGGTCGGAGGTCGCGAAGCGGCCACCGTCCAGCTGCACCATCGGACGCAGGTCCGGCGGGATGACCGGCACGCAGTCCAGCACCATGCCCTTGGGGCTGTTGCTGGTCTGCAGGAAGGCGGAGACGACCTTCAGGCGCTTGAGCGCACGGGTCTTCTTCTGGCCCTTGCCGGTACGGATGATCTCGCGGAGACGCTCGGCCTCCTCCTCGAGGTCGAAGGACTCCAGGCGCTTCTGCAGCGCCGCGGCACCCATCGAACCGTCGAAGTACGTGCCGAAGCGGTCACGCAGCTCGCGGTAGAGCAGCTCGTCGCCCTCCAGGTCCTGGACCTTGAGGTTCTTGAAGCGGTTCCACACCTCGTCGAGACGGTCGATCTCGCGCTGGGCGCGGTCGCGCAGCTGCTTCATCTCGCGCTCGGCACCCTCGCGCACCTTGCGGCGCACGTCGGCCTTGGCGCCCTCGGCCTCCAGCTCGGCCAGGTCGGTCTCGAGCTTCTTGGCGCGGGCCTCGAGGTCGGCGTCGCGGCGCTGCTCGATCTGCTGGCGCTCGACGGAGACGTGGGCCTCCAGCGAGGGCAGGTCGCGCGTGCGGCGCTCCTCGTCGACGTACGTGATCATGTACGCCGCGAAGTAGATGACCTTCTCCAGGTCCTTCGGGGCGAGGTCCAGCAGGTAGCCCAGGCGGGACGGCACGCCCTTGAAGTACCAGATGTGGGTAACGGGAGCGGCCAGCTCGATGTGGCCCATCCGCTCACGGCGCACCTTGGCGCGGGTGACCTCGACGCCACACCGCTCACAGATGATGCCCTTGAAGCGAACGCGCTTGTACTTGCCGCAGTAGCACTCCCAGTCCCGGGTCGGACCGAAGATCTTCTCGCAGAAGAGTCCGTCCTTTTCGGGCTTCAGGGTGCGGTAGTTGATGGTCTCCGGCTTCTTGACCTCGCCGTGGGACCACTGACGGATGTCGTCCGCGGTGGCCAGGCCGATCCGCAGCTCGTCGAAGAAGTTGACGTCGAGCACTATGCGTCAATCCCTCTCAGGGTTTGAGTCTCAATCATGGTCTGTACGGGTCCGGGGCAGGGCCGGGGCCTCACGAGGAGGCCCCGACCAGACCCGTCAGACCTCTTCGACGCTGCTCGGCTCGCGCCGGGACAGGTCGATGCCAAGCTCTTCCGCAGCGCGGAAGACGTCCTCGTCGGTGTCGCGCATCTCGATGGACATGCCGTCCGAGGACAGCACCTCCACGTTGAGGCACAGGGACTGCATCTCCTTGATGAGCACCTTGAAGGACTCCGGGATGCCGGGCTCGGGGATGTTCTCGCCCTTGACGATCGCCTCGTAGACCTTCACGCGGCCGGTGACGTCGTCGGACTTGATGGTCAGCAGCTCCTGGAGGGCGTACGCGGCGCCATAAGCCTCCAGCGCCCACACCTCCATCTCACCGAAGCGCTGGCCACCGAACTGAGCCTTACCACCCAGCGGCTGCTGGGTGATCATCGAGTACGGACCGGTCGAACGCGCGTGCAGCTTGTCGTCGACCAGGTGGTGGAGCTTGAGGATGTACATGTACCCGACCGAGATCGGGTCCGGGAACGGCTCGCCGGAGCGGCCGTCGAACAGCCGGGCCTTACCGGTCGGCAGCACCATCCGGTCCCCGTCGCGGTTCGGGATGGTGTGCTGCAGCAGACCGGCCAGCTCGTCCTCACGCGCACCGTCGAAGACGGGGGTGGCGACGTTGGTACCGGGCTCGACCTTGTCGGCGCCGATGGCCTGGAGGCGCTGCGCCCACTCGTCCGCGAGGCCGGAGACGTCCCAGCCGCGGCTGGCGAGCCAGCCGAGGTGGATCTCCAGGACCTGTCCCGGGTTCATTCGGGACGGGACACCCAGCGGGTTGAGGATGATGTCGACCGGAGTTCCGTCCTCGAGGAACGGCATGTCCTCGATGGGCAGGATCTTGGAGATGACACCCTTGTTGCCGTGGCGGCCGGCGAGCTTGTCACCGTCGGTGATCTTGCGCTTCTGCGCGACGTACACGCGCACCAGCTGGTTCACACCGGGGGGAAGCTCGTCGCCCTCCTCGCGGTCGAAGACACGGACGCCGATGACCTTGCCGGTCTCGCCGTGCGGCACCTTCAGCGAGGTGTCGCGGACCTCACGGGCCTTCTCGCCGAAGATCGCGCGGAGCAGGCGCTCCTCCGGGGTCAGCTCGGTCTCACCCTTGGGCGTGACCTTGCCGACGAGGATGTCGCCGGCGACGACCTCGGCACCGATACGGATGATGCCGCGCTCGTCGAGGTCGGCGAGGACCTCCTCGGAGACGTTCGGGATGTCCCGGGTGATCTCCTCGGGGCCGAGCTTGGTGTCACGGGCGTCGACCTCGTGCTCCTCGATGTGGATCGAGGAGAGGACGTCGTCCTGCACGAGGCGCTGCGACAGGATGATCGCGTCCTCGTAGTTGTGACCCTCCCACGGCATGAACGCCACGAGCAGGTTCTTGCCCAGCGCCATCTCGCCGTTCTCGGTGGCCGGACCGTCGGCGAGGACCTGGCCCTCGACGACCCGGTCGCCCTCGGAGACGACGACCTTCTGGTTGACCGAGGTGCCCTGGTTGGAGCGGGCGAACTTGGCCAGTCGGTACGTGATGTACGTGCCGTCGTCGTTGGCGACGGTGATGTAGTCCGCGGAGAGCTCCTGGATCACACCGTCCTTCTCCGCCTTGACGACGTCGCCGGCGTCGGTGGCACAGCGGTACTCCATGCCGGTGCCGACGAGCGGGGCCTCCGCCTTGATGAGCGGAACGGCCTGGCGCATCATGTTCGCGCCCATGAGGGCACGGTTGGCGTCGTCGTGCTCGAGGAACGGGATCATGGCGGTCGCGACCGACACCATCTGGCGCGGCGAGACGTCCATGTAGTCCACGTCGTCGGGCGCGACGTAGTCGACCTCGCCGCCACGGCGGCGGACCAGCACGCGGGCCTCGGCGAACCGGAGCTCGTCGGTCAGCGGCGCGTTGGCCTGGGCGATGACGAAGCGGTCCTCCTCGTCGGCGGTCAGGTAGTCCACCTCGTCGGTGACCTGGCCCTCGACGACCTTGCGGTACGGCGTCTCGACGAAGCCGAAGGCGTTGACCCGGCCGTACGAGGCGAGCGAACCGATCAGACCGATGTTCGGGCCTTCCGGGGTCTCGATCGGGCACATGCGTCCGTAGTGGGACGGGTGCACGTCTCGGACCTCGAAGCCGGCCCGCTCACGGGACAGACCACCCGGGCCGAGCGCGGACAGACGACGCTTGTGCGTCAGCCCGGACAGCGGGTTGTTCTGGTCCATGAACTGCGACAGCTGGCTGGTGCCGAAGAACTCCTTGATGGAGGCGACGACCGGCCGGATGTTGATCAGGGTCTGCGGCGTGATCGCCTCGACGTCCTGGGTCGTCATGCGCTCGCGCACGACGCGCTCCATACGAGCCAGACCCGTGCGGACCTGGTTCTGGATGAGCTCGCCGACGTTGCGCAGACGACGGTTGCCGAAGTGGTCGATGTCGTCCGTCTCGACCACGATGGTCGAGCCGTTCTCACCGACGGTCTCGGTCTCGCCCGCGTGGAGCTTCACCAGGTACTTGATCGTCGCGATGATGTCGTCGACGGTCAGGACCCCGGCGTCCAGCGGCTCGTCCGCACCGAGCTTCTTGTTGACCTTGTAGCGGCCGACCTTGGCCAGGTCGTAACGCTTCGGGTTGAAGTAGAGGTTCTCCAGAAGCGTCTGGGCGGCCTCGCGCGTCGGCGGCTCGCCCGGGCGCAGCTTGCGGTAGATGTCGAGCAGCGCGTCGTCCTGGCCCTGGGTGTGGTCCTTCTCCAGGGTGGCGCGCATGGACTCGTACTCGCCGAACTCCTGCAGGATCTGCTCGGTGGTCCAGCCGAGCGCCTTCAGGAGGACGGTCACGGACTGCTTGCGCTTGCGGTCGATGCGGACACCGACCATGTCGCGCTTGTCGATCTCCATCTCCAGCCAGGCACCCCGGGACGGGATGATCTTGGCGGAGAAGATGTCCTTGTCGGACGTCTTGTCGATGGAGGAGTCGAAGTACACACCCGGCGAGCGGACGAGCTGCGACACCACGACACGCTCGGTGCCGTTGATGACGAAGGTGCCCTTGTTGGTCATGAGCGGGAAGTCGCCCATGAAGACCGTCTGGGACTTGATCTCGCCGGTCTCGTTGTTGGTGAACTCGGCCGTGACGAAGAGCGGCGCGGCGTACGTGAAGTCGCGCTCCTTGCACTCGTCGATGGAGTTCTTCGGAGGCTCGAAGCGGTGGTCGCGGAAGGTCAGCGACATCGACCCGGAGAAGTCCTCGATCGGCGAGATCTCCTCGAAGATCTCCTCCAGACCGGACTTGGTGGGGACGTCCTGTCCGGACTCCAGAGCCGCCTCGACACGAGCCTTCCAGGCGGCGTTGCCGAGCAGCCAGTCAAAGCTCTCGGTCTGCAGCGCGAGGAGGTTCGGAACCTCGAGGGGCTCCTTGATCTTTGCAAAGGAGATGCGCAGCGGGGCGGTGCTTGCGCCGTTGTTCGTATTCGCGGTCGAGGCGTTGCGCGAGGCGGCCAAGAGGGGGTCCTTCCGAGGGCTCGGACTCACTACGCGCGTACCGGTCCCCCACAGGACACGAGGACGAATTTTCCTGATGTCAGCCAAAAGGCCTGGTCAGGACAGTCGGACTCTGTGCTCTTGCGAGGGTATGCCCCTGGTGACGGGCAGGGAGCAGCTAACAGGCAGCGCAAAGGGTCAGTGTAGCCACTTGGCCCACTGATGTCCAGGGCGAGTAAATCGCGACCCTCGTTCTTCTCAACTCCCGGCACCTCGCGCTGTCGGCGCACATCGATACTGCCCGTTCGCCCGTCGATCCATGCCTCGGATGCGGATCGTTGTGACGACGCGTCCTGAGAATTGCGCGCGGCGTGCGGTTCGTCAAGGCCCCCGGGTGAGCGGGGCGCACGGCGAAGATCACCATACTCCGCGTGGGGCTCAGCGCAAGACAGGCGTCCCGAGCACGCCGAAGGGCGACCACCCGGTTGGGTGATCGCCCTTCGAAACGCCCCTGAGGGGCGTCAAGACGAGTCAGGAGACCCGCAAGGTCACTTGACCTCGACAGCCGCGCCGGCGGCCTTGAGGGACTCGGCAGCCTTGTCGGCCTGCTCCTTGTTGACCTTCTCGAGGACCGGCTTCGGGGTGCCGTCGACGAGGTCCTTGGCCTCCTTCAGACCCAGGGAGGTCAGCTCGCGCACGACCTTGATGACCTGGATCTTCTTGTCGCCGGCGCCGGTGAGGATGACGTCGAACTCGTCCTTCTCCTCGGCGGCCTCGACCGGGGCGCCCGGGGCGCCGGCGGCGGCAACGGCGACCGGAGCGGCGGCGGTGACGTCGAACTTCTCCTCGAACGCCGAGACGAACGCGGCGAGCTCGATGAGGGTCATGCCTTCGAACTGCTCGAGCAGCTCGTCCTGAGACAGCTTCGCCATGATGGCGGTCCTTCCACTAAATCGGCTGGTGCCGGGTGTACAAGTGAGGCGGGCGTACGTTGGGCCCGCTACGACCCGCGACGCGTCAGGCGGCGCGGATCAATGCGCGAGCCGAATTACTCGGCACCGCCCTGCTCGGCCTGCTTGGCACGGAGCGCGTCCACGGTGCGGACGAGCTTCGAGGGAAGCGCCTGGAAGAGCGCGGCAGCCTGGGACTGCTTGCCCTTCATGGCGCCCGCCAGCTTGGCGAGCAGAACCTCGCGGGACTCGAGGTCCGCGAGCTTCTTGATCTCATCGGCGGACAGCGCCTTGCCGTCAAGGACACCGCCCTTGATGATGAGGTTCGGGTTCTCCTTGGCGAAGTCACGAAGACCCTTCGCCGACTCCACCGGGTCACCGGTGACGAAGGCGACAGCCGTCGGGCCAGCGAAGAGCTGGTCCTCCAGCGTGATCCCGGCCTCACGGGCCGCAATCAGGGTGAGCGTGTTCTTCACCACGGCGTACTGGGCGTTCTCACCGAGCGAACGGCGCAGCTGCTTGAGCTGTGCCACGGTGAGACCGCGGTACTCGGTCAGCACAGCGGCGTTGGAGCTGCGGAACTTGTCCGTCAGCTCGGCAACCGCGGCAGCCTTGTCGGGCCTCGCCATGAGCCTCGGCCTCCTTCCGGGTGATTCGGACCGCGTGGGCTGAAGGAAGGAGACTGGGCAAAACGAAACGCCCCGGCGCAGGCGCACGGGGCGTGACTCAACCGGCTGTGCTCCGTGAGGAGCGGCATCCGGGAGTACATCCACAGTCACCTGCGCGGGTCGTCCGCAGCTAGCGGATCCTTCGGCCACCGGACCCCTCGCGAGGGCACGGCAACGACCAGCGGTCTTTGGCTTCCTCGGAAGCTTACGCGAATGGTTCCCCGTCAAGCAAATCGGGCCGAACGGCTGACGGGCCCCTTCGCCTCCGGGCGCGAAAAAACCGGCCCCCACCGCTCCGGAGAGCGATGGGGGCCGGCTTCGTACGCGAGACCCGCGACGGCCGTCAGGATCAGACGGCGGCCGGGTCCTCCTCGACGAGGAGGTTGCGGGTGCGGTTCGGGTCCAGCGGGATGCCGGGGCCCATCGTGGTGCTCAGGGTCGCCTTCTTGATGTAGCGGCCCTTGGCGGCCGACGGCTTCAGACGGAGGATCTCGTCCAGCGCCGCGGCGTAGTTCTCGACCAGCTTGGTCTCGTCGAAGGAGACCTTGCCGATGATGAAGTGCAGGTTCGCGTGCTTGTCGACACGGAACTCGATCTTGCCGCCCTTGATGTCGGTGACGGCCTTGGCGACGTCCATCGTGACGGTGCCGGTCTTCGGGTTCGGCATCAGACCACGGGGGCCGAGGACGCGGCCGAGGCGGCCGACCTTGCCCATGAGGTCCGGGGTGGCGACGACGGCGTCGAAGTCCAGACGGCCCTTCGCGACCTCGTCGATCAGTTCGTCGGAGCCGACGATGTCGGCGCCCGCGGCCTCCGCGGCCGCAGCACGGTCACCGGTCGCGAAGACCAGGACCCGGGCGGTCTTACCGGTGCCGTGCGGAAGGTTCACGGTGCCACGGACCATCTGGTCCGCCTTGCGCGGGTCGACACCCAGGCGGAAGGCGACCTCGACGGTGCCGTCGAACTTGGTGGCGGCGGTGTCCTTGGCGAGACGGACGGCCTCGAGGGGGGCGTAGTTGCGCTCCCGGTCGACCTTGGCGTCCGCGCCGCGGAGAGCCTTGCTGCGCTTCACTTCTTCTCCTGCGTAGTAACACCATGCGGCTGCGCCGCGTGGCGGGTGTGGAGTTGTGGTCGGGGCCAGCGCGGGCCCTCCCACAAAGGTCACAAGGGGGCTGATCAGCCCTCGACCGTGATGCCCATGGAGCGGGCGGTGCCGGCGATGATCTTCTCGGCGGCGTCCAGGTCGTTGGCGTTCAGGTCGGGCATCTTGGTGGTGGCGATGTCACGGACCTGGTCGCGCGTGAGCTTGGCGACCTTGGTCTTGTGCGGCTCGCCGGAGCCCTTGTCCACGCCCGCGGCCTTGAGGATCAGCTTGGCGGCCGGCGGAGTCTTGGTGACGAAGGTGAAGGAACGGTCCTCGTAGACCGTGATCTCCACCGGCACGACCATGCCACGCTGCGACTCGGTCGCGGCGTTGTAGGCCTTGCAGAACTCCATGATGTTGACGCCGTGCTGACCCAGCGCGGGGCCGACCGGCGGAGCCGGGTTGGCCGCGCCGGCCTGGATCTGGAGCTTGATAAGCCCCGTGACCTTCTTCTTCTTGGGAGGCATTGCTCTCTCCGGGTCCTAGTGAGAGTTTTCCAGCCTCCGCCCGGATCATCCGGATGGAGGCATACCGCACCACGATAACGGGTATGGCAGTGCGGCCAAAAACCGAGCAGGTCAGAGCAGCTGCGACAGCTGATCTGACCTGACCGGAAACCTGTGGGGTTAGTTCTTCTGGATCTGGTCGAAGCTCAGCTCGACCGGGGTCTCGCGGCCGAAGATCTCGACGAGGCCCTTGACCTTCTTCGAGTCGGCGTTGATCTCGTTGATCGTGGCCTGGAGCGTGGCGAACGGGCCGTCGGTGACGGTGACCGAGTCGCCGACCTCGAAGTCCAGCACCTGGACCTCGACCTTGCGGGCCGGAGCCGGCTTGCCCTCGGCCTCGGCGGCCTCGCGGGCGGCCTTGGCCTCGGCCTCCGGGGCGAGCATCTTGACGATCTCGTCCAGGGTCAGCGGGTACGGGTCGTAGGCGTTGCCCACGAAGCCGGTGACACCGGGGGTGTTGCGGACGACGCCCCAGGACTCGTTCGTCAGGTCCATGCGGACGAGCACGTAGCCAGGCAGCTTGTTCTGCTTGACGTTCTTGCGCTCGCCGTTCTTGATCTGGACGATCTCTTCCTCGGGGACCTCGGCCTGGTAGATGAAGTCCTCGACGTTCAGCGAGACGGCACGCTGCTCCAGGTTCGCCTTCACGCGCTTCTCGTAGCCCGCGTAGGTGTGGATCACGTACCACTCGCCGGGCAGGCCGCGCAGCTCCTCGCGCAGGGCGGCGACCGGGTCGACGGGGGCCTCGGGCTCCTCGGCGGCCTCTTCGTCCTCGTCCTCGACGGCCTCGAGCTCGGACTCCTCGTCCGCGTCCTCGGCGGCCTCGACGTCGCCCTCGTCCTCGACGGCCTCGTCCGCGTCCTCGTCCTCGACGTGGAGCGCGGCCTCCTCGGCCGCCTCGCCGGCAGCGGCGTCCGCAGCTTCCGCCTGGTCCTCGTCGGCCGCCTCGACGACGTCGAGCTCGTCCTGGGCGGACTCGTTCAGGTTCGGGTCAGACACGGTGGCTGCTTCTTCCTGGATACAGATGGGGTGGAACATGCGAAAAGGGGCGCCGGGGTGGGCGCCCTCCGCGGGAATCAGCCGAAGACGTACTTGACTGCTTCCTGGAAGCCGAGGTCGATCACGGTCACGAGACCGATCATGACGACGACGAAAATGATGACGACGGTCGTGTACGTCGACAGCTGGCTGCGCGTGGGCCAGACGACCTTGCGCAGCTCGGCGACGATCTGGCGGTAGAAGAGCGCGAGACGACCCAGCGGGCCCTTCTTGCCGCGCTTGCCGCCCTTGCGGTTCTTCTTGGGCGCTTCGTCTTCGGCATCAGGCATGTCGATGGAGCCTACGGCGTCCGTCACGTCTCTCACCTGATTCCGGGTCGGCCGTGCCGCGCCCGGGTGGAGCCGCACGGCGGTGCAATGACATACATACCTGCGCACACATCCTGGCGGTGTGTGTAGCAGGGCCGGAGGGACTTGAACCCCCAACCGCCGGTTTTGGAGACCGGTGCTCTACCAATTGAGCTACGACCCTTTGTCGTTCTCCCCCAACCTACCGCATCCGTGGAAGTGGTCGGTGAGGGCCAACGAGCAGAGAGTGTACGTGGTCAGCGGCTCCGCGTCGAACAGATAGCCCCGGACACGGCCCGCCGGTCGCGGCGAAAGCCCCTGTGGAGGGGCTGACGCACCGTTTGTCCGTACAGCGAAACCTGTGTACCGGGCCCCTCCGGGGTCTGGGACGATGGGCCGCATGAGCGCTGCAATCCCTCCCACCGAGCGCCGGGTCTCCGCCCGCATCGGCGCGATCTCCGAGTCCGCGACCCTCGCCGTCGACGCCAAGGCCAAGGCCCTGAAGGCCGCCGGTCGCCCGGTGATCGGCTTCGGCGCGGGTGAGCCCGACTTCCCGACGCCGGACTACATCGTCGAGGCCGCGATCGAGGCCTGCCGCAACCCGAAGTACCACCGCTACACGCCGGCCGGCGGCCTGCCCGAGCTGAAGGCCGCGATCGTCGCGAAGACGCTGCGCGACTCCGACTACGAGATCGACGCCTCCCAGGTCCTGGTGACCAACGGCGGCAAGCAGGCGATCTACGAGGCCTTCGCCGCGATCCTCGACCCGGGCGACGAGGTCATCGTCCCGGCGCCGTACTGGACGACGTACCCCGAGTCGATCCGGCTGGCGGGCGGTGTCCCGGTGGAGGTCGTCGCCGACGAGACCACCGGCTACCGGGTGTCGGTGGAGCAGCTGGAGGCGGCCCGTACGGAGCGGACCAAGGTCGTCCTGTTCGTCTCCCCGTCGAACCCGACCGGCGCCGTCTACAGCAAGGCCGACGCCGAGGCGATCGGCCGCTGGGCCGTCGAGCACGGCCTGTGGGTGCTGACGGACGAGATCTACGAGCACCTGGTGTACGGCGACGCCGCCTTCACCTCGCTGCCGGCCCTCCTGCCGGAGCTGCGGGACAAGTGCATCGTCGTCAACGGCGTGGCCAAGACGTACGCCATGACCGGCTGGCGCGTGGGATGGATCATCGGCCCGAAGGACGTGGTGAAGGCCGCGACGAACCTCCAGTCGCACGCCACGTCGAACGTCTCCAACGTCGCGCAGGCCGCCGCCCTGGCCGCCGTCTCCGGCAGCCTGGACGCGGTCGCCGAGATGCGCGTCGCGTTCGACCGGCGCCGTCAGACGATCGTGCGGATGCTCAACGAGATCGACGGCGTGGTCTGCCCGACGCCGGAGGGCGCGTTCTACGTGTACCCGTCGGTCAAGGGCCTGCTCGGCAAGGAGATCCGCGGCAAGCGCCCCGGAACCTCCGTGGAGCTGGCGGCGCTCATCCTGGACGAGGCCGAGGTCGCGGTCGTCCCGGGTGAGGCGTTCGGTACGCCGGGCTACCTGCGGCTGTCGTACGCGCTGGGCGACGAGGACCTGGTGGAGGGCGTGTCGCGGATGCAGAAGCTGCTGGCGGAGGCGCGCGACTAGGCACCTCCGGATTTTCGGACGCGAAAAGCGGGCCCCTGTGGGGCCCGCTTTTCCGTTCCCGCAAACACCCGATCGGTGAAAGGAGCGAAAAGGGGGCTCCCGCGCGGTCGACCGGTTTGGCAGGATCCCCAGATGGAGCACGTTCTTCGAGATCTGCGGCTGCTGCCCAAGGCCCATCTGCACCTGCACTTCACCGGGTCGATGCGGCCCGCCACCCTGCTGGAGCTCGCCGACAAATACGGCGTCCACCTGCCCGAGGCGCTGACCGGCGGGGAGCCCCCGAGGCTGCGGGCGACCGACGAGCGCGGGTGGTTCCGCTTCCAGCGGTTGTACGACCTCGCCCGGTCGTGCCTGCGCGAGCCGGAGGACATCCGGCGGCTGGTGCGCGAGGCCGCGGAGGAGGACGTCAGGGACGGGTCCGGGTGGCTGGAGATCCAGGTGGACCCGACGTCGTACGCGCCGAGGCTGGGCGGGCTGATCCCGGCGCTGGAGATCATCCTGGACGCGGTGGAGAGCGCGTCGCGCGAGACCGGCCTCGGAATGCGCGTCGTCGTCGCCGCGAACCGCATGAGGCATCCACTGGACGCCCGCACGCTGGCGCGGCTCGCCGTCCGGTACGCGGACCGGGGTGTGGTCGGGTTCGGGCTCTCGAACGACGAGCGGCGCGGCATGGCGCGCGAATTCGACCGGGCGTTCGCGATCGCGCGCGAGGGCGGGCTGCTGGCGGCGCCGCACGGCGGCGAGCTGACCGGCCCCGCGTCCGTACGGGACTGCCTGGACGATCTGGGGGCGCGGCGCATCGGGCACGGGGTGCGGGCCGCGGAGGACCCGCGGCTGCTGCGGCGGCTGGCCGAGAAGGGCGTGGCCTGCGAGGTGTGCCCGGCGTCCAACGTGGCTCTGGGCGTCTACGAGAAGCCCGAGCACGTGCCGCTGCGGACGCTGTTCGAGGCGGGCGTGCCGATGGCGCTGGGCGCGGACGACCCGCTGCTGTTCGGCTCCCGGCTGGCGGCGCAGTACGAGATCGCGCGCGTGCACCACGGTTTCACCGACGAGGAGCTCGCCGAGCTGGCCCGTCAGTCGGTACGGGCCTCGGCGGCGCCGGAGGACGTGCGGGCGAAGCTGCTGTCGGGCATCGACGACTGGCTGGCGGCCGCCCCGGGTGCGTGACGTGCTGCTGACCGGCCCGGGCGGGGCCGGGCGGGGTGGGGCGGTCAGAGGCTGACGCCGACCGTCACCGGCTCGTTGACGAGCGTGATGCCGAAGGCGTCCCGTACGCCGGCGACGACCTCGCGGGCCAGCGCCAGGAGGTCCTCGGTGGTGGCCCCGCCGCGGTTGGTGAGGGCGAGGGTGTGCTTCGTGGAGATGCGGGCCGGGCCGGAGCCGTAGCCCTTGGTGAAGCCCGCCTTGTCGATCAGCCAGGCCGCCGAGGTCTTGACGCGGCCCTCCCCCGCCGGGAAGGCGGGCGGGGTGACGTCGGGGCCGAGGCGGTCGCGGACGCGGGTGAGGAACGTCTCGTACGCGGCCTCGTCGAGGATCGGGTTGGTGAAGAAGGACCCGGCCGACCAGGTGTCGTGGTCCTCGGGGTCCAGGACCATGCCCTTGCCCGCTCGCAGCTTGAGGACCGTCTCGCGCGCGACGGCGGCCGGGACGCGGTCGCCGGGCTCGACACCCAGGGCGCGCGCCGTCTCGGCGTACCGGATGGGGGCGCTCATGCCCTGCGCGTCCTCCAGCTGGAAGCGGACGCGCAGCACCACGAACCGGTCCGGGTGCGCCTTGAAGCGGCTGTGGCGGTACGAGAAGTCGCACGCGGCGTTCGGAAGGGTCACGGTCTCGCCGGCGCGGCGGTCGTACGCCACGACCTCGGTGATGGTGGCGGAGACCTCCTGGCCGTACGCCCCCACGTTCTGGATCGGCGTGGCGCCCGCCGAGCCGGGGATGCCGGCGAGGCACTCGATGCCCGCGAGCCCGGCCTCGACGGTGCGCGCGACGGCGTCCGACCAGACCTCGCCGGCGGCGAGCTCCAGCCGCGTGCCGTCCAGGGAGAAGCCCTGCGTGGCGATGCGCAGGGCGGTGCCGTCGAAGCCCTTGTCGCCGATGACGAGGTTGGAGCCGCCGCCGATGATCAGCAGCGGCGTCCCGGCGGCGTCCGCCTCGCGCACGGCGGCGACGACCTCGGCGTCGGTCGTGGCCGTGACGAGGCGGGTGGCGGGCCCGCCGAGCCGGAAGGTGGTCAGCGGGGCGAGGGGGGCGTCGTGGAGTTCCTGCACGGCCCCAAGACTACGGGTGGGGACCGACAGCGAAGCCACCTCGCCCCCCTCGGTGCCCCTGGGGGCGGCCGGGGCAGCCGGGCGGGGGCCTCAGGCCAGCCGCACCACGGCGCGCGACATGCCGAGGACCTTCTGGCCCGCGCTCATCGCGGTGAGGTCGACCCGCACCCGGTTGTCGTCCAGCTTCGCGGCCACCTTCGCCGTGACGTCGATCACGGCGCCCTGGTCGTCGTTGGGGACCACGACCGGCTTGGTGAAGCGCACGCCGTACTCGACCACCGCGGCCGGGTCGCCGACCCAGTCCGTGACCACCCGGATCGCCGCCGCCATGGTGAACATGCCGTGCGCGATGACGTCCGGCAGGCCGACCTCCTTGGCGAACTTCTCGTTCCAGTGGATCGGGTTGAAGTCCCCGGAGGCGCCCGCGTACCGCACCAGCGTGGCGCGCGTCACGGGGAAGCTCTGCGCCGGGAGCTCGGTGCCGACCTCGACCTCGTCGTATGCGATCTTCGCCGTCATCGTCGCCTCACGCCTCCTCGGCGGCCCGCGCCACCAGCTTGATCCACGCCGTCACGACGTGCTCGCCGGCCTCGTCGTGCACCTCGCCCCGGACGTCCATGATGTCGTTGCCCGCGAGCGTCTTGATGGCCTCGATGGTCGAGGTGACCGAGAGCCGGTCCCCCGCGCGTACCGGACGGCTGTAGGCGAACTTCTGGTCGCCGTGGACCACCCGGCTGTAGTCGAGGCCCAGCTGCGGGTCCTCGATGATCTGTCCGGCCGCCTTGAACGTGATGGCGAACACAAAAGTCGGCGGGGCGATCACATCGGGGTGGCCCAGCGCCTTGGCAGCCTCCGTATCGACGTAAGCCGGATTCGCGTCACCGATCGCCTCGGCGAATTCGCGGATCTTTTCCCGGCCGACCTCGTACGGCGCGGTGGGCGGATAGGTCCGCCCCACGAAGGACTGGTCGAGCGCCATGGGCTGGCTACCTCCTGCTGATGCTCCTGCCGACTGTGGCAATGATCGTGGTGACAAACGACACGAGGCCGCCCCCGGGTGGGGACGGCCTCGTGTACGAGCCTGATTCAGCGCGTTTCGCGGTGCGCAGTGTGCGCGTTGCAGCGCGGGCAGTGCTTCTTCATCTCAAGACGGTCCGGGTTGTTGCGCCGGTTCTTCTTGGTGATGTAGTTCCGCTCCTTGCACTCCACGCAGGCCAGCGTGATCTTCGGGCGGACGTCGGTGGCAGCCACGTGAGTGCTCCTATGACGGACGGATGGACGGGTGAACGCAAGAAAGAGTAGCCGATCGAAGGACCGACCCTACAATCGGCTACTTTGTGTGAGTAGCGGTGACCGGACTTGAACCGGTGACACAGCGATTATGAGCCGCTTGCTCTACCGACTGAGCTACACCGCTGTGATGCTGGATCCCCTCGCCCGAAGGCGAGGATCACCGACACCAGAGCCCCAATACGGAATCGAACCGTAGACCTTCTCCTTACCATGGAGACGCTCTGCCGACTGAGCTATTGGGGCGAGCGATGAAGACATTACACGGTCGGCCGCCGTTCGCCCAAATCCGATTCCGGGCGGCGCGACGACTGCCGACTCCCCCACCCCGTAGGCCACTCGCGCCCCACGCCGGTACGACTATTGCGCTCCTCCTCGAAGCCCCGCGGAAGGGCCCCTAGGCTCGCCTCACGCTGCGTGATCTTGCGCGTACCCGCGCCCTGACGACCGATGTCCGGGTCGCGCCCGAGCCCCCGCCAGGAGCGCCAGGAGCGCCAGGAGCCAGAGGAGCCAGATGTCCTCCGACAGCCAGCAGCCGCACCCGCCCGAGGGCGCCACCGCCGACACCACCACGCTGCTGCTGTGCGGCGCCCGCCTCACCGACGGCCGGACCGTCGACGTACGGCTCGCCGGCGGGCGTATCGAGGCCGTCGGCACGGCGGGCAGCCTGCCAGCCGCCGGCACCGCCCGGGTCGACCTCGGCGGCTACGTGCTGCTGCCCGCCCCCGCCGAGCCGCACGCCCACGCCGACACCGCCCTGAGCGCCGACTTCCCCGGCCCCGTGTCGTACGCCACGGAGGACGTCCAGCGCCGCGCCACCGAGGCCGCGCTGCTCCAGCTCGGCCACGGCGCGACCGCCGTGCGCGCCCACGTCCGGATCGGCGACGTGCAGGGCCTCGGGCCGCTGGAGGCGGTCCTCCAGGCACGCCGCTCGCTGCGCGGGCTGGCCGACCTGACGGCGGTGGCCGTGCCGCGGCTGCTGACCGGCGTGGCGGGCGCGGACGGGCTGGCGATGCTGCGCGACGCGGTGAAGATGGGCGCTTCCGTCGTCGGGGGCTGCCCGGACCTGGACCCGGATCCCATCGGGTACGCGGAGGCGGTGCTGGAGGTGGCGGCCGAGCACGGCTGCCCGGTGGACCTGCACACCGACGGCGACGATCCGGCCCGCCTGGCGCGGCTGGCCGCGCTGGCCGGCGGCCTGCGGCCCGGGGTCACCATCGGCCCCTGCGGGGCCCTGGGATGGCTGCCACGGGACGCGGCGGCCCGGGCGGCCGACCGGCTCGCGGCGGCGGGCGTGACGGTCGTGTGCCTGCCGCAGGGCGGCTGCGCCGGGACGGAGGTGCGCGGCGCGGCGCCCGTACGGCTGCTGCGGGCGGCGGGGGTGCGGCTGGCGGCGGGGAGCGGGGCGCTGCGGGACGTGGCCAATCCGGTGGGGCGGGGCGATCCGCTGGAGGCGGCGTACCTGCTGGCCTCGCAGGGCGGGCTGGCGGCCGCCGAGGCGTACGCGGCGGTGAGCGGGGCCGCGCGGGAGGCGATGGGGCTGCCGGCCGTGCGCGTGGAGGCGGGCTTTCCGGCGGAGCTGCTGGCGGTACGCGGGGAGCGGCTGTCGGGGGTGCTGTCGCTGGCGTACAGCCGGATCGTGGTGCACCGGGGGCGGGTGGTGGCGCGGACGAGCGCGGTGCGGGAGTACTGCGACTCGGCGGCGGCGCTCGAACTGCCGCGCCAGGGACGGCCGGACGCCCGTCCCTGAGCGCTTTCGGCTCCGGGGTCGTACGGTCGAGAGCATGCGCATTGTCATCGCTGGAGGACACGGTCAGATCGCCCTGCGGCTGGAGCGGCTGCTCTCGGCCGGCGGGCACGAGGCCGCGGGGATCATCCGCGACCCGGAACAGGCGGACGCGCTGCGCGAGGCGGGCGCCGAACCGGTCGTCCTGGATCTGGAGTCGGCGTCGGCCGACGAGGTCGTGGAGGTGCTGCGCGGCGCGGACGCGGCGGTCTTCGCCGCCGGCGCCGGGCCGGGCAGTGGCGCCGCACGCAAGGACACCGTGGACCGGGGCGCGGCGGAGCTCTTCGCGGACGCGGCGGAACGGGCGGGGGTACGGCGGTTCCTGATGGTCTCGTCGATGGGCGCGGACGCGCGGCGGCAGGGCGACGAGGTCTTCGACGCGTACCTGCGGGCGAAGGGCGCGGCGGACGACTACGTGCGGTCGCGCAGCGGCCTGGACTGGACGATCCTCAAGCCCGGCATGCTGACGAACGACGCCGGTACGGGGCTCGTCCGGCTGGAGGCGTCCACCGGGCGCGGGCCGGTGCCGCGCGACGACGTGGCGGCGGTGCTGGCCGAGCTGGTGGAGACCCCGGCGACGGCGGGGCTGACGCTGGAGCTGGTGAGCGGGTCGGTGCCGGTGGCGGTCGCCGTCAAGGCGATCGCGGGCGAGTGAGGGGCGCGGGAGCGGCGGGGATCTCGCCGGTGGTGGAGGAGCGGCCCGAGCAGCCGTACGTCTTCCTGCGCCGCTCCGTGACGATGGACCACTTCGCCGAGGTCGCCGACCGGCTGCCCGAGCTGGTGGGGTGGCTGGCCGCGCGGGACATCCCGCGCGCCGGGGCGCCGTTCTTCCGGTACAACACGGTCGCGCCGGACGGGGGCGCGTGCGAAGTGGAGGCAGGCATCCCGGTCGCGTCGGCCCTGGAACCGGAGGGCGACGTCGGCGTGGCCCTCCTGCCGGCCGGCCGTTACGCGACCCTCACCCGCGTCGGCCATCCGGAGGGGCTCCTCGCGGCGGTCGGGACCCTGCTGGAGTGGGCGCGGGAGCAGGGGCTGGAGTGGGACATGCGGGTGGTGGACGGCGTGGAACGGTGGGGCTGCCGCATCGAGTCGTACCGCACGGACCCGCGCGAGGAGCCGGACCCGGCGAAGTGGGAGACGGAGCTGGCGTTCCGCCTGGCGGACTGACCGTCTCGCTGCGTGGGAGAGCGCCCGGCCCGGGTGCACGGCCCGGGCCCCGCTGGCCGGGTACATGAAAAACGGCCCCCGATCTCACGTTTCCGCAGATCAGGGGCCGTCTCATCGCGTGGCGGCGCCAGGATTCGAACCTGGGTAGGCTAAGCCGACGGATTTACAGTCCGCTCCCATTGGCCACTCGGGCACACCGCCATGGGATGTCGCCGTGGAGAGATCCGCTTTCGGCGGTGCTCCGTGGCAACGACGTAAACAATACCTGATGCCAGGGGGTGCTTGGCCACCGGTTTGATCAGCAGGTGGGGCGGGTGTGGGTGACTAGGCTTTGAGGCACTGACACGCACCCGACCCAAGGAGCCACAGGACATGGCCGACTCCAGTTTCGACATCGTCTCGAAGGTCGATCGGCAGGAGGTCGACAACGCCCTCAACCAGGCGGCGAAGGAGATCTCCCAGCGCTATGACTTCAAGAACGTCGGAGCCTCCATCTCCTGGTCCGGCGACAAGATCCTGATGCAGGCGAACTCGGAGGAGCGGGTCAACGCCATCCTCGACGTCTTCCAGTCCAAGCTGATCAAGCGGGGCATCTCGCTGAAGGCGCTGGACGCCGGTGAGCCGCAGCTGTCCGGCAAGGAGTACAAGATCTTCGCGTCGATCCAGGAGGGCATCTCCCAGGAGAACGCCAAGAAGGTGGCGAAGATCATCCGTGACGAGGGCCCCAAGGGCGTCAAGGCGCAGGTGCAGGGCGAGGAGCTGCGGGTCAGCTCGAAGAGCCGTGACGATCTGCAGGCCGTGATCGCCCTGCTGAAGCAGCAGGACTTCGACTTCGCGCTGCAGTTCGTGAACTACCGCTGAGCCGCTGCCGGGGCCGCCGAGGCCTGGCCTTCGTGTCCGATTTCCGCCAGCGGTCGGGGCGGGTCCGGGCCCAGACTGGCGGTCGGGCCCCGCAAGGGGCCGAGCGCGAGGAAGGGAAGACCGAGCCATGACGGTGTACGCGTACGTCGACGGGCCGCTCGGCGCGATGCTGCTGGTCGGCGAGGAGTCCGCCCCGACCGGGGCCGGCACCGCGCTGGTCTCGCTCTCGCTGCCGGAGCAGAAGGGCGGCGCGGTCGTCCAGGACGGGTGGCGGCACGCGCCGGAGGCGTTCGAGGGCATCGCCGCGCAGCTCGCGGCGTACTTCGCGGGCCGGCTGACGCGCTTCGACATCCCGTACGCCGACGGGACCGGCACGGCCTTCCAGCGGCGGGTGTGGCGGGCGCTGGAGGACATCCCGTACGGCGAGACCGCGACGTACGGGGAGATCGCCGCACGGGTCGGCTCGCCGGGGGCCGGGGTACGGGCCGTGGGGACGGCGATCGGGCGCAACCCGCTGCTGGTGGTACGCCCCTGCCACCGGGTCATCGGCGCGGACGGGGCGCTGCGCGGGTACGCGGCCGGGCTGGAGCGCAAGGAGCGGCTGCTGGGTCTGGAAGGCGTGCGGGCGCGGTGACGGGCGGGGCCGACGGCCTGTTTCCGCTGCGCCGCGAACGGACGGAGGTCGCGCCGGGCGCGGTGCACGTGCCCGGGTGGCTGTCGGTGCGGCGGCAGCGGCAGCTCGTCGAGGCGTGCCGGGGGTGGGCACGCGGGCCCGTACCGATGCGGCACACGGTGCTGCCGGGCGGTGGCCTGATGTCCGTCCGCACCGTGTGCGTGGGCTGGCACTGGCAGCCGTACCGCTACAGCCGCACCGCCGACGACGTGAACGGCGCCCGCGTGGCGGAGTTCCCCGACTGGCTGGCGGAGTTGGGGCGGGCGGCGCTCGTGGCGGCGTACGGGGATAAAGGCGGGGACGAAGGCGGGCACGGCGGCTATGCCCCGGACACCGCGCTGGTCAACTTCTACGAGCGCGGGGCCCGGATGGGCATGCACCGGGACCGGGAGGAGCGGTCCGGCGCTCCGGTGGTGTCGCTGAGCATCGGGGACCGTTGCGTCTTCCGGTTCGGGAACACCGAAACGCGCGGACGGCCCTACACGGACGTGGAGCTGGCGTCGGGCGATCTGTTCGTCTTCGGCGGGCCGTCGCGGTTCGCGTACCACGGCGTGCCGAAGGTGTACCCGGACACGGGCGACCCGGGGGTGGGGCTCGCCTCGGGGCGGCTGAATATCACCCTGCGGGAGACCGGGCTCTCCTGAAGGCGCGGCGCGGCGCGGCGCTCAGCGGGAGCGGGAGTGGCCGAACAGGATCCGGTAGGCGATCAGCAGCACCAGCGAGCCGCCGATGGCCGCCGCCCAGGTGGCCCCGTCGTAGAACTCGTTGGTGATCGGCCGGTCCAGGAGGCGGGCCGACAGCCAGCCGCCGACGAACGCCCCCGCGACGCCGATGACGGTGGTGCCGATCAGGCCGCCCGGGTCGCGGCCCGGGAGCAGGATCTTGGCGATGACTCCGGCCAGCAGCCCGAGGACGATCCAGCTGAGGAAGCTCATGCCGGGAACCTGCCTTTCATACGGTGTTGTCGTGAAGGACGCCGGGGGCGGCCGGGGAGGTTGCGGGCGTCAGTAGGGTGCGGCACATGACACGGGAGTTGCGGCGGTCGCTGGGCGTCTTCGACGCGGTCGTCATCGGGTTGGGCTCCATGGTCGGCGCCGGGATCTTCGCGGCGCTGGCACCGGCGGCCGGAGCGGCCGGCAGCGGGCTGCTGGCGGGGCTCGCGCTGGCCGCGGGCGTGGCGTACTGCAACGCCATGGCGTCGGCGCGCCTCGCCGCCCGCTACCCGGCGTCGGGTGGCACCTATGTGTACGGTCGCGAACGGCTCGGTCCTTTCTGGGGGTTCCTGGCGGGCTGGGCCTTCGTCGTGGGCAAGACCGCGTCGTGCGCGGCGATGGCGCTGACGGTCGGCGCGTACGTGTGGCCGGGGCAGGCGCACGCGGTCGCGGTCGCGGCGGTGGTGGCGCTGACCGCCGTGAACTACGGGGGCGTGCAGAAGTCGACGTGGGTGACGCGCGCGATCGTGGCGGTGGTGCTGGCGGTCCTGGCCGCGGTGGCGGTCTCCTCTCTCGGGTCGGGGGCCGCGGACTTCGGGCGGCTGGAGCTGGGGAGCGACGCGACGGTGGGCGGTGTGCTCCAGGCCGCGGGGTTGCTGTTCTTCGCTTTCGCGGGGTACGCGCGGATCGCCACCCTCGGCGAGGAGGTCAGGGATCCGGCGCGGACCATCCCGCGGGCGGTCCCCCTCGCCCTGGGCATCGCGCTCGTGGTGTACGTGGGTGTGGCGGTCTCCGTGCTGTCGGTGCTGGGCACGCGGGAGCTGGCCCAGTCGGCGGCTCCGCTCGCGGACGCGGCGCGGGCGGCGGGCCACGGCTGGCTGGTCCCGGTGGTGCGGGTCGGCGCGGCGGTGGCCGCGCTCGGTTCGCTGCTGGCGCTGATCCTCGGCGTCTCCCGGACGACGCTGGCGATGGCCCGCGACGGCCACCTGCCGCGCGCCCTCGCCGCCGTCCACCGCCGCTTCCAGGTGCCGCACCACGCGGAGCTGGCGGTGGGCGCGCTCGTCGCGGTGGTGGCGGCCACAGCGGACCTGCGCGGGGCGATCGGCTTCTCGTCGTTCGGGGTGCTGGCCTACTACGCCATCGCCAACGCCTCGGCGTGGACCCTCGGGACCGGCCGCGCCCTGGCGGTGGCGGGCCTGGCGGGGTGCGCGCTGCTGGCGTTCGCCCTGCCGGTGTCGTCCGTACTCGCGGGCGCGGCGGTACTGGCGGCGGGCGCGGTGATCTACGCGGTCCGGCGCGGGTAGGTCCGGGCGGCGCGGGAAACGCGGGATATTCGGGTTGCCCAGGCCTCTGGGTCGTACTCGTGTTCCGTCATGTGGCCATGGTGGACCACGCCACTGACAATCGGTGACGCGACCGCCACGCTCGGGCGTCAGCGGGCGGCGAAGGGCCGGTCCGTCGGAACGATCTCCTTGCCGAGCGGCAGCAGCGAGACCGGGATCAGCTTGAAGTTGGCGATGCCGAGCGGGATCCCGATGATCGTGACGCACAGGGCGATGCCCGTGACGATGTGGCCGATCGCCAGCCACCAGCCCGCCAGCACCAGCCACAGCACGTTCCCGACGCAGGACGCCGCGCCCGCGTCGCGGCGGTCCACCACCGTCTGGCCGAAGGGCCACAAGGCGTACAGGCCGATGCGGAACGCGGCGACGCCGAAGGGGATGCCGATGACGGTGATGCAGAGCAGCAGGCCGGCCACGAGGTAGCCGAGGAACAGCCAGAAGCCGCTCAGCACCAGCCATACGAGGTTGAGGATCGTCTTCACGGGCGGCGACCTGCCATCTGCTCGAGCCGGGCAATACGTTCCGCCATCGGCGGGTGGGTGGAGAACATCCGGGCGAGCCCCTGGCCCGGCCGGAACGGGTTGGCGATCATCATGTGGCTGGCGGTCTCGATCCTGGGCTCCGGCGGCAGCGGGAGCCGCTTGGCGCCCGCCTCCAGCTTCCGCAGGGCGCTGGCCAGGGCCAGCGGGTCGCCGGTCAGCTGGGCGCCCGAGGCGTCCGCCTCGTACTCCCGCGAGCGGCTGATGGTGAGTTGGATGACCGACGCGGCGAGCGGACCGAGCAGCATGATCAGCAGCATGCCGAGCAGGCCGGGGCCTTCGTCGTCGTCCGAGCGGCCGATCGGAATGAGCCAGGCGAAGTTCACCAGGAACATGATCACCGAGGCGAGGGCGCCGGCCACGGACGAGATCAGGATGTCGCGGTTGTAGACGTGGCTGAGCTCGTGGCCGATCACACCGCGCAGCTCGCGCTCGTCGAGGATCTGGAGGATGCCCTCGGTGCAGCAGACCGCGGCGTTGCGGGGGTTGCGGCCGGTGGCGAAGGCGTTCGGGGCCATGGTCGGAGAGATGTAGAGCCGCGGCATCGGCTGGCGGGCCTGCGTCGACAGGTCGCGGACCATCCGGTACAGCTGCGGCGCCTGGAACTCGCTCACCGGTCGGGCCCGCATGGCGCGCAGGGCCAGCTTGTCGCTGTTCCAGTACGCGTACCCGTTGGTGCCGAGCGCAACGACCAACCCGACGATCAGGCCCGTACGCCCGAAGAGGCTGCCGATGAGGATGATGAGTGCGGACAGTCCCCCGAGGAGTACGGCGGTCTTCAGCCCGTTGTGCCGGCGGTGCACGGTACGCCCTCCAAGTGGTGCGGCAGGGGAACCCTTGCTGGTGCTGGTCCTCGTCCACTGTCCAGTGGACCCTCCCGTACTGGTCAACGCCAGGCGGGAGTGGCGGGTTCCCTCGCGCGCGGGGGGCGGTGCGCTCGGCCGTCCGGGCGACTCAGCGCGGGGCCGGCATCAGGCCGGCCTTGGCGAGCGCCTCGGGCAGCGGCTCGACCTCGCTGGTGCAGTGGCGGCAGCGGCTGGCGACGGCGGGGATCTCGGAGTAGCAGCGGGGGCAGTCGCGCAGGGCCGCCTTGATGTCGAAGGGCTCGTCCCGCTTGAAGCGGCTCTGGATCTTCATCATCGGGACCACGACACCGAAGTACAGGACGGCCGCCGTGATCAGGAAGGCGAGGATCGCGCTGACGAAGAGGCCGTACGGGAACTTCGCGCCCTCCACCGTGAAGGTGGCCTTGCTGTAGTCGCCGATCGAGCCGGTGGCGAGGCCGATGAGCGGCACGATGAAGGCGTTGCTGAAGGCCGTGACGACCGCCGTGAAGGCGGCTCCGACCGCCAGGCCGATCGCCATGGAGATGACGTTTCCGCGCAGGACGAAGTCCTTGAAACCGTTCAGCACGGTCGTGCTCCCGAAAGTGGTGGGGGGATCAGAACAGGGTGCTCGCGGCGAAGCGCAGCACCAGCTGGGGGTAGCCGGACAGCAGGACGCCTGCGAAGGCCGTGAGGCCGATGGCGAGGGTGATCGGCGCGGGGGCGGCCGCGCGGGCCACCACCGCCTCCGTCTTCGTCCCGGCCTCGGGGGCGCGGAACAGCACCGCCGTCCACTGGAGGTAGTAGTAGAGACCGATCACCACGTTGACGCCCATGACGACGGCGAGCCAGCCCAGGCCCGCGTCGACCACCGACTGGAACACGGTCACCTTGGCGAACAGGCCGATGATGCCGGGCGGCAGGCCCGCCAGACACAGCAGGAAGAAGCCCATGGCGAGCGCGGTGACGGGCCGGGTCGCGTACAGGCCCCGGTAGTCGGAGATCCGGTTGAGCGGCCGCGTACGGGCCACCAGGGCGGCGACCGCGAAGGCGCCGAGGTTCACGACGGCGTACATCAGGGCGTACGAGACGGTGGCGCCGATCTGGTCGTTGCTGGAGTACGCGGCGGCCGCGATCGGTACCAGGAGGTAGCCGGCCTGCGCCACGGAGGACCAGGCCAGCAGCCGGACGGCGCTCCACGCGCGCGTGGAGACCTGCCGCAGGGCGGCGACGTTCCCGACGGTCATGGTCAGGGCGGCCAGCACGGACAGGGCCGGGCCCCAGACGTCGGCGTACGAGGGGAACGCGACGACGGTCACCAGGATGAGGCCGGTGAAGCCGACCGCCTTCCCGACGACGGAGAGGAACGCGGCGACGGGGAGCGGCGCGCCGACATAGGTGTCCGGCACCCAGAAGTGGAACGGCACGGCGGCCGTCTTGAAGGCGAAGCCGACGAGGGTGAGGGCGACGCCCGCCTTGGCGAGGGTGGCGAGCTGGGCCGGGGTGTCGTCGATGCCCTGGGCGATCTCCGTCAGGTGCAGCGTGCCGGTCGAGGCGTACACGAAGCTCACGCCGAGCAGGGACACGGCGGTCGCGGTGACGGAGGAGAGGAAGAACTTCAGCGCCGCCTCGCCGGACATGCGGTCGCCGCGCTTGAGGCCGACGAGCGCGAACGCGGGCAGCGAGGCGACCTCCAGGGCGACGATCAGGGTCGCCAGGTCGCGGGAGGCGGGCAGCAGGGCCGCTCCAGCGGCGGAGGAGAGCAGCAGGAACCAGAACTCCCCGGCGGGGAGCTTCTCCTCGGTCTCCGTGAGCGACAGCAGGGCCGTCAGGAGGGCGCCGCCGAGCACCAGGAGCTGGATGACGAGGGTGAAGTGGTCGGCGGTGTAGCTGCACGCGTCCGGCTCGGTGGTGAGGCAGAAGGTGGAGCGGTCGCCCTTGCGTAGCGGCGCGAGGGCGACGAGGGCGGCGGCGAGACCGGCGATCGACAGCCAGCCGAGGAGGCGGCGGCGGTCCTTCGGTACGAAGAGGTCGGCGACGAGCACGGCCAGGCCGGTCACGGCGGCGATGGTGGGCGGCGCGATGGCCGCCCAGTCGACCGACTGGACGAGCTGGGCTGTGTTCGCGGTGCTCGCGGCTGCGGCGGTCACGACTTGCCTCCTGCGAGGAGCTTCTGCACGGCCGGGTCGGTGAGGCCGAGGAGGAGCGCGGGCCAGAGGCCGGCGAGGACGGTGAGGACGGCCAGCGGGGTCCAGGCGGCGAACTCGTACGGCCGGACGTCGGCGATCGGCGGCCGGCCCTCGGCGGGCTGGGCGCCCATGCAGACGCGGCGTACGACGACGAGGAGGTACGCGGCCGTGAGCAGCGTGCCGAAGGCGCCGATGGCCATGAACGTCAGGAAGGCGGGGCGGTTGAGGCCCGCGGCCGGCTGAAACGCGCCGAACAGCGCGAGCATCTCGCCCCAGAACCCGGCGAGGCCGGGCAGGCCGAGAGAGGCGACGGCGGCGAAGGCCAGCAGGCCGCCGAGGCGCGGCGCGCGGCCGTAGAGCGCGGCGCCGGTCTGCTGGGCCAGGGCGTCGAGGTCCGTGGTGCCGGTGCGGTCCTTGAGGGCGCCGACCAGGAAGAAGAGCAGGCCCGTGATGAGGCCGTGGGCGATGTTGGCGAAGAGCGCGCCGTTGACGCCGGTGGGGGTCATGGTGGCGATGCCGAGGAGCACGAAGCCCATGTGGCCGACGGAGGAGTACGCGATCAGGCGCTTGAGGTCGCCCTTGGCGCCGGAGCGGGCCAGGGCGAGGCAGGCGAGCGATCCGTAGATGATGCCGGCGACGGCGAAGGCCGCGAGGTACGGGGCGAGGACGTGCATGCCGTCGGGCGTGATCGGCAGGACGATCCGGACGAACCCGTACGTACCCATCTTCAGCAGGACGCCCGCGAGGAGCACCGAGCCGACGGTCGGGGCGGCGGTGTGGGCGTCCGGCAGCCAGCTGTGCAGCGGCCACATCGGGGTCTTCACCGCGAGGCCGACGCCGATCGCCAGAACGGCGATGACCTGCACGGATGTGGTGATGTCACGGCCGTTGTCAGTGGCGAGTGCCACCATGTCGAACGTGCCCGCCTTCAGCCCGACGAGGAGCAGGCCGAGCAGCATGACGACCGAACCGAGCAGCGTGTAGAGGATGAACCGCCAGGCGGCCTGGCGCCGGCCCTCGCCGCCCCAGCGGGCGATGAGGAAGTACATCGGGATGAGGACCATCTCGAAGGCCAGGAAGAACAGCAGCAGGTCGAGTACGGCGAAGGTCGCGAGCGTGCCGGACTCGAGGACGAGCAGCAGGGCGACGAAGGCCTTCGGGGACGGGCCCGCGGGCATCTTGAAGTAGCTGTACAGCGCGCAGAGGAAGGTCAGCAGCGCGGTCAGGACGAGGAGGGGGAGCGAGATGCCGTCGGTACCGAGGTGGATCCGTACGTCGAGCGCGGGGATCCAGCTGATGTCCGTCGTGGCCTGCATCTTCGACGGCTGGTCGTGGTCGAAGCCCAGCATGAGGACGATCGCGGCGGCGAGGACCGCGCCGGTCACGGTCACGCCGTGGCGCAGCACGGCCTGGTCCGGGGACTTCCCCTTCAGCCCGGGCGGGGCGGGGAGGAGCGCCGCGGCCGCGCCGATGAGCGGGCCGACCACGATGAACGCGAGGAGGAACTGCATCACGGATTCGCTGATATCGATCACGGCTCACGCTCCGGCGGCGACGAGTACGGCGGCGATCGCCAGGACGACGGAGCCGGCCAGCAGGACGCTGAGGTAGGTCTGCACATTGCCGGTCTGGGCACGGCGTACGGCCCGGCCGAGCAGGTGCGTGCCGCTGCCCGCGCCGCGTACGTAGGTCTCGACGACCTCCCGGTCGAGGAAGCTGACCAGGGAGGCCGCGGCCCGGACCGGGCGTACGAAGAGGGCGGAGTAGACGGCGTCGAGGCGGAAGCCGGCGGCGGCGTGGGGGTGCAGCGGGCCGAGCAGCAGGCGTCCGGGGTCGGCGGGGTCGGGCGCCGACGCGATATCGCCGTAGGCGGCGGTGTGGGTGGCGATGGCCTCCTCCTCGGAGACGGCCGGCTGCTCCTGGGGGTGGGCGGCGACCGCGCCCAGCGGGGTGCCGTGGGCCGTCGCGGTGGCCTCCCTGTGGACCGCCGCGCGCCAGGCCGCGTAGGTGACCAGTCCGCCGACGAGCGCGATGCCCGTGCCGAGCACCGCGGTGGTGACGGTGGGGGTGAGCTCCTGCCCGTCGAACCAGTCGCCCAGGTAGCCGGCGGTGAGGCCGAAGGCGAGGGACGGGACGGCGAGCACCCACAGGACGCCGTTCATGACGAGCGGCTGGCGGCCGTGGTCGGGGGCCTCGGTGCCGCGGCCCCGGAAGGCCAGCAGCCACAGGCGCGTCGCGTAGGCGGCGGTGAGGAGGGCGGTGATCAGACCGGAGACGAGCACGATCCAGCCCGCCCCGGCGGGGGCGACGGCCCGGTCGCCGAGCGCGGTGTGCTCGGCGGCCACGAGCACCGCCTCCTTGGAGAAGAAGCCGGCGAACGGCGGGATCGCGGCGAGCGCGAGCAGCGCGACCGTCATCGTCCAGTAGGCGTCGGGGATGCGCGCGGCGAGGCCCCGCATGCGGGACATGGCGGCCAGGGAGTTGGTGCCGGCGGCGTGGATGATCACGCCGGCCGCGAGGAAGAGCAGCGCCTTGAAGGCGCCGTGCGACAGGAGGTGGAAGACGGCGGCGCCACGGTCGCCGACGGCCAGGGCACCCGACATGTAGCCGAGCTGGCCGATGGTCGAGTACGCGAGCACGCGCTTGATGTCGTCCTGGGCGAGGGCGGCCAGTCCGGAGCCCACCATCGTGACCGCGGCCATCACGGCGAGCACGGTCATGGCAACCGCGGAGGCGGCGAAGAGCGGGAGGAGGCGGGCCACGAAGTAGATACCGGCGGCGACCATGGTCGCGGCGTGGATCAGCGCGGAGACCGGCGTCGGGCCGGCCATCGCGTCGGGCAGCCAGGTGTGCAGCGGGAACTGCGCGGACTTGCCCGCCACACCGGCGAGGAGCAGCAGCGCCACCAGTGTCGGGTGGTCGATGCCATCGGCCGCGACGGCGCCGAGGATCCCGGTGATCCGGAACGTGCCGGCGTCGGCGGCCAGCGCGAAGAGGCCGATGAGGAACGGGACGTCGCCGAGCTTGGTGACGAGGAACGCCTTCAGGGAGGCGGCCCGCGCCTCGGGCGTCTCCCAGTAGTGGCCGACCAGGAAGTACGAGCAGATGCCCATGATCTCCCAGCCGACCAGCAGCACCATCAGGTCGCCGGAGTAGACGACGAGCAGCATCGCGGAGGTGAAGAGGGAGACGAGCGCCGCGTACGAGGGGTAGCGCGGGTCGTCGCGCAGATAGCCCGTCGAGTAGATCTGCACGCACGACGCGACCACGCCCACCAGGACGGCGGCGAGGGCGGCGAAGCCGTCCAGGTCGAGGGCGAGCTCGATGGGGACCGAGCCGGTCGGGGTGAGCTGGGTGGCCGCGTCGATCGCGCGGCCACCCCCCTGCCGGACGGCGACCAGGACGGCCACCACGAGGGCGGCGAGCGTCGGCAGGACGGCCAGCGGGCGGACGAAGCCGGGCGCGGTGCGGCCGAGCAGCAGCCCGGCCAGGGCACCGAGGAACGGAAGGAGGGGAACGAGGACGGCGAGGGTCGTGGTGGTCACGCGGTGGCCTCGGCCTTCTCGTCGGGGGCGTCGTCGGGGCCCGGCGTCTCGGCGTTGTCGCGGAGCTTGTCGATGTCGGAGGTGCCGCGGTTGCGGTAGACCATCAGGACGATCGCCAGGCCGATGCCGATCTCGGCGGCGGCGATGGCGATGGTGAAGAGGGTGAGCGCCTGGCCGGCGTGGAGGGTGTCGCGGAGCCAGACGTCGAACGCGACGAGGTTGAGGTTGACCGCGTTGAGCATCAGCTCGACGGACATCAGGACCAGGATCGCGTTGCGGCGCGCGAGGACTCCGTACAGCCCCGTGCAGAAGAGCAGGACGGCGAGGACCGCGGGATAGGCGAGGTGCATCAGCGCTGCCCCTCCCGGTCGGTGGTCCGGTCGACGGTCCGCCCGCCGGTCCGGTCGGCCGAGGCGCCGTCGGTCGCCCGGTCCTTGCGGGACAGGACGATCGCGCCGACGAGCGCGGCGAGGAGGAGGACGGAGAGCGCTTCGAAGGGCAGCACCCAGTGCCGGAAGAGGATCGAGCCGGACACCTTGGTGGAGCCCTGGACGGGCCCGTCCAGGTCGATCCAGGTGGTGCGGAACGCGTCGACGACCACCCAGACCAGGGCGGCCGCCGCCGCGCCGGCCACCACGAGCGCGGCCGGCCGGTTGCCCGAGTCCGCGTCCGGGGAGCGGCCGATGGGTGCCTTGGTGAGCATGAGACCGAAGAGGAGGAGGACGACGACGGAACCGACGTAGATGAGCACCTGGACCCAGGCCACGAACTCGGCGGTGAGGAGGAGGTACTCGACGGCGATGCCGCCGAGCGCCACGACCAGCCACAGGGCGGCGTGCACCAGCTGCTTGGTGGTGACGGTGACGACGGCCGCGCCGAGGGTGACGATGCCGACGAGGAGGAAGGCGATCTCGACGCCCGTGGGCGACAGGAAGCCGTGGGCTGCGGCGAGGCTCACTCGCTGCCTCCCGTGGTCCCGGGCGCGTCGGTGCCCCCGGTGGCCTGGGTGCCCTCGGCCGGCTCGGCGGCCTGGGCCGCCTCGGCCGCCTGGGCGGCGGCGAGCTTCTCCGCGGCCTTGCGGGCGGCGGCGATCTCCTTCGGCTCCTCGGCGCCCGGATCGAGGGCGGGCGGCTCCGGGACCGTCCACATCCACTCGCGGAGCTTGTCCCGCTCGTGGGTGAGGTCGTGGATGTCGGTCTCCGCGTACTCGAACTCCGGCGACCAGAACAGCGCGTCGAAAGGACACACCTCGATGCAGATACCGCAGTACATGCACAGCGCGAAGTCGATGGCGAACCGGTCGAGGACGTTGCGGCTGCGCTCGCGCCCGCCCGGCGTGGCGGCCGGGATCGTCTCCTTGTGGGAGTCGATGTAGATGCACCAGTCGGGGCACTCGCGGGCGCAGAGCATGCAGACCGTGCAGTTCTCCTCGAACAGTCCGATCACGCCGCGGGTACGGGGCGGCAGCTCGGGCTGGGCGTCCGGGTACTGCGCGGTGTGACTCTTCTTCGTCATCGTGCGCAGCGTGACGGCCAGGCCCTTGGCGAGGCCGGATCCGGGAATCGGAGGCATCAGGGGTTCACCACCTTGACGATGCCGGTGAGGGCGATCTGGGCGAGGGCGAGCGGGACGAGCGTGGTCCAGGCGAGCTTCTGCAGCTGGTCCTCGCGCAGCCGCGGGTAGCTCACGCGCAGCCAGATCACGATGAAGGCCAGCACGGCAGTCTTGAGCAGGGTCCAGAGCCAGCCGAGCCCCTCGGCGCCGAAGGGGCCGTGCCAGCCGCCGAGGAAGAGGACGGTGGTCAGACCGCAGAGCACGACGATGCCGGCGTACTCGGCGAGGAGGAACAGCGCGAAGCGCAGGCCCGTGTACTCGGTGTACGCACCGAAGATGATCTCGGAGTCGGCGACCGGCATGTCGAAGGGCGGGCGCTGGAGCTCGGCGAGGCCCGCGGTGAAGAAGACCAGCGCGCCGACGATCTGCCACGGCAGCCACCACCACTCGAAGGCGTTGACGATGCCGGGGAGGGAGACGGTGCCGGCCGCCATGGCGACGGAGGCGGCGGCGAGCAGCATGGGCAGCTCGTACGCGAGCAGCTGGGCGGCGGTGCGCAGGCCGCCGAGGAGGGAGAACTTGTTGGCGGAGGCCCAGCCCGCCATGAGGGAGCCGAGCACGCCGACGCCCATGACGGCGAGCACGAAGAAGACGCCCGCGTCGACCAGGACGCCGACGGCGCCCTCGCTCGGGCCGATCGGGATGGCGACCAGCACGAGGAGATACGGAAGGAGGGCGACGGCGGGGGCGAGCTGGAAGATGCGGCGGTCGGCGTTGGCCGGGACCACGTCCTCCTTCTGCGCGAACTTCACCCCGTCCGCGACGAGCTGCGCCCAGCCGTGGAAGCCGCCGGCGTACATGGGGCCGAGGCGGCCCTGCATGTGCGCCATGACCTTGTGCTCCGTCTGTCCGATCACCAGCGGCAGGACGAGGAACACGGCGAAGACGGCGACCAGCCGGAGGGCGACATCGAGCACGTCGTTCACGCGTCTCCTTCAGGTCGTTCGGGCTGTTCGGGTCGTGCGGGCCGTTCCGGTTGTTCGGGTTGTTCCGGGCGTGCGGGCCGTTCGGGGCGTGCGGGTCGTGCGGGTCGTTCCGGGCGTCGCTGCTCTTCGGCGTCGGGCGCGGCGGCGGTGTCGTCGTCGAAGGCCGGGCGCGGGTTGTTCCAGGGCGCGTCCGTGCTGCGGGTGCGCGGCGGGGACGGCGGCGCGGGCGTGGCCTCGGGCGCGGGCGTGGTCTCCGGTGCTGCGGGCTCCGTGCGCTGGCTGGCCGAGCCGTCGCTCACGCTGCGCGCGCGGCGGGGCGTGCCGGTCGCCGGAGCCGTCGGGGCAGCCGGAGCCGCCGGGCCCGCGGGGGCCGCCTGGCTCGCGGAGCCCTCGGCGGCCGTACGGGCCCGGCGTACCGGACGGTCGCCCGCAGCGGCACCGGCTGCGCCGGCGGCGCGGGCCGGGCGTTCGCGGGCGGGGCGCGCCGGGGCAGGGGGGAGCTGGCCCTTGAGGGGGCCCCACTCGTTGGGGTCGGGCACGCCGGGCGGCAGCATCTGGCGGCGCTTGGGCCCGCCGTGCTCGGATTCGCCCGGCTCCTTGGCGCCCGGCCACGCCTTCGCCACCCGCGCGGCCAGGACGAAGTCCTTGCGCAGCGGGTGGCCTTGGAAGTTCTCGGGCAGGAGGAGCGGCGACAGGTTCGGGTGGTTCTCGAAGCGGACGCCGAACATCTCGTACGTCTCGCGCTCGTGCCACGCGGCGCCCGCGTACACCCCGATGGCGGTCGGCAGCACCGGCGCGTCGTGCGGCACGGTCGTACGGAGCAGGAGACGGCGGACCACGCCGTCGGCCAGGGCGACGACGTGGGCGCAGACGCGGAAGCCCGTCGCCGGTTCGTCGACCGCGCTCAGCCAGTCGAAGTAGGTGCAGCCCAGCTCGTCCCGGGCGGTTTCCAGCGCGGCGATCCAGGAACCGGCCGGCACGTCGACCGTCAGCAGGTCGTACGCCCGCTCGGCGGTGGCCTCCTCGCCGAAGACCTCGGTGACGGACTCGGGGAGACGGTCGTACGCGTTCACGCCGAGCCTCCCGGGGACGGCGGCGGCACGGGGCCGCTGCGCAGCTGCGCGACCGAGGAGGGCCGCCCGTGGCCGTACCGCTCGCCCAGCGACTCGCGGGCGATCTTCTCCTGGAGCTTGAGAATGCCCTGAAGCAGCGCCTCGGGGCGCGGCGGGCAGCCCGGCACGTACACGTCGACGGGAATGATCTGGTCGACGCCCTTGGTCACGGCGTACGAGTCCCAGTACGGTCCCCCGCAGTTGGAGCAGGCTCCGAAGGAGATGACGTACTTCGGCTCCGGCATCTGCTCGTACAGCCGCTTCACCGCCGGGGCCATCTTGTCGGTGACGGTCCCGGAGACGACCATGAGGTCGGCCTGGCGCGGGCCGGGTGCGAACGGGATCACGCCGAGCCGGATGAAGTCGTGCCGGGCCATCGACGCGGCGATGAACTCGATCGCGCAGCAGGCCAGTCCGAAGTTGAAGACCCACAGGCTGTAGCGGCGGCCCCAGTTCAGGACCACCTTCATCGGCTCGGGGGCGAGCCGGGACAGGACGCCGAGCCTCTTCGGCTCGGGCAGGTCCACAGGGCTCGCAGGGGCCACAGAGGCCACAGACGTCTCGGGAGTCACAGGGGTTACGTCCATGTCAGGACGCCCTTCTTGTACGCGTAGAGCAGTCCTACGGCGAGGAAGCCGAGGAAGATGAACATCTCGACCAGCGTCGTGGCGCCGTACCCCGGCGCTGCGAAGACCGTCGCCCACGGGAAGAGGAAGATGGAGTCGACGGCGAAGATGACGTACAGAAAAGAGTAGACGTAATAACGGACCTGGGTGTGGGCCCAGCCCTCGCCCACCGGGTCGACGCCGCACTCGTACGTGAGCATCTTCTCCTGCGTGGGCACGACGGGCCGGAGCAGCCGGCCGGCCGCGAAGGCGACGGCGACGAAGAGCACCCCGAGCAGCGCCAGTAGTCCTACCACCGAGTAGCTTTGGAAGTAGTCGACGGCGAGTACGGTCCCCACGGTCGGTTCGGGCACGTCCGTGTTCCTCGCTCCCTGCCACGCGGCTGCTGTTGCGGCTGTTGTTTATGCGTTCTCTACGCACGGGAGTGTAGGCCCTGGCAAAGCGCGGGTAATCAGCCGTGCCGCACTTCGGCGGCGCCCCGGTGGCCCTTGAGGTGGGGTTAGCCCTACTCCACTCCCCCCACGAGCCCCATGGCGTGGGCGTGTACGGCCGGGCAGGCTGATCCGCATGACCGCACGCACCGCACCGCGCTTCGCCCTCGGCCCGCAGGCCTGGAAGGAGGTCGCGTACCTCCTGTCCAACCTCCCGGTCGCCGTGATCGGCTTCGTCTACGTGACAGTGGTGGTGGGCGTCGGCGTGGGCCTGTCGGTGACCGTCGTCGGGCTGCCGCTGCTCGCCGTCGGCCTTGCCGGGGCGCGGGTCCTCGGCCGGACGGAGCGGGCCCGGGCCCGGGCGCTGCTCGGCATACGGATCGACGAGCCGAGCCGGCTGCCGCACCGGCGCGGCGCCGGCTTCTTCCCCTGGCTGTGGACGGTGCTGAAGGACCCGGTGGCCTGGCGGACGATGCTGTACGCGTTCGTCCGGCTGCCGTGGAGCGTGCTCACCTTCGCCGTGACGCTGGTGGGTCTCCTCGTGCTGTGGCCGGTCCTCGGCTACATCGTGCGGGGCATGGCGGCCGTGGACGGGGCGGTGGCGCGCGGCCTGCTGTCGCCTTCCGACGAGTTGGAGCGGCGGATCGCGGAGCTGGAGTCGGACCGGGGCGTGGTCGTCGACACGGCAGCCGCCGATCTGCGCCGCATCGAGCGCGACCTGCACGACGGCGCCCAGGCCCGGCTCGTCGCCCTCGCCATGGACCTGGGCCTGGCCAAGGAGAAGATGGCCGAAGACCCCGAGGCCGCGGCGCGCATGGTCGAGGAGGCGCACGGCGAGGTGAAGACCGCACTGCAGGAGCTCCGCGACCTGGCGCGCGGAATCCACCCCGCGGTCCTGACCGACCGAGGCCTGGACGCCGCCCTGTCCGCCGTCGCCTCCCGCTGCACCGTCCCGGTCAAGGTGTCCGTCGACCTGCCGGAGCGGCCGGCCGAGGCGATCGAGGGCATCGCCTACTTCACGGTCTCCGAGCTGCTGCAGAACGTGTCCAAGCATGCGGGGGCGCGCTCGGCGGCCGTCGACGTGTGGCGGGCGGACGGCCGGCTGCTCATACAGGTGACGGACGACGGCCACGGCGGTGCCCGGCTGGACGGCGGGACCGGCCTGCCCGGCCTGGAGGAACGCCTGGGCGCGGTCGACGGGCTGTTCACGGTGGAGTCACCGGCGGGCGGCCCGACCACCGTCACCGCCGAGCTGCCCTGGCGCCCCCGGGAGACCTCCCGCCCGGCCGCACGCTAGCGGCCCGCCGGGGGGACCCCACCCGCCTCGGGAGTAGGGGAAACCCCCGGTGAAGACGGAGACCGCCCTCATGGTGGGCGCGGCCCGGGCCCGGCAGCCTGGATACATGACGCACGGGCGCGCACGGCGCGACCGCGACTCGCAGAAACGGACAGACACCGATGGCCATGGCATACGGCTCGGGCACCACCCGGCACCACCGCGTTCCCGCGGCGCTGCGTGCGCCGTTGGAGGCGCGCACCTGGCGCGAGTTCGGCTACCTGCTGCTGGGCCTGCCGCTCAGCGTCTTCTACTTCACCGTCGCGCTCACGATGGCCTCGCTCGGCGCGGGGCTGCTCGTGACCTTCCTGGGCATACCCGTCCTCGCCGCCGGCCTCGCCGTGTGCCGCGGGTTCGGCGCGGTGGAGCGGGCTCGGGCGCGTGTGCTGCTGGGGGTGGAGATCGCCGACCCGGATCCGGTACGGGGCGGCCCCGGCCGCGGGCTGATGGCCCGGGTGGGCAGCCTGCTCAAGAGCGGTGTGTCCTGGCGGCACTTCCTCTACGCGGTGGTCCACATGCCCTGGGCGGTCTTCGCCTTCGCGGTGGCGGTGTCCTTCTGGTCGTACGGCTGGGCGCTGCTGACGTATCCGCTGTGGCAGTGGATCTTCCCGGTGTACGCGGGCGTCGACGGGCTGCAGCTGTACGGCGACGGGACGCACAGCATCCACCTGGACTCGCCGGTCGAGCTGGCGCTGACGAGCCTGGTGGGCCTGCTGCTCTGGATGCTCACGCCGTGGCTGATCCGCGCGCTGGCCACCATCGACCGGCTGCTCGTCACGGGACTGCTCGGCCCGTCCCGGCTCGCCAGCCGGGTGTCGGAGCTGGAGTCGGACCGGGGCGTGGTCGTCGACACGGCAGCCGCCGATCTGCGCCGCATCGAGCGCGACCTGCACGACGGCGCCCAGGCCCGGCTCGTCGCCCTCGCCATGGACCTGGGCCTGGCCAAGGAGAAGATGGCCGAAGACCCCGAGGCCGCGGCACGCATGGTCGAGGAGGCACACGGCGAGGTGAAGACCGCACTGCAGGAACTGCGCGACCTGGCGCGCGGAATCCACCCCGCCGTCCTGACCGACCGAGGCCTGGACGCCGCCCTGTCCGCCGTCGCCTCCCGCTGCACCGTCCCGGTCTCGGTCGAGGTGGACCTCCCGGAGCGGCCCGCCCCGGCGATCGAGGGCATCGCCTACTTCACCGTCTCGGAGCTCCTGCAGAACGTCTCCAAGCACTCCGGTGCCACGCGGGCCGGTGTCGACGTGTGGCGGGTGGAGGACCGGCTGCTGCTCCAGGTGACGGACAACGGCCGCGGTGGCGCGCGGCTCGACGGCGGTACCGGTCTGGCGGGGCTGGCCGAGCGGCTGGACGCGGTCGACGGCGTCCTGGATGTGAAGTCACCGGCCGGTGGCCCGACCGCGATCATCGCCGAGCTGCCCTGGCGTGACCGGCCCTGACACACCCCTCGCCAGCTGCACACTTCGCCCAAGTGGTTATCCACAGGCAGCCCATGACGGTCCGGATGCTGGAATGCTGTCCCCCGGACGCGCAAACGCGTGGAACACATCAATGCGTGGGGGCTCAGGATCGTGGGAGATGTGGAAGACCGAGTACGGGTGGTCATCGCCGAGGACTCCGTGCTCCTTCGGGAGGGGCTGACCCGGCTGCTGAACGACCGGGGGCACGACGTCGTGGCGGGGGTGGGCGACGGCGAGGCATTGATCAAGACAATTGACGACCTCGCGGCCCAGGGGGGCGTGCCGGACGTGGTGGTCGCCGATGTGCGGATGCCCCCGACGCACACCGACGAGGGGGTGCGGGCGGCGGTGCGCCTCCGCAAGGAGCACCCCGGCATCGGTGTCCTGGTGCTGTCGCAGTACGTGGAGGAGCGGTACGCCACCGAGCTGCTGGCCGGCAGCACCCGGGGTGTGGGGTATCTGCTGAAGGACCGGGTCGCGGAGGTCCGCGAGTTCGTGGACGCGGTGGTGCGGGTGGCCCGGGGTGGTACGGCGCTGGACCCGGAGGTGGTGGCTCAGCTGCTGGGGCGGAGCCGTAAGCAGGACGTGCTGGCGGGGCTCACGCCGCGTGAGCGGGAGGTCCTGGGGCTGATGGCGGAGGGACGGACGAACTCCGCGATCGCACGGCAGCTCATGGTGAGCGACGGCGCGGTGGAGAAGCACGTGAGCAGCATCTTCCTGAAGCTCGGGCTGGCCCCGAGCGAAGGTGATCACCGGCGGGTGCTCGCAGTGCTCACCTATCTGAACAGCTGAGGCGTCCGAACAGCTGTCGCGACCGAAAGCCGAGGCGCCACAGACGCCCGGCCCAGAACCGGAGGACCGGCCGGGAGCGTCGTTCACGCAGGAGTCGGGGGGAGACAAAGCATGATGAGTCCGGGTGTAAGGACGTTCCAAAATAACGTCCAACATTTGAGCGATCCAGGGAAGGCGACCCTTACGGACGTAGGGTGGGCCTTGGGAGCACCGGCCACCAGGCGGTCTTCCGAGCGTTCCCCCGCCGACGGCGGGGAGGCCCCTTGTCTCGAGGGAGGTCCAGTTCAGTGACCAGCCAGGTCAGTAGCCCGGCCGAGCGGGCGGACGAGGCCGGCGAAGCCGACGAGGCTGTCGTCGGGGAACAGCGCGGCACGACGGCGCGGCACGACGGTGAGAAGCAGGTACGTCGTCTGGATCGGGTGATCATCCGGTTCGCGGGTGACTCGGGTGACGGGATGCAGTTGACGGGTGACCGGTTCACCTCGGAGACGGCGTCGTTCGGCAACGACCTGTCCACGCTGCCGAACTTCCCCGCCGAGATCCGTGCCCCCGCCGGCACCCTGCCCGGTGTCTCGTCGTTCCAGCTCCACTTCGCCGACCACGACATCCTCACCCCGGGCGACGCCCCGGACGTCCTGGTCGCGATGAACCCCGCCGCGTTGAAGGCCAACATCGGCGACGTACCGCGCGGCGGCGAGATCATCGTCAACACCGACGAGTTCGCCAAGCGCGC
>NZ_JBEXNO010000053.1:0-42649 GCF_040611175.1 Streptomyces sp. NPDC003036 | reverse complement strand
CAGCGGGCAGCCGACAGGATCACTAACCGACAGGAGGAAGAGACGGCTTGATCCCTCGGATCCACAAGCAGGGCAGCAACACCCTCGGCCTCCTCGCGGTGGGGCGCCCCTCTTCGTACGCCGTCGGCTAGCGCATCCGGCCGCCGCGCGGCATCCGCATGCCCTTGGGCATCGGGCCCTTCGGCAGCGGCATGTTGCTCATCAGGTCGCCCAGCGCACGCAGCCGGTCGTTGGCCTGCGTCACCTGCGGGCCCGAGAGCACCCGCGGCAGCTTCAGCAGGGTCACGCGCAGCTTCTTCAGCGGCACCTGGCCCTCGCCGGTGCCGACGATGACGTCGTGCACCGGGACGTCCACGACACGGGCCATCCGCTTCTTCTCGGCCGCGAGCAGCGGCCGCAGCCGGTTCGGGTTGCCCTCGCCGACCAGGACGATGCCGGCCTTGCCGACCGCCCGGTGGACCACGTCCTGGTTGCGGTTCATCGCCACCGCCGGGGTGGTCGACCAGCCGCGGCCCACGTTCTGCAGGACGGCGGCCGCCGCACCCGGCTGGCCCTCCATCTGCCCGAAGGCCGCCCGCTCGGCGCGCCGCCCGAAGACGATCGCCATCGCGAGGAAGGCCAGCAGGAAGCCGAGGATCCCGAGATAGATCGGGTGGCCGATCAGGAAGCCGATCGCGAGGAGGACGCCGAAGACGACGATCCCCACGCCCGCGACGACAAGCCCGACCTTCGGATCGGCCTTTCGGGTCATCTTGTACGTCAGGGCGATCTGCTTCAGTCGCCCGGGGTTCGCAGCGGCGTCAGCGCTGTCTGAGTTTGCCTTCCTCGCCATGCTGTGAAGTTTACGTGGCGGAGGAAGTGCGGCCCGACACCGCCTCCAGTACGTGCTCGGCCTCGACCCGGTCGCGGGCCCGGCGGCGGTCCTCCAGGACCGACGTCCAGGCGTTGCGGCGGGCCGTGCGCTGGCCCGCGCCGAGCAGCAGCGCCTCCAGCGTGCGCAGGGCACCGGCGACGGACGCGACGGACGGGATGGGCGGAACGGGCGGGAACGCGTGGGCTCGTACCTCGCGTACCTCGTGGGCCATGGTGTGGGTCCCCCCTCGAAAGCGGGTTCGTCGGGAGCGTGGGCGTGGGTGAGCACTGCAATGCCGTGCGCGGACCGCGTGCTGTGTGCGGTGCGTGCGAACAGCATCACAGACAGGTGTTACCAAGGCATGGCGGGCCGGTCAAACAGCGGTGAAACGTTCCCGCCCCCTCCGGGCGGTGCCGCGCCCCTCCCCGGAAACGCCGACGCGGCCCGGACGGGCCCCGACCTGCGGGGACGTACGGGCCGCGGCGAATCGGCCACCTACCGGCCGGTAGTCGCTTGTGCGCGGATTCACACGCCGCCGGCGTGCGGACGCGCTCAGGCGGCGGCTTCGCTCCGGCGCTCCATCGCCTGCTGGAACAGGCGGCCGGCGCGGTACGACGAGCGGACCAGCGGGCCCGACATGACGCCCGAGAAGCCGATCTCCTCGGCCTCCTCCTTCAGCTCCACGAACTCGTGCGGCTTCACCCACCGCTCCACCGGATGGTGGCGCACCGTCGGGCGCAGGTACTGGGTGATCGTGATGAGCTCGCACCCGGCGTCGTACAGGTCCTGCAGCGCCTCGCTGACCTCCTCGCGGGTCTCGCCCATGCCGAGGATCAGGTTCGACTTGGTGACCAGGCCGGCCGCGCGGGCCTCGGTGATCACCTTGAGGGAGCGCTCGTAGCGGAACGCCGGGCGGATCCGCTTGAAGATCCGCGGCACCGTCTCGACGTTGTGCGCCAGCACCTCGGGGCGGGCGGAGAAGACCTCGGCCAGCTGCTCGGGGACGGCGTTGAAGTCGGGGATCAGCAGCTCGACCTTGGTGCGGCCGGCGGCGCGGTCCGCCGTCTGCGCGTGGATCTGTCGCACGGTCTCCGCGTACAGCCAGGCGCCGCCGTCCTCCAGGTCGTCGCGGGCGACGCCGGTGATGGTGGCGTAGTTCAGGTCCATCGCGACGACCGACTCGCCCACGCGGCGCGGCTCGTCACGGTCCAGCGCCTGCGGCTTGCCCGTGTCGATCTGGCAGAAGTCGCAGCGCCGGGTGCACTGGTCACCGCCGATGAGGAAGGTCGCCTCGCGGTCCTCCCAGCACTCGAAGATGTTCGGACAGCCCGCCTCCTGGCAGACCGTGTGCAGTCCCTCGCTCTTGACGAGCTTCTGGAGCTGGTTGTACTCGGGGCCCATCTTCGCCCGGGTCTTGATCCACTCGGGCTTGCGCTCGATGGGGGTCTGGCTGTTCCGGACCTCCAGGCGCAGCATCTTGCGTCCGTCGGGTGCGACTGCGGACACGGCTGGCTCCTACGGCTTCGATTCCTCGGCGAACACCAGGGTACGCCCGTTAAAAGTGTGGCCTCTTCGGGACTGCTGTGACGTCAGGCCAACCTCTGGCCAGCGCGCGGCATTCCCGCCGGTCGGGGCCCTACGCGGCCGCTGTGGCCTCGTCGGTCCGCTCGATGGCGCGTGGCTTCAGCTCCGCGTTCTCCAGCACGTCCCGCAGGTGCTTCTCCGCCACCGGCAGGACGTCCGCGATCGTCACGTCCCGGCCCAGCTCCTGCGCCAGCGACGTGACGCCCGCGTCGCGGATGCCGCACGGCACGATCCGGTCGAACCAGGTGTTGTCCGGGTTCACGTTGAAGGAGAAGCCGTGCATCGTCACGCCCTTGGCGACCCGGATGCCGATCGCCGCCAGCTTGCGGTCCTCGCGGCGCTGCCCGGCGTTGGACGGTGCGTATTCCGGGCCGTTCAGCCGCGGGTCGAACTCGTCGTCGTGCAGCCGGGGGTCGAAGTCCAGCGACAGCCCGCCGAACGCCGGACGCTCCTGCACCGGGTCGCCCAGCACCCACACCCCGCTGCGGCCCTCGACCCGGGTGGTCTCCACGCCGAACTCGGCCGCCGTGCGGATCAGCGCCTCTTCCAGGCGGCGTACGTGCGCGACCACGTCCACCGGGCGCGGCAGCTTCATGATCGGGTAGCCGACGAGCTGACCGGGACCGTGCCAGGTGATCTTGCCGCCGCGGTCCACGTCGACGACCGGCGTCCCGTCCAGGGGGCGCTCGTTGTCGGCCGTGCGCCGCCCCGCGGTGTAGACGGGCGGGTGCTCCAGCAGCAGGCAGGTGTCCGGGATCTCGTCCGCGAAGCGAGCGGCGTGGATCTCACGCTGCTTGTCCCACGCCTTCTGGTACTCGACGGCTTCCTCGCCGAATCCCAGATGGACGAATCGCAGCTCACTCACGGCATACGCCTCCCTCTTGTGTGCGGATCGCGCCCTCGCCACTGTACGGCGGTGCCGGTCGTCGCGGTCGGGCAGGTCACTGCGCCCGCATCCCGGGCGGTGAGGCGTCAGTGCCGGGCCCAATCCTCACACGATCGGATGAATGTGGGGCGAAGGTGGCGGTACGGACGTCCCGGGCAGTTAAATTCGCGCCGTCCCGCCGTTCCAAAGGGGGTCTGCACCCCGCCCGTAAGGCAAGGCAGGAGACCGCACACCTGATGACGGATCGCCCCCCGCAGCGCACCCCCAACCGGCAGCTCGCCGCCCTCATCGCCGAGGCCGGCTTCTCCAACGCGGGCCTGGCCCGACGGGTCGACCAGCTCGGGCTCGAACACGGCCTGGACCTGCGGTACGACAAGACCTCGGTCACCCGCTGGCTGCGCGGCCAGCAGCCGCGCGGCACCACGCCCGCGCTGATCGCCGAGGTGTTCACCCGACGCCTGGGAAGACGGCTCTCCGCCCAGGACCTCGGCCTCGACGCCTGCGCGCCCGTGTACGCCGGACTGGAGTTCGCGGCCACGCCCGAAGAGGCCGTCGACATCGTCAGCGGCCTGTGGCGCAAGGACTCCGGCAGCCACGCCGAGCTCCGCAAGATCGCCTTCACCCCGGCGGGGCTCGTCGTCCCCAGCCGCGACTGGCTCATCGGCCGCGCCGACGAGCGCGTGGCCCGCGGCGAGCCCCCGCAGGCCCAGGCCCACGAACCCCGCGTGCCCGCCCAGGGGCGCGCCTCCGTACCCCGCCAGCGCACCACCGACCGGGCCCCCGGCCAGCGCGTCACCGGCGGCGACATCGCCGCCCTGCGCTCCGTCGGCGAGCTCTTCCGCAGCCTCGACCACGCGTACGGCGGCGGCCACGCCCGCCAGGCCCTCGTCCGCTACCTGGAGCACGAGGCCGAACCCATGCTGCGCGGCGTCTACGGCGAGACCGTCGGGCGCCGGCTGTTCGCCGCGGCCGCCGACCTCACCCGGCTCGCCGGCTGGACCTCGTACGACATCGCCGCCCATGGACTCGCCCAGCGGTACTTCGTGCAGGCCCTGCGGCTCTCCCAGGCCGCCGGCGACCGCGCCTACGGCAGTTACGTCCTGATCACCATGAGCCGCCAGGCCGTCTACCTCTCCCACGGGCGCGAGGCCGTGCAGCTGGCGCGCGTCGCCCAGCAGGGTGTCGGCTCCGCCGCGCCGCCCGTCGTCCAGGCCCTGCTGCACGCCGTCGAGGCGCGCGGCCACGCCGTCCTCGGCGAGGTCCGCGCCTGCACCGCCGCCCTCGTGCGTGCCGAGCGGGCGCTCGAAGGGGCCCGGCCCGGCGACGACGTGCCGTACTGGGCGCGGTTCTTCGACGAGGCGGAGCTCGCCGACGACGCCGCGCACTGCCACCGCGACCTCCAGCAGTACCGCGCCGCCGTCCAGCACGCGGAACGCGCCCTCCAGCTGCGCGCCCCCGCCTTCGCCCGCAGCCGCCTGTTCTGCCGCGTCGTCCTCGCCACCTCCCGCCTCGGCCTCGGCGAGCTCGACCAGGCGTGCGCGCTGGGGGCCGAGGCCGCCCAGCAGGCGTCGGAGATCCGCTCCGCCCGCGCCGTCGAATACGTACGCGACTTCGAACGCCGACTGGAGCCCTACAAGGACGCCGTGGCCGTACGCACCTACCGCGACCGGATCGGCGCCATGGGCCTCTGAGGCCGGACCCCGTGGGGTGTCACGCGGCGGCGCGGCTCTCCTCCTCCGCCAGCCGGTCGTCCCCCGGCCGGCCACCCGGGACACCCAGGTCCCGCAGCACCGCCTGAGCGGCGCGGCGGCCCGACGACAGCGCCCCCTGCACGGTGCCCGCGTCACGGTGATCGCCGCAGACGTACAGCCCCGCCAGCAGCCGTACGGGCCGGCGCGGATCATGCGGAGGGGGCATCGCCGGAACGGCCTCCGGATCGTGGTGCACCGCCAGCAGCTCCCAGTCCGCCGTGCCCACGCCGTACAACCCCGCCAGCTGCCTGCGCACCCGCTCCTCCAGGCCCTCCGGCGGCACACCGAGCACCGTCGAGGACACCAGCACCCGGCCCTCCGGCGCCCGCGACGGATCCACCTCGCTCATCACGGCGGTGTACGCCACCGGGCCCGTACGGTCCGCGTCCAGCAGCAGCGCCGCCGGTTCGGCCGCCGGAGGCGCGGGCGCCGTGTGGTGCACCACCGTCACCGGGTGGAAGTCCGGCACCCGCAGCCCCGGCAACAGCTCGGCGGCGGCACGGGCGCCGGTCGCCACCAGCAGCGAACGGCACGCCAGCTCGCCGTGCTCGGCGGTCACGACCCGGTTGATCGACGCGTCCTTGACGTGGACGCCCGTCTTCACCGTGTCCGGCGGCAGCGCGGCCGCCAGGCGCTCCGGCAGCGTCGCCGCACCGCCCGCCGGCACACACAGCCGCCCCCGCGCGAAACCACGCAACGCCAGATCGGCCGCCCGGCTGGAAGTGGCCGTGAGGTCCGGATCGCCCAGCAGCGCCGACAGCAGCGGCCGCAGGAACCGGTTCACGGTACGCGGCGGCAGCCCGCGCCCCGCCGCGCCCGCCCCCGGAGCCTGCGCCGCCGACAGCTCCCGCCGCGCCAGCAGCCGCGCCGTCGGCGTCGTCGCCAGCCGCCCCAGCGCCGCGCCCAGCCGGGCCTGGTCCAGCGTGCGGGGCGCGTTCGCGAGGGCCCGAGCCCGCGTGAACGCACCACCCCTGGCGCCCCCCGCGTCGAGGAGCTCGGCGGTGCGCAGCTCCACGGCACGGGCCTCGCCGGTACGGGCCGACGCCATCCGGTGCAACCTGCCGTCGCTGTGCACCACGACCCCGGGCCGGAACGCCCGCAGCCCGGCGCCGTCAAGCCCCGGCACCCGGCGCAGCTCCGGACAGGCCGTACTGAGCAGCGGCCCGATCCGGTCGAGCCGGAACCCGTCGACGTACTCGGTACCCATCCGTCCCCCGACCCGAGGGGCGGCCTCCAGAACACTGACCGTCAGTCCTGCGCTGACCAGCTGATGAGCCGCGGCCAGACCCGCGAGCCCGGCTCCTACGATCACGACGTCCGCGTGCTGCTCCTGCTTGAGCACGTGTCCCTCCCCGGGATGGCGGTTCGGTGCGTGGGGGGCTCATGCCCTCAACGGGGCGACGGAATGCCCGAGTCGGGCCCGAGCGTAGGAGCCCCGACACCTACCGGTCAGTCGCGCGCACGGGGGTTCACCGGTGCACGGGGGGTCGCACGGTTTGTTTTGTGGGGCTCGGTTCTCCCCCTGGCTTCGCCGGGGGGACCCCCACCGGGAGGCCTAAGACGGTGTCGACGGTCGATCGTGCTCGGTTCCTCGTTCCTCGGAACCTCCGCGCGTTCTCCCTTTCGACACCGCCGCTCCCCTACCTTCGGCGGGGGGACCCCCACTTCGGCTCACTCGCCTTTGGTGCTCGGGGGAAGGGCGGAGGTGCGGCAGGGCTCGCCAGTGGGTCACGGGCGAGAGCAGGCGGGATGTTCACGCCGCCGCGATCGCGCCGTCGATCGTGGGGAACGCGAAGCGGAAGCCCGACTCCAGCAGGCGGCCCGGCAGGACCCGCTGGCTGCCCAGGACGTCCGCCGCGAAGTCGCCGAGGGCGATCCGCAGGGCCGGGGCCGGGACGTGGAGGAAGGCCGGGCGGCGCAGGACGCGGGCCATCGCGGAGGTGACCTCGCGGTTGGTGACGGGGTCCGGGGCGGTCAGGTTCACCGGGCCGGAGAGGGACTCGGTGTCCAGGATGTGGCGCAGTGCCGCCACCTCGTCGTGCAGGGCGATGAAGCTCCAGTACTGGTGCCCCGAGCCCAGGCGGCCGCCCAGGCCCGCGCGGAACAGCGGGAAGAGGCGTCCCCACGCGCCGCCCTCGCGGGCGACGACCAGGCCGGTACGGGCGTAGGCGACGCGGATGCCCGCCTCCTCGGCCGCCGCCGCGGCCTCCTCCCACGCGACGCAGACGGACGGCAGGAAACCGTCGCCCGCGGGCGCCGTCTCGTCCACCGCGCGCGTGCCGGTGTCGCCGTAGTAGCCGAGCGCCGTGCCGCACAGCAGCACCCTGGGCGGGGTGTCCAGGGAGGCGACGGCCTCGGCGATCGCCGCCGTGCCGAGCACCCGGCTGTCGCGGATCTCCCGCTTGTAGCCCTCCGTCCAGCGGCGCTCCCCGACGCCCGCGCCCGCGAGGTGGACGACCGCCTCGCACCCGACGAGCCCCGCCGCGTCGACGTACTGGCGCCGCGGGTCCCACTCCACCTCGTCACCGGCGCGCGCCGGGCGCCGGACGAGGCGGACGACGTCGTGGCCGTCCGCGCGCAGGGAGCGGAGGAGGGCGGAGCCGATGAGTCCGGTGGAGCCGGTGAGGGCGATACGCATGGGCACATCCTGCCCCGGCGGAGCCACATGGCACAGTGACCACCATGACCGACTCGCACGCCCGTACGCCCCCGCGCATCCGTACCGCCCGGGTGGCCGACGCCGGGCCGCTCGGCGAGCTGGACCGGGCCGTCTGGTCGCCGCTGCACGCCGTACAGCCCAGGCCGCAGCCGCCGTACGACCCCTTCTTCGACTCCAACCACCGCCCCGACGACTACCTGGTCGCCGAGGCGGAGGACGGCCGCCTGGCCGGATACATACGGATCGTGCCCCCCACCCGCCTCGCCTGCAACGCGCACGTGCGGCAGATCCAGGGCCTCGCCGTCGCCGAGTGGGCGCGCGGTGCCGGGGTCGGGCGGGCGCTGCTGCGCGCGGCGTTCGACGAGGCCCGCCGCCAGGGCGCCACCCGCATGACGCTGCGGGTCCTCGGCCACAACACGCCCGCGCGCAGGCTGTACGAGGCGGAGGGCTTCGCCGTCGAAGGGGTCCTGCCCGGTGAGTTCCACCTGGACGGGCGGTACGTCGACGACGTCCTCATGGGGCGCGGCCTGCTCGGCGGGCGCTGATCAGCGGGGGCTGAACAGCCGCATCCCGCCCGTCAGTTCGCGCAGGCACCGCGCCGCGAGCGGGGCCGCCTCGTGCGGCGGCGCCTCCGTCTCCGCCCACGCCTCCAGCGCCACCCGGATCGCGTCCGTCGCCGCGGCCGCCGCGAGCCGCACCTCCAGCGGGTCCGCGCCCGCGCCCGCCAGCGCCGCCAGCACGGGCCGCAGCCGCTCCTCGGACTCCTGGTTGGCGCGGTACCAGACCGCCCGCAGCGCCGGGTCCCCGGCGGCCGCGCGCAGCAGCCCGCGCGTCCAGCGCAGCCCCTCGGCCGCCGCCTCGTCCGGTACGGACAGGGCCTCGGTGATCGACCGCTCCAGCGCCTCCCGCAGGGGTACGGCGCCGGGTTCGGCCGCCGCGAGGCGCGCGCGCCAGCGCTCGGCGCCGCCGGCGAGGAGCGGCGCCACGGCGTCCTGCTTGTTGCGGAAGTAGCGGTAGAAGGTGCGCAGTGCGACCCCCGCCCGGTGGGCGATCTCCTCGGCCGTGGTGCCGTCCGGGCCGCGCTCGGCGAAGAGCTCCGCCGCGGCGCGGGCGATGTCGAGCTGGGTCGCGGCCTTGCGGCGCTCGGTCAGCGAGGCGGGCCTGGGGGGTGTGGTGCTCATCGGGAGCCAGCGTACGTCGGACCGCCGCCGACACCATGATGGCAAAACGTGCCACTGCGGCGTACGGTGACAGCATGAAGCGCTATGAGAACCGCAGCGTCCTCGTCACGGGCGCCGGCTCCGGCATCGGCCGGGCCACCGTCCAGCGGATACTCGCCGAGGGCGGCCGCGTCTTCGCCGTGGACGTCGACGAGACCGGGCTCAAGGAGACGTACGCGAAGGCCGCCGGAGCCGGCCACGCGGACCGGCTCACCACCGCCCTCCTGGACGTCTCCGACGAGGCCGCCGTGCGCGCCGGGGTCGCCGCCGCGACCGGGACCCTCGGCGGCCTGGACGTGCTCGTCAACGCTGCCGGGATCCTGCGCTCGGAGCACACCCACAAGACGACGCTCGACTTCTTCAACCGGGTCATCGCGGTCAACCTCACCGGCACCTTCCTGATGATCCGCGAGGCCCTGCCGGCGCTGCTCGACGGCGACCGCCCGGTCGTCGTCAACTTCTCGTCGACGTCGGCGAGCTTCGCCCACCCCTACATGGCGGCGTACGCGGCCTCCAAGGGCGGCATCCAGTCGATGACCCACGCCATCGCGAGCGAGTACAGCAAGCAGGGCCTGCGCGCGGTGTGCGTCGCGCCCGGCTCCATCGCCTCCGGCATGACCACCGGCACCGGCCCTGGCCTGCCCGAGGACGCCGACATGAGCCTCTTCGCCAAACTGGCCCCCGCCATCGGGCAGGGCTTCGCCGGCCCGGAGACCGTCGCCGGGGTCGTCGCGATGCTCGGCTCCGAGGACGGGGCCTTCATCACCGGCACCGAGATCCGCATCGACGGCGGCACCCACTTCTGAGCCGTGGGCCGGCGGCGCGGCTCACAGGCCGCCGAAGCGCTCCCAGAGCCGGGGGAAGCGCTCCTCCAGCGCCGCGTCGTCGTCGAAGTCGAACGGCGTGCCCTCCGGCTCCGGCGGCTGGGGTGGAGTGCCCAGGTCCGGAGCGACCGTCCCGGTCAGCTGCTCGTACGCCTCGTCCGCCGCGTACCCCAGCTCCTCGCCGTCCCCGTCGATCTCCTCGTCGAACTCGTCGAGGAGCTCGGCGAGCGCGTCCGGGTCGTGCACCGCGCCCTCGAACACCTCCCGGCCCTGGCCGATCAGCCAGCAGCGGAAGTAGTCGAAGGCGTCGTCGCTCGCACCGCCCAGCAGGACGGCGGCCGCGCCCCACAGGTCCCAGGTGTAGGCGCGGTTGTAGCGCGCCTCGAAGTGCCGGGCGAAGTCCAGCACGGAGTCGGGGTCGAGCTGCAGCAGTCTCTCCACCAGCAGTTCCGCGTGGTCCTCGGGGTCGCCCTCGGCGGCCTCGCGGGTGGTGTCGATGATCTCCCAGAACTCCGTTTCGTCCATCACGGGACCAGCATCCCGGGCGGCGGTCGGCGGCGCACGCCGAACGGCCGAAAGGAACGGCCGAAAAGAATCCGGACAGCAGGTGTCGCCTTTCGCTGTCACCGTCGACGTATGACGACAACGCACAAGGACAACGACAAGCCGCTCGCCGGGAAGATCGCCCTCGTCGCGGGCGCCACGCGCGGCGCGGGCCGCGCCGTCGCCGTCGAACTCGGCGCCCAGGGCGCCACCGTGTACGTCACCGGCCGCACCACCCGTACGAAGGTCAGCGAGGTCGGCCGGGCCGGGGAGACCATCGAGCAGACCGCCGAGCTGGTCACCGAAGCCGGGGGCGAGGGCATCGCCGTACCCACCGACCACCTCGTCCCCGAACAGGTCCGGGCGCTGGTCGCGCGCATCGACGAGGAGCACGGCCGGCTCGACATCCTGGTCAACAGCCTCTGGGGCGGCGACCACCTGCTGGAGTTCGGCATCAAGATGTGGGACACGGATCTGGAGGCCGGGCTGCGCATGCTGGACCTCGGCATCCGCAGCCACGCCATCACGAGCAGCTGCGCACTGCCGCTGCTCGTGCGCCACCCGGGCGGGCTGGTCGTCGAGATGACGGACGGAACGGCCGAGTACAACACCCCGCGCTTCCGCGAGAACTTCTTCTACGACCTCGCCAAGACCACCCCTCTCCGCATGGCCTTCGCCCTCTCCGCGGACCTGGAGGACGTGGGAGGGACGGCGGTGGCGCTCACTCCGGGGTTCCTGCGCTCGGAGGAGATGCTCGACGCCTTCGGGGTACGGGAGGACAACTGGCGCGACGGCACGAAGAAGGACCCGCACTTCGCCATCGCCGAGTCGCCCGCGTACGTCGGCCGGGCCGCCGCCGCCCTCGCCGCCGACCCCGACCGCCACCGGTGGAGCGGACAGTCGCTCTCCAGCGGGCAGCTCGCCAAGGTGTACGGCTTCACTGACACGGACGGCTCGCAGCCGGACGCCTGGGGGTACTTCATCGACGTCGTCCACGGCGGCAAGGAGGCGACCGTCGACGACTACCGGTAGAGGCGGCGCATCCGGTCCGCCGCCTCGGAGAACCGGTCCCGAAGCGAGGCCGGCTCCAGCACCTCCGCCTCCGGACCCAGCTGGAGGAGCTGGCTGTACGCGACCTCCTCCGACTCCACCCGGAGGGTGACCGTGACCCGGCCCTCCGCGTCCGGCGGACCGGCCGCCGCCAGCGCCTCCTCGGCGGCGGCCCGGTCCGTCACCCGGGGCAGCCACCGCGCGCCCGCCTCCCCGAGCCGTACGACCACCTCCGTACGGAGCAGGGAGCGGGCGAACTCGGCCGCCCGCTCCTCCCAGAAGGCCGGCAGGTCGAACTCCTCGTCCCGTACGAAGCGGTCGTCGCCGAGCGCCACGGCGGTGAACCGGTCCACCCGGTACACGCGGAAGGCGTCCTCGGCGCGGGCGCACAGGTACCAGACGCCCGCCTTGAGCACGAGCCCGTACGGCGCCAGCTCCCGGTCCACCTCGACCTCACCGCGCCGGTAGCGCGCCGAGACCAGCCGGTCGTCCCACACCGCCTCCGCGAGCGTCGGCAGCAGCGCCGGCGTCTCGGGCTCCTGGTACCACCCCGGCGCGTCGAGGTGGAAGCGCTGCGCCGCCGAGACGGGCGCGTCCCGCAGCGACGGCAGCAGCGCCGCCGACACCTTCAGCCGGGCCGCCGACGCCGCGTCGTCCAGCCCCATGTCCCGCAGCGCCCCCGGCACGCCCGACAGGAACAGCGCCTCCGCCTCACTGCGCGCGAGGCCCGTCAGGCGCGTCCGGTAGCCGCCGATCAGCCGGTAGCCGCCCGCGCGGCCCCGGTCCGCGTACACGGGCACCCCCGCCTCCGACAGCGCCAGCGCGTCCCGCGTGATCGTCCGCTCCGACACCTCCAGCTCGCGCGCGAGCTCGGCGGCCGTCATGGAGGGGCGGGACTGGAGCAGGAGCACCATTTTGATCAGCCGGGCAGCGCGCATGGCCCCCATCATGCAAGAAGCCCCCCGCCGGAGCGGGGGGCTTCCTCAGCACACGGCGTCCTACAGGCCGTAGCGCTCGCGGGCGTCCTTCACGACCGAGGCCGGAACCTCGCCGCGCTTGGCCAGCTGGGCCAGGGCCGCGACCACGATGGACTGGGCATCCACGCCGAAGTGGCGGCGGGCCGCCTCACGCGTGTCCGACAGGCCGAAGCCGTCGGCGCCGAGCGAGCTGTAGTCCTGCTCGACCCACTGCGCGATCTGGTCCGGGACCTGGCGCATGTAGTCGGTGACCGCCAGCACCGGGCCGGGGGCGTCGGCCAGCGCCTGGCGGACGTACGGCACCCGCTCCTCGCCGCGCAGGAGCGCCGCGTCGGCCTCCAGCGCGTCGCGCCGCAGCTCGGACCACGAGGTCGCGGACCACACGTCGGCGGTCACGCCCCACTCGGCGGCCAGCAGCTCCTGCGCCTGAAGGGCCCAGTGGATCGCCGTACCCGACGACAGCAGCTGGATGCGCGGCGCGTCGGCGGCGGGGGCGGTGCCCTCCTTGAACCGGTACAGGCCCTTGATGATGCCCTCGTCCACGCCCTCCGGCTTGGCGGGCTGCGGCATCGGCTCGTTGTAGACCGTCAGGTAGTAGAAGACGTTCTGGTCCTCGCCCGGCGCGGTCTCGCCGTACATCCGGCGCAGACCCTCCTTGACGATGACCGCGACCTCGTACGCGAACGCCGGGTCGTACGTCAGCGCCGCCGGGTTCGTCGCCGCGATGACGGGGGAGTGGCCGTCGGCGTGCTGCAGGCCCTCACCGGTCAGGGTCGTACGGCCCGCCGTGGCGCCGACGAGGAAGCCGCGGCCGAGCTGGTCGCCGAGCTGCCACATCTGGTCGGCGGTCCGCTGCCAGCCGAACATCGAGTAGAAGATGTAGAACGGGATCATCGGCTCGCCGTGCGTGGAGTACGCGGTCGACGCGGCGATGAAGTCGGCCATCGAGCCGGCCTCGGTGATGCCCTCGTTGAGGATCTGGCCGTTCTTGGCCTCGCGGTAGTACATCAGCTGGTCGCGGTCGACCGGCTCGTACGTCTGCCCCTTCGGCGAGTAGATGCCGAGCGACGGGAACAGCGACTCCATACCGAAGGTGCGGGCCTCGTCCGGGACGATCGGGACCCAGCGCTTGCCGGTCTCCTTGTCACGGATCAGGTCCTTCATCAGGCGGACGAACGCCATGGTCGTCGCGACCGACTGGGAGCCGGAGCCCTTGTCGAAGGCGGCGAAGGCCTTGTCGGCCGGGGCCGGAAGCGGCGCCACGGGGTGGACGCGGCGGGCCGGGGCCGGGCCGCCGAGGGCCGCGCGGCGCTCCTGGAGGTAGCGGACCTCGGGGGAGTCGGCGCCGGGGTGGCCGTAGGGCACCTGGCCGTCGACGAACGCGGAGTCCGGGATCGGCAGGCCCAGCAGGTCCCGCATGTCCTTGAACTCCTCCACCGACAGCTTCTTCATCTGGTGGTTGGCGTTCTTGGACTCGAAGCCCTTGCCGAGGGTGAAGCCCTTCACCGTCTGGGCGAGGATCACCGTCGGCGCGCCCTTGTGCTGGAGGGCGGCCTTGTACGCGGCGAAGACCTTGCGGGACTCGTGGCCGCCGCGCGAGTGGTGGAAGCACTCGATGATCTTGTCGTCGGAGAGCAGCTTCGCCATCTCGACGAGCGCCGGCTCCTTGCCGAAGAAGTCCTCGCGGATGTAGGCCGCGTCACGCGTCTGGTACGTCTGGATCTGCGCGTCCGGTACCTCGCGCAGGCGGCGTACGAGCGCGCCCGTGGTGTCGAGCTGGAACAGCTCGTCCCAGGCGGTGCCCCACAGCGACTTCACGACGTTCCAGCCGGCACCGCGGAACTGCGCCTCCAGCTCCTGCACGATCTTGAAGTTGGCGCGGACCGGGCCGTCGAGGCGCTGCAGGTTGCAGTTGATGACGAAGGTGAGGTTGTCGAGCTCCTCGCGGGCGGCGAGCGCGAGGGCCGCCGTCGACTCGGGCTCGTCCATCTCGCCGTCACCGAGGAACGCCCACACGTGGGAGTTGGAGACGTCCTTGATGTTGCGGTTGGTCAGGTAGCGGTTGAAGCGCGCCTGGTAGATCGCCGAGAGCGGGCCGAGGCCCATCGACACCGTCGGGAACTCCCACAGCCAGGGCAGCCGCCGCGGGTGCGGGTAGGACGGCAGGCCGTTGCCGCCGGCCTCCTGGCGGAAGTTGTCCAGGTGCTGCTCGGTGAGGCGGCCGTCGAGGAAGGCGCGGGCGTAGATGCCGGGGGAGGCGTGGCCCTGGATGTAGAGCTGGTCGCCCGAGCCGTCGCCCTCCTTGCCGCGGAAGAAGTGGTTGAAGCCGGTCTCGTAGAGCCAGGCGGCGGAGGCGAAGGTGGCGATGTGGCCGCCGACGCCGTACTTCGCGCCGCGGGAGACCATGGCCGCGGCGTTCCAGCGGTTCCAGGCGGTGATCTTGGCTTCCATCGCCTCGTCGCCGTCGAAGCCGTACGCGGCCTCGGCGGCGGTCGGGATGGTGTTGACGTAATCGGTTTCGAGCAGCTTCGGCAGCGCGAGACCGGCGCCCTCGGCGCGCTCCAGGGTGCGGCGCATCAGGTACGCGGCGCGGTGCGGCCCGGCGGCCTTGGCGACGGCGTCGAGGGACGCCTGCCACTCGGCGGTCTCCTCGGGGTCGCGGTCCGGCAGCTGGTCGAGCTCGCTCGGCTGGATGCGGTTCGGGTCGGTCGTCATAATCGCCGCCTTCCGGAGTCGAAGGGGTGTGGAGCCCTTGGTCTTGGCAGGACAGGGCGAGGCGGACCTCTGTTGAAGTCCGCGGATGACTGTACGACCGTGATCGATGATCGATCAAAGTGTTCGGCGAAAAATCTTGCCCAGAACGCCAAAGTCGGCATCGGGTGCCACAAAAATGGGCACCCGGTGCCTTGTTTTCGCAGGTGGGCAGGGTGAATGAGCGCGCACGCCCGCAAATGAGCGGGGGCGTGCACGCCGGCGTGAAAGGGGGCGTGCGGGGGCGGAACCGGGGGCCGGAGGGGGTGCGTCAGGCCCGGGGAGCGCAGCCGAGTACGTGCTGCTTCACCAGGACCCCGATCTGCGGGTCCCGGCGGCGGAAGGCCTGCACGAGCTCGTCGTGCTCCTCCGCGTACGACTTCTGTACGGTCCCGAGCCAGCGGATCGACAGCGCGGTGAAGACTTCGATGCCGAGCCCCTCCCAGGTGTGCAGCAGCACGCTGTTGCGGGCGGCGCGCACCAACTCCCGGTGGAACGCCACCGTGTGCCGCACCTGTGCCGTCCCGTCCGCCCGCGCGTCCGCCTCGTAGAGGGCCGCCACGTGGGGCTCCAGGGCCGAGCAGTCCTCGCCCAGGCGGTCGGCCGCCAGCTCGGCGGCGATCTGCTCCAGTCCGGCCCGTACGGGGTAGCTCTCCTCCAGGTCCGCCGCCGTGAGGTTGCGCACCCGTACGCCCTTGTTGGGCGCCGACTCGATCAGCCGCAGGCTCTCCAGCTCCCGCAGCGCCTCGCGGACGGGGGTCTGACTGACCTCCAGCTCCGTGGCGATGCGCCGCTCGACGATGCGCTCACCCGGCTTCCAGCGGCCGCTGACGATGCCCTCCACGATGTGCTCGCGGATCTGGTCGCGCAGCGAGTGGACGACGGGCGGGGTCATGGGGGCTCCTTCGCGGCTGCGGCGGTCGATCGCCATTATTCCGCCCGGTCAGGGCCTGTGGCTGCCCCGGGGCGGGAGACACCTGTCACGCGGCCGTCACGCGACGACGGCGCCCCCGGCCGGAGAGCTCCGGCCGGGGGCGCCGTCGTCGTATGCCTGTCCTGTGCCTTACAGGCCGAGGTCGACCTCGAACTCGCCTGCTTCCAGGATGGCCTTGACGGCCGTCAGGTAGCGGGCGGCGTCGGCGCCGTCCACCAGGCGGTGGTCGTAGGAGAGCGCCAGGTAGGTCATGTCGCGCACCGCGATGGTCTCGCCGAGGTCCGGGTGGTTGATGACCACCGGGCGCTTGACGGTGGCGCCGATGCCCAGGATGGCGACCTGGTTCGGCGGCACGATGACCGTGTCGAACAGCGCACCGCGCGAGCCGGTGTTGCTGATCGTGAAGGTGGCGCCGGACAGCTCGTCCGGGGTGATCTTGTTGCCGCGGACCTTGCCCGCGAGCTCGGCCGTGGCCTTGGAGATGCCCGCGATGTTCAGGTCACCGGCGTTCTTGATGACCGGCGTCATCAGACCCTTCTCGGAGTCCACGGCGATGCCGATGTTCTCCGAGTCGAAGTACGTGATGGTGCCCTCGTCCTCGTTGATCCGCGCGTTGATGACCGGGTGGGCCTTCAGCGCCTGCGCGGCGGCCTTGACGAAGAACGGCATCGGGGACAGCTTGACGCCCTCGCGGGCGGCGAACGCGTCCTTGGCGCGGGCGCGCAGCTTCATCAGCTTGGTGATGTCGACCTCGACGACCGTGGTCAGCTGGGCCTGCGAGTGCAGCGCCTTCATCATGTTGTCGCCGATGACCTTGCGCATCCGGGTCATCTTCACCGTCTGGCCGCGCAGCGGCGACGCCTCGAGCGCCGGCGCCTTGGCGGCCGCGGGGGCGGCGGCAGCGGCGGGGGCCGGGGCAGCGGCGGCGGCCTTGGCGGCCTCCGCGGCGGCCAGGACGTCCTGCTTGCGGATGCGGCCACCGACACCGGTGCCCTTGACGGCCGACAGGTCGACGCCGTTCTCGGCGGCGAGCTTGCGGACCAGCGGGGTCACGTACGCGCCCTCGTCCGCCGGCTGTGCGGGGGCGGCGGGGGCGGCGGGCGCGGCGGCGGCCGGAGCCGGGGTGACCGGAGCCGGAGCCGGAGCCGGAGCCGGAGCCGGCGCGGGCGCGGCGGGAGCCGGAGCAGCGGCCGGAGCCGGGGCCGGGGCGGCCGGGGCCTCGGCGGCGGGCGCGGCCGGAGCCGGGGCAGCGGCGGGAGCCTCGGCGGCGGGAGCCGGAGCGGCGGGAGCCGGAGCGGCGGCCGGGGCGGCACCCGCGGCGCCGATGACGGCCAGCTTGGCGCCGACCTCGGCGGTCTCGTCCTCGCCGACCACGATCTCCAGCAGCACACCGGAAGCCGGGGCCGGGATCTCGGTGTCGACCTTGTCCGTGGAGACCTCGAGCAGCGGCTCGTCCTCGGCCACCTCCTCGCCGACCTGCTTCAGCCAGCGGGTGACGGTGCCCTCGGTGACCGACTCGCCCAGCGCGGGCAGCACGACGTCGGTGCCCTCGGCCCCACCGGCCGGAGCGGCGGCGGGAGCCTCGGCGGCCGGAGCCGGAGCCGGGGCCTCGGCGGCGGGGGCCTCGGCGGCCGGAGCCTCCGCGGCGGGAGCCGGGGCGGGAGCGGCGGCCTCGGCGGCGGCCGGGGCCGGAGCCTCGGCCGGGGCACCGGTGCCGTCGTCGATGATGGCCAGCTCGGCGCCGACCTCGACGGTCTCGTCCTCGGCGACCTTGATGGAGGCCAGAACGCCGGACGCGGGGGCGGGGATCTCGGTGTCGACCTTGTCGGTCGACACCTCGAGCAGCGGCTCGTCGGCCTCGACGCGCTCGCCCTCGGCCTTCAGCCAGCGGGTGACAGTGCCCTCGGTGACGCTCTCGCCGAGCGCCGGCAGGGTTACGGAAACCGACATGGTTTCAGTTGCTCCTAACGAATTGCGGTAAGTGGTCGTCGCGCCCGGACTGAGCGGATCAGTCGTGGGAGTGGAGGGGCTTGCCGGCCAGCGCCAGGTGAGCCTCGCCGAGCGCCTCGTTCTGCGTCGGGTGGGCGTGGATGAGCTGCGCGACCTCCGCCGGCAGCGCCTCCCAGTTGTAGATCAGCTGCGCTTCGCCGACCTGCTCGCCCATGCGGTCACCGACCATGTGGACGCCGACCACGGCCCCGTCCTTGACCTGCACGAGCTTGATCTCGCCCGCCGTCTTGAGGATCTTGCTCTTGCCGTTGCCCGCGAGGTTGTACTTCAGAGCGACGACCTTGTCCGCGCCGTAGATCTCCTTGGCCTTGGCCTCGGTGATGCCCACGGAGGCGACCTCGGGGTGGCAGTACGTCACCCGCGGCACGCCGTCGTAGTCGATCGGAACCGGCTTCAGGCCGGCCAGCCGCTCCGCCACCAGGATGCCCTCGGCGAAGCCGACGTGCGCGAGCTGGAGGGTCGGGACGAGGTCGCCGACGGCCGAGATCGTCTCCACGTTGGTCTGCATGTACTCGTCGACCAGGACGTAGCCGCGGTCCATCGCGACGCCCTGCTCCTCGTACCCGAGACCGGCGGAGACCGGGCCGCGGCCGATGGCGACGAGCAGCACCTCGGCCTCGAAGGTCTTGCCGTCCGCCAGGGTGACCTTGACGCCGTTGTCGGTGTACTCGGCGCTCTGGAAGAAGGTGCCGAGGTTGAACTTGATGCCGCGCTTGCGGAACGCGCGCTCAAGAAGCTTCGAGCTGTTCTCGTCCTCGACCGGGACGAGGTGCTTCAGGCCCTCGATGATGGTGACGTCGGTGCCGAAGGACTTCCACGCGGAGGCGAACTCGACGCCGATGACGCCGCCGCCCAGGATGATCGCGGACTCCGGGACCCGGTCCAGGGTCAGCGCGTGGTCCGAGGAGATGATGCGGTTGCCGTCGATCTCCAGGCCCGGGAGGGACTTCGGTACGGAACCGGTGGCGAGGAGGATGTGGCGGCCCTCGACCCGCTGGCCGTTCACGTCGACGGAGGTGGGGGAGGAGAGCCGGCCCTCACCCTCGATGTAGGTCACCTTGCGGGAGGCGACCAGACCCTGCAGACCCTTGTACAGGCCGGCGATCACGTCGTCCTTGTACTTGTGGACGGCCTTGATGTCGATGCCCTCGAAGGTCGTGAGCACGCCGAACTGGTCGGCCTCGCGGGCCTGGTCCGCGATCTCACCGGCGTGGAGCAGGGCCTTCGTGGGAATGCATCCGTTGTGCAGGCAGGTGCCGCCGAGCTTGTTCTTCTCGATCAGTGCGACGTCCAGGCCCAGCTGCGCACCCCGCAGGGCCGCGGCGTAACCGCCACTGCCACCGCCGAGGATCACTAGGTCGAAAACGGTGCTGGCGTCGTTCGCCACGTCACGTCCTCCATGCATGTGCGCCGGTCGCCGGGCCCCCTTCCTCGGGGGATGACCGGCCGGTCGGCTGGTGTTCGGCCGCTGATTCTTCGGCCCTGTGGTGGGGGCCCTGTCCTGCCGAGAACCCATCTTCGCACTTGTTGCCGGAACAAGAGACGCCGGGCCAGGCTCTGAGACGGCTGATCGTCCACGCGCCCGGGCCGCCGAGGCGTACGAACCTACGGATTCCGTCGCCCCGGAGCCGCACCCGCCCCGACGGCGTACGACCCCGGGAGCAAGCCTCCGGAGCCGTACGCCCTCGCCTCACCCCCCGAACCTATGGCGAGTGAGGCGAAGGGGCGCCGCCGGTGTCGAAAGGGAGAACGCGCGGAGGTCGCGAGGGACGAGCGACCGAGCACGATCGACCGTCGACACCGGCTTTAGCGCCCCGGAGCCGAACCGAGCCCAAAAAAGGGGGGGATCAACCGAGGTCGCCGGCCGCCACCCGCTCCGCGAGCTTGACCAGGGTGCGGACCGCCGAGCCGGTGCCGCCCTTGGGGGTGTAGCCGTAGGGGGCGCCCTCGTTGAAGGCGGGGCCCGCGATGTCGAGGTGGGCCCACGGGATGCCCTCGCCGACGAACTCCTTCAGGAACAGGCCGGCGACCAGGCCGCCGCCCATCCGCTCGCCCATGTTGGCGATGTCGGCCGTGGGGGAGTCCATGCCCTTGCGCAGCTCGGCGGGGAGCGGCATCGGCCAGGACTGCTCGCCGGCCTCTTCCGCGATCTCGTGGACCGCGGTGCGGAAGGCGTCGTCGTTGGCCATGACGCCGAAGGTGCGGTTGCCGAGCGCCAGCACCATCGCGCCGGTGAGCGTCGCGACGTCGACGATGGCGTCGGGGTGCTCCTCCGAGGCGCGGGTGAGGGCGTCGCCCAGCACGAGCCGGCCCTCGGCGTCGGTGTTGAGCACCTCCACCGTCTTGCCGCTGTACATGCGCAGGACGTCGCCGGGGCGCAGGGCGGAGCCGGACGGCATGTTCTCGGCGAGCGCCAGCCAGCCGGTGATGTTCACTTCCAGGCCGAGGCGGGCGGCGGTGACGACGGCGGCGAACACGGCGGCGGCGCCGCTCATGTCGCACTTCATCGTCTCGTTGTGGCCCGCGGGCTTCAGGGAGATGCCGCCCGAGTCGTAGGTGATGCCCTTGCCGACCAGCGCCAGCGTCTTCTCGGCCTTGGGGTGGGTGTAGGCGAGCTTCACCAGCCGGGGCGGGTTCGCCGAGCCGGCGCCGACGCCGAGGATGCCGCCGTAGCCGCCCTTGGCGAGGGCGCGCTCGTCGAGCACCTGCACCTTGAGGCCGTGCTCCTTGCCGGCCGTGGTGGCGAGGGCGGCGAAGGCCTCGGGGGTGAGGTCGTTGGGCGGGGTGTTGATGAGGTCGCGGGCGCGGTTGAGCTCCTCGGCGAGCGCGACCGCGCGCTCCGCCGCCGCCTTGTACGCCTTGTCGCGGGGCTTCGCGCCCAGCAGCGCCACCTCGGCGAGGGGGCCCTTGGCGTCCTTGCCCTTCTCGCGGTACGCGGTGAAGGCGTACGCGCCCAGCAGCGCGCCCTCGGCGATGGCCTCGGCGTCCTCGACGGCCTCGACGGGCAGCGCGAAGCCGGCCTTCTTCGTACCGGCGAGCGCGCGGGCGGCGGCGCCGGCGGCGCGGCGCAGGGTCTCGGCGGTGTAGGTCTCGTCGTCCTTCTCGGGCGCCTGGCCGAGGCCGACGGCGAGGACGACCGGGGCCTTCAGGCCGGACGGCGACGGCACCTTGGTCACCTCGCCCTCGGCCCCGGAGGCACCGAGGGTCTCCAGGACGCCGGCGAGCTTGCCGTCGAACGCCTGGTCGACGGCCTCGGCGCCGGGTGCGACGACGAGCCCCTTGCCGCCCTGCGGGCTCTTGGCGACGCCGACGACGAGAGTGTCGGCGCGCAGTGTCGCCGCGCCGGCGGTGCTGAGAGTGAGAGCAGTCACGGTGGTGAAATCTCGCTTCCGTTTGAGTGGTCGGGCGGCGTGTGCGGCTGGCGTACGGCCGTGGCACGGCCGAGGTACGGTCGAGGGGTGGGCCGACCTTGCCCGTCGCATCGTAATTCGGCCCGGGGAACGCCGAGGACGAGCCTACGCGCGCACTCCCGTCTCGCTCACGGTGACGGTGATTCACTCATCCGTGGTGTCTCTTTCATGTTTGCCACCCCATATGGGTGAGAGCTCAGTCACACTCTGCTCAATCCTGCAAGGGAGCGATCCGGCCCTTTGCATCATCTCCACAGATCCTCCGGGCGCCCCCACGCGCACCGGCGGGTCTCGCGAGGGGGGAAAGACATGCACGTCCACGCATTCCGGGCCGGGCGTACGGCGGCCGCGCTGCTGGCCGCGGTGCTCCTGACCGGCGCGCTCCCGGCGGCCCGCGCGGCGGCGGCCGAGCCCGCGCCCCGTATCGACCTCACGGTGCTCGTCGTGGACGACGGCGGCGGCGCGGTGGAGGCCCTCACATCCGAACTGAAGGGTTCCGGCACGCCGTACCGCGCGGTCCGGCTCGGCGACCCGGGCCGGCCCGTCATCGACGCCGCGTTCCTCGCCGACACGGTCGACGGGCGGCCGCGCGCCAAGTACCAAGGCGTGGTGCTGCCCGACGAGGCACCCCAGGGGCTGTCCGCGGCGGAGCGGGCCGCGCTCACCGCGTACGAGCGGACGTACGCGATCCCGCAGGTCGACGCGTACACCTGGGCCCACCCCGGCGTCGGCCTGGAGTACGCCGGCGACGGCGGCCGCTCCGGCGTGTTCGACGGCGTGGAGACCGCCCTCACCGCCGCCGGGAAGGCCGGGCCCTTCCGGTACCTCGACGGGCCGGTCGTCTTCGAAAACAACGACCCGGACGTCTCCGAGAGTTACGGGTACGCCGGACGCCCCCGCGCCGGCTACACCAGCTACCTGGACGTGGCCACCGGCGACGGCGGCGGCCGGGCCAGCCTCCTCGGCGAGTACGCCCACGACGGGCGGCGCGAGCTGGTCGTCACCTTCGCCTACAACCGCCACCAGCGGCAGTTCCGGGCCCTGGCCAGGGGCATCGTGGAATGGCTGACTCAGGGCGTACACCTCGGGCAGAGCCGGAACTACCTTTCCGTCCATGTCGACGACGTCTTCGCCCCCGACGCCCGCTGGGACACCGTCCGCAACTGCACGCCCGGCGGCGTCGACTGCGCGGGCGGTGACGGCGAGGGGACGCCGCCGATCCGTATGACGTCGGCCGACGCGCAGTACGCCGCCCAGTGGCAGAGGGCGAGCGGCTTCACCCTCGACATGGTCTACAACGCGGGCTCCGGCGAGGAGTGGAAGGCCGAGCACGGGGGCACCGACCCGCTCACCACCCAGCTGCTCGCGGACCGGGCGCGGTACCGCTGGGTCAACCACACCTACACGCACCCCTTCCTCGGCTGCGTCCAGGACACCTCCACCGTGCCGTGGCGGTGCGCCAAGGACGCGTACGGCAACACCCGCTGGATGAGCCGCGCCGAGATCGCCGCCCAGATCCGCGACAACCACACCTGGGCTGTGAACAAGGGCCTCGCCGTGGACCGCACCGAGCTCGTCACCGGCGAGCACTCGGGCCTGAAGACCCTGCCGCAGCAGCCCGCCGACAACCCGAACCTCCCCGGGGCGCTCTCCGACACCGGGGTCCGCTGGATCGCGAGCGACAACTCCCGCGAGCCGCGGCAGCGGGCCGTGGGCGCCGCGAAGACCGTGCCGCGCCACCCGATGAACGTGTACTACAACGTCGGGACGGCCGAGGAGATGACGGACGAGTACAACTGGATCTACACCTCGAAGGAGGACGGCGGCAGCGGCGTCTGCGAAACCAACCCCGCCTCCTCCTGCCTCGACGAGCCGCTCGACGTGCGCACCGGGTACGCCGGGCACATCGTCCCGCAGGAGGCCCGCATCGCGCTGAGCCACGTCATGGCCAACGACCCGCGCCCCCACTACGTCCACCAGTCCAACCTCGCCGAGGAGCGGCTCCTCTACCCCGTCCTCGACAAGGTCCTCGCCGACCACCGCGCCCTGTTCGCGGAGAGCACCCCTCTCGTCAACCCCCGCCACCGCGACATCGGTATGGAACTGGCGCGCCGCGCCGCCTGGGAGCAGGCCCTCGCGGACGGCAAGGTCACCGCGTACCGCATCGGCACCACCGTCACCGTCAAGGCGCCGGCCGGCGTGACCGCCCCGGTCACCGCGCCCGAAGGGACCCGCAAACAGCAGCTGCTCGGTTCGACGGCGTTCGGCACGCCCTACGCCGGGGCCCGCTCCGCCTGGACCGCTCCCGACACCTTCCAGACGGCGATCACCCTCACGCTGCCGACCGCCTGACCAGCGCCTGACGAGCTCACTCCCGGGGGGGAACCGCATGCCGACCACAGGCCGCCATGTCACCATGCTCACCGAAGGCACCTATCCGCACGTCCACGGCGGCGTCAGCACCTGGTGCGACCAGCTCGTCCGCGGCATGCCCGAGGTGGACTTCCAGATCCTCGCCCTCACCGGCAGCGGCCGCGAGCCCGTCACCTGGGAGCTGCCGCCCAACATCCGCCGCCACACCGCCTTCCCCCTGTGGGGCCCGGCGCCGGGGCGCGGGCGGCCGCTGATCGGACGCGAGCGGCGCCGCTTCACCGACACCTACGAGCGGTTCCTGCTCTCCATACTCGACCCGTCCGCCGGCTGCGACTTCGGCGAGGGCCTGTACGCCCTGGCCGCGCTCGCCCGCCGCGGACGGCTCTCCTCCGCCCTGCGCTCCGAGTCGGTGCTGCGGTCGCTGATGTGGATATGGACCATGCCGCACCTGCGGACCGCCGCCGCCCGCCCCACCGTCCACGACGCCCTGACCGCCACCGACCTCCTCGAACACGCGCTGCGGCCGCTCGCGGCCCGCATCCCCGACGACAGCGTCGCCCACGCCGTCTCCAGCGGCCTCGCCACCCTCCCCGCGCTCGCCGCCCAGCACTTCGACGGCGTCCCGTTCCTCCTCACCGAGCACGGCATCTACCTCCGCGAGCGCTACCTCGGCTACCGCACCGAAGCCCAGCGGTGGCCCGTCAAGGCCCTGATGCTCGGCTTCTACCGGGAGCTCAACTCCCTCGGCTACCGCAAGGCCGACCTCATCACCCCGTGCAACCAGTACAACCGGCGCTGGGAGGAGCGCGGCGGCGCCCCCGCCGACCGCATCCGCACCGTCTACAACGGCGTCGACCCGCACGCCTTCCCGCTCGCCGGCCCGGAGCCCGCCGTCCCCACCCTCAGCTGGTGCGGCCGCGTCGACCCCATCAAGGACCTGGAGACCCTGATCCGGGCGTACGCCATCGCCCGAGCGGAACTGCCCGAGCTGCGGCTGCGGCTGTTCGGGCCCGTCCCGGCCGGGAACGAGGACTACCGCACCCGGCTGGAGAAGCTCGCCGCCGAGCTCGGCGTCACGGACGGCATCGCGTACGAGGGCCGGATCTCCGACGTGGCGTCCGCCTACGCGGCGGGCAGCGTGGTGATGCTCTCCTCCATCAGCGAAGGGTTCCCCTTCTCGCTCATCGAGGCCATGTCCTGCGGCCGCGCCACCGTCTCCACCGATGTGGGCGGGGTACGGGAGGCCGTCGGCGACACCGGTCTCGTCGTCCCGCCGCGCGAACCCGCCGTCATGGCCGAGGCCGTCATGGCGCTGCTGCGCGACGGGGAGCGGCGGGCCGAGCTCGGCCGCCGGGCCCGGCAGCGGGTGATCGACCGGTTCACGCTGCACCGCTCCGTCGACGGCTTCCGCCGCATCTACCGGGAGCTGGCCGGAGTGCCCGAGGCCCCCGTGGCCGAGCCGGACGACTGGACCCTCCAGCTCCGCATCCCCGATCCTTGGTACCGCGAACTCGATCGGACGGCGTGAATGAGCGGCTCCCTCTGGCTCACCCCGCCCGCCCCCGGCGTCACCGGGACCCTTCCGGCGATCCCGCGCCCCCGCCCCAGCTGGGCCGCGCCCGATCCGATCGACGAACTCGCCCACCGCCTGGAGGACCTGATAGCGGCCGCCGTCCACCCCGACGAGATAGCCGCCATCCTCGAATCCGACGGCATGACCGACGACCACATACGGCTCACCTACGGCCGCCCGGACTCCTTCGCCCTCGCCGAGGACCTCTACACCCGCGTGGAGCGGCGCTTCCCCGAACCGGACGGCCCGCCCACCGACCCTTGGCACACCGGCCTCGGCGGCTGCCTGCTGCGCGGCCTGGTCTTCGCCCTGCCCGGCCTCGCGTACGTCCTCGGCGCGCCCTTCCTCGCGGGCCCGCCCGGCGCGCTCGGACTGCCCGCCGGAACGGTTCCGCTGCTCGCCGGGGCCGTCACCGGCTGGGTGTGGAACCAGGCCCTCTCCCACCGCGCCTACTCCTGGCTCGGCCTCGGCGACCGCCAGGCCGCCGCCCGCACCCTGCTCACCGGCGCCCCGGCCGGAGCCCTCGCCGGCGCGGTCGTCGCCGTCGCCGCCACCGGGCCGGGGGAGTGGGGCGCCGCCGCCTTCGCCGCCGGGCAGGCCCTGTACCTGGCCGCCGCGACCGTCCTGCTGGTCCTCGACCGCGAGAAGGCCCTGCTGGGCGCGCTGCTGCCGCTCGCGGCGGGCGCCCCCGTCGCGTTCTGGTACGACCCGCCGCTCGCCGTGCGCACCGCCCTGCTGCTCACGTCGCTCGTCGCGGCCGTGGCGCTCGCGCTGCGGGTGCTGGTGCCGCTCGCGGCACCCGGCGTGCCCGGGAGGGCCGCGCCCCGGCTCGCCGCGTCGCTGCCGTACGGCCTCTTCGGGCTCGGCACCGGCGGGCTCGTGCTGTACGCCGCGCTCGGCGACGTCCTCGCCGACGGACCCGGCGCCGTGGTCGCGGCGCCCTCCGCCGTCGCGCTCACCCTCTCGATGGGCCCCGCCGAGTGGCTGCTGCACCGCTTCCGCAGCGAGAGCCTCGCCGGGCTGCGGGCCAGCACCACCGCCCGCGCCTTCCGCCGCACCACCGCCACCACGCTGGCGCTGTGCCTCACCGCGTACCTCACCGTGCTGTCGGCTCTGGCCCTCGCCGGGACGCTGCTGTGGCCGGGCGCGCCCGAGCTGGGCGGGCTGCGGCTGGTGTCGCTGCTGCTCATCGGGACCGTCCTGTGGGCCGCCCTGCTGCTGCAGTCCTTCGGGGCGGCGCTCAGCGCGGCGCTGGTGTGCGTGGCGGCGACCGGGGCCCAGACGGTCTCCCTGGCGACGGGCACGGGCGACCCGAGGGCGGCCGGCGCGGTCATCGCCGGGACGGCGGCCGCGGTACTGGCCGCCCTCGGGTGGGTACTGCTCGGACGGGCGACCACCCACCGCGCCTGAACGACGTAAGGAAACGCCCGTGGACCTGCTGGTGCCCTACTACGAGCACCCCGCCGACCGCCCCGCCGAATGGGACGCCATCATCGCCGCCGCGCCGCTGCTCTACGGCGTCGTGCTCAACCCCGCGAGCGGCGCGGGCGCGGCCCCCGACCCCGCCTTCGTGACGGTCGCCGACCGGCTGCGCGCGGCCGGGGTGTGCGTCCTCGGCTACACCGACACCGACTACGGCCGCCGCCCGCACGCCGACGTCCTCACCGACCTGGTCCGCCACCGCGACTGGTACGGCGCCGACGGCGCCTTCCTCGACCAGGTCCCGACCGACCCGCACCTCGCCCCGCACTACCGGCGCCTGGGCGTGGCCGCCCGCGCCGCCGGCGCCGCCACGCTCGTCCTCAACCACGGGGCTCACCCGCACCCCGCGTACGCCGGGCTGGCCGACCTGCTCGTCACCTTCGAGGGCCCCTGGGACGCCTACCGCGCCCAGGACCTCCCGCTCGCCGACCACTACTGCCACCTCGTCTACGCGGCCCCGCCCGACGCCCGCGTCACCACCCGCGTCCGGTGCGCCGTCCCGGGCGCGGGCGCCCACCCGTGGGGGACGCTGCCGCACGCCCTGGCCGGCGGGAGGCGGCGCCCATGACACGCCGCGTCCTGCTCTTCGCGGTCGCGCTGCTGCTGCTCGCGACGGCGTGTACGAGCCCCTCGGACCCGGAGCCGCCCACGCCGCACGAGGGCCGCCGCTGGCAGCCGAAGCCGGGCCAGCCCTGGCAGTGGCAGCTCAGCGGCCGCCTCGACCCGACCGTCGACGTACCGGTGTACGACATCGACGGCTTCGACCACACCGGGGCCACGGTCGCCGACCTCCACCGGCGCGGCCGCAAGGTGATCTGCTACCTCTCCACCGGCGCCTGGGAGGACTGGCGGCCCGACGCCGCGCGGTTCCCCAAGGAGGTCGTCGGGCGCGGCAACGGCTGGAAGGGCGAGCGCTGGCTCGACATCCGCCGCACCGACGTCCTCGAACCGCTGATGGCCGCCCGCCTCGACATGTGCCGGGAGAAGGGCTTCGACGCCGTGGAGCCCGACAACATGGACGGGTACGCCAACGACACCGGCTTCCCCCTCACCGCCGCCGACCAGCTCCGCTACAACCGCCTCATCGCCCGCCTCGCCCACGAGCGCGGACTCGCCGTCGGCCTGAAGAACGACCTGGACCAGATCGGCGACCTGGTCCAGGACTTCGACTTCGCGGTCAACGAACAGTGCGCCCAGTTCCGGGAGTGCGAGCGCCTGCGCCCCTTCCTGACAGCGGGCAAGGCCGTCTTCCACGTCGAGTACGAGCTGCCGACGCGGGCGTTCTGCCCTCAGGCCGAGCGGCTGGGGATGAGCTCGATACTGAAGCGGTACGAGCTCGGCGCCTGGCGCGACCCCTGCTGAGTGCTCGGCAGCGGTTTCTCAGGCCGGTGTGACGTTCTCCGCCTGCGGCCCCTTCGGGCCCTGCGTGACGTCGAATTGGACCTTCTGGCCCTCGTTGAGCTCGCGGTACCCCGTGCTGGCGATCGCCGAGTAGTGGACGAACACGTCGGGGCCGCCGCCGTCCTGCTCGATGAAGCCGAAGCCCTTTTCCGCGTTGAACCACTTCACAGTGCCGGTTGCCATGATCCTTCTCCTTCTTCCTCGATCCCCGACTACCAGGTTCCCGCGCGGCTCAAACACGCCTTAGCCCAACGTCAGCACCACCAGCACCGCCGTCGCCGCCGTCTCCGCCACCGCGCCGAAGACATCCCCCGTCACGCCGCCGAACCGGCGCACACAGCGCCGCAGCAGCGCCTCCGCCACCACCAGGGCCACCAGCCCCGCCAGCACGTGACGCAGGGCGTCGTACGGACCGAACAGCGCCCCCGCCCCGGCCGCCGCGCACCCCACCAGCGCCGCCACGCCCAGCGCGGCCCGCCCCGGCACCGTCCCCGCCACCACCGCGCCCAGACCTTCGGGCCGGGCCGCCGGGACGGAGGCGCGCGAGGCGAGGGTGAGTGCGAGCCGGGCGACCGTTCCGCTCAGGGCGGCCGCGACCGCGCCGTACGCCCAGCCCTCCCCGTACAGCTCGTACAGCGCGGCCACCTGGGCGAGGAGCACGAAGAGCAGCGTGATGACGCCGAAGGGCCCGATGTCGGACTGCTTCATGATCCGCAGCGCGTCCTCGGCGGGCTTGCCGCTGCCCAGCCCGTCCGCCGTGTCCGCGAGCCCGTCCAGATGCAGGCCCCGGGTGAGCACGGCCGGAACGGCGGCCGAGGCGACGGCCGCGAGCAGCGGCCCCGCCCCGAGCAGCAGGGCCAGGGCGCCGGCCGCCGCCGCGCACAGGCCCACCACCAGCCCGGCGAGGGGCGCGGCCTGCATTCCGGCGCGGGCCGCCTCGCGGTCCCAGCGGGAGACGTGGACGGGCAGCACGGTGAGGGTGCCGAAGGCGAAACGTATGCCGTCGAGGTTCGTGCGGGTGCGGGGCATGGTCACCGGGCGCAGGGTAGTCGCTAGAAGGCGCGATCATGGAGGGAGCGGGATGGGTCACTGGTTCTACCGCAACATCGTCGAGCCGGGGAAGCTGCCCCTGCTCGTCGCCCTGTCCTCCTTCGTGCTGACCTTCCTGCTCACCCGTACGGTCACCCGGCTGATCCGCGCCGGGAAGGGGCCGTTCCGCAATGTCACCCCGGGCGGGCTGCACATCCACCATGTGATCCCGGGGGTCGTCCTCACCCTGATCGGTGGTTTCGGCGCGGTCGCCGTCGGCCGGCACGGTGCCGCGTCGATCGTCTGCGCGGTGGTCCTCGGCATCGGCGCGGGCCTGGTCCTCGACGAGTTCGCGCTGATCGTCCACCTGGACGACGTCTACTGGACCGAGGAGGGCCGCAAGAGCGTGGAGGTCGTGGTCCTCACCACCGCGCTGCTCCTGCTCGCCCTGCTCGGCTTCTCACCGCTCGGCGTGGACGAGGTCAGCCCCGAGGAGCGGCAGAGCCGCAGCAGCCTCATCGTGAACTTCGCGCTGAACTTCCTCTTCGTGCTGGTCACCCTCTTCAAGGGGAAGTTCCGGATGGCGATCATCGGCCTGTTCGTGCTGCCGGTCGCCGTCTTCGGCGCCCTTCGGCTGGCCCGCCCCGACTCCCTGTGGGCCCGCCGCCTCTACCGCCGCAGGCCCCGCGCCCGCGCCCGGGCGGGCCTGCGCGCCTACCACCACGACCGCCGCTGGAACGCCGTCAGGAACCGCTTCCAGGACCTGATCGCCGGGGCGCCCGACCGCGTCCAGCAACTGCGGCGTTCGTCCCACGACGACCGGAGGCACTGAGCGCCTCGCACACGGCGCATCCCACCAGCACCGCCCCGATCGCCGCCAGGTGCTCCTTGCCCGCGAGGTTGCTCTTGAAGATCACCTCGACGATCATCGCCACCACGACCAGGCTGCCTGTCAGCCAGGCCCGGTGGCGCCAGCACACGACGACCGCCAGACCGACGACCGCCGCCGACGGGCCGGTGTCGACGACCCGCGCGTCGGACGCCGGCAGCCCGAGCCCCAGCGGCGCGTCCGGCCCGAGCGCGATGCCGATCCGCGCGTACATCGTCCCGGCCAGCGTCGCGGCGTACGCGACGAGCAGCGTGCGCGCCCGCCCCAGGCAGATCTCGGCGATCCCGAACACCAGCAGCACCTGCGCCAGCGCGCCCCACACCGGCAGGTGCAGCGCCGGTACGAAGAGGGAGAGGGGCGTGCGCAGCAGCGCGAGCCACAGCGGGTCCTCGGCCCGGACCGAGCCGATGCCCTGGATGAGGCCGTAGCCCCAGGACTGGTTCTGTACGAGCTGGAAGAGCCCGGTCAGCGTGACGGCGCACAGCGTCAGGGGGATCGCCCGCCACCCGCGGGCGACGAGCCCCGCGCGTACCGCCGCGTACAGCGGTCCCCACTCACGGCGCAGCGCGCGGCGGACGAACGGCATCGGGGCTCCCGGGGGATCGGCACGGCGTCGAGCACGTGCGAAGACCGAAGCGGCGGCCGGGAAGTTGTCCGGCCGCCGCGTGATCCCCATCTCTCCGCCCGGGGCCGGGAGCTCAGTCCCGCTCGGGCAGCTCCGCCGCCAGCGCCGCGGCCGCCTGCACCAGCGGCAGCGCGAGCAGCGCCCCGGTCCCCTCGCCGACGGTCACGCCGTGGTCCAGCAGCGGGTTGAGCGCCATCCGGTCCAGCGCCTTGCCCTGCGCCGGCTCGCCGCTCACCTGGCCCGCCAGCCACCAGTCCGGCGCCCGGAACGCCGCCCGCTGCGCGACCAGCGCGCACGCCGCCGACACCACGCCGTCCAGGATCACCGGCATCCGCCGGACCGCGCTCTGGAGCAGGAAGCCCGTCATCGCCGCCAGGTCCGCGCCGCCGACCGCCGCCAGCAGCTCCAGCTGGTCGCCCAAGACCGGGCGCGCCCGGCGCAGCGCGTCGCGGATCGCCGCGCACTTGCGCATCCACGCCAGGTCGTCGATCCCGGCGCCGCCCCGGCCCGTCACCACGGAGGCGTCCGTGCCGCACAGGGCGGCGATGAGCGTGCTCGCGGGGGTGGTGCCGCCGACGCTGAGGTCGCCCAGCACCACCAGGTCGGTGCCCGAGTCGGCCTCCTCGTCGGCGATCGCCATGCCGAGGCGCACCGCCTGCTCGGCCTCCTCCGGCGTCAGCGCGTCCTCGATGTCGATCCGGCCGCTGCCGCGCCGCACCCGGTGGCGTACGACGTCCTCGGGCAGCAGCTCCGGGTCGCAGTCCAGTCCCGCGTCGACGACCCGCACCGGGACGTCCATCCGCCGCGCGAGGACCGCCACGGGGCTCGCGCCGTCCAGCACGGCGCGCACCAGCGCCTGCGCGCCGCCCTCGGGCCGGCCCGACACGCCCAGCCCGGCCACTCCGTGATCACCGGCGAACAGCACCACGCGCGGCCGCTCGATCGCCCGCACCGGGACGGCCCCCTGGGCGGCCGACAGCCACTCGCCCAGCTCGTCGAGACGGCCGAGCGCACCGGGCGGGACGGCGAGGCGCTCCCGGCGTTCCTCGGCGTCACGCCGCGTGGCGCTGTCGGGGCGCTCGATCAGTTCGGAGAAGTCGTCGAGATTCAGCCTGCTCATTCGCCGAACAGTACCGGTCAGCCGCGGAGCACGAGGGCCTGACCGGCGACGACGTACAGGACGTGCTCGCACTCGTCGGCGAAGGCCGCGTTGAGCCGTCCGAGCTCGTCGCGGAAGCGCCGCCCGGCCGCGCTCGCGGGCACCACCCCCGCGCCCACCTCGTTGGTCACCGCGACGACCGTACGGCGCGTGGCGCGCACCGCCGCGACCAGCTCGGCGACCCGCTCGCGCAGCGCGCGCTCCCCGCCCCCCGCCCAGGTGGCGTCCTCCCACGCCCCGACCCGGTCCATCGCGTCCGTCAGCCACAGCGACAGGCAGTCGATCAGCAGCGGCGGCCCGTCGCCGCGCAGCAGCGGGGCCAGGTCGCAGGTCTCCTCGGTGTGCCAGGACCCGGGGCGCCGGTTGCGGTGCACGCTCACCCGGGCCGCCCACTCGGCGTCACCGTCGCGGGTCCCGCCGGTCGCGACGTACACCACCTCCGGGAAGGCTTCCAGGCGCCGCTCGGCCTCCAGCGACTTGCCCGAGCGGGCCCCGCCGGTGACGAGCGTGCGGCGCGGTATGTCCGGGACATCCTGGTAGTCGCCCACGATCAGCGTCGTCCCGTCCGGCACGGCCCGCGCCCCGGCGGCGGCCAGCCGCCGGTCCAGCTCGGGCCCGGGCGGCACGTCGTGGTCCAGGTGGACGGCGACGACGTCGGTGGCGGCCCCGATCGCTCCCGCGCCGCGCAGCCGGGCCACCCCGTCCGGCCGCCCCACCACGTCGCCCAGGACCATGTCGTACGCGTTCCCGGCCTCGCTCACGCCCGCCGGGGCGGCGCCGGGCGGCAGGTACAGCAGCCGCAGCCCGTCCGGTGAGGTGACCTCGTACCCGGTCCCCGGCGCGTCCATCGGCACGGCCCGCACCCGGTGGCCGCTGATCAGCGTCAGCTCCCGCCCGTCGGGCACCCGCCCGGCCGCCGGCAGCCCGGCCGGCAGCTCCACGGCCGGCCCGTCGTGCGGGTGCGTGAGCAGCACCTGCCGTACGCCGCCGAGCGACCGCCCGGCCCGCGCGGCGGCCAGCGCGGCCCCGGGCGTCAGATCGAGCAGCAGCGCCCCGTCCACGAGCAGCGCGGTCGCGGCGCGCGCGTCCGCGCCACGGGCGACGGCGCACCGGGCGCAGGGGCAGTCGGGGCGGGGCAGCCCGTCGGGGGCGCCGGTGCCGAGGAGAGTCAGTTCCACAGGGATGATCCTCCCGCGTCCCCGCACGGGGTGCGCGCCCGGCTACGCTGCGGGCAGGAAACCGATCACCTGGTGAACCCGGGAGGCGCACATGGCATGGACGTGGCGATTCGAGAGGTCCGACGGCACGGAGGTCCAGCCGGCAACCCAGCCGGAGGAGTTCACCACCCAGGGCGACGCGGAGTCCTGGCTCGGTGAGACCTGGAAGAACCTCCTCGACGAGGGTGTGGAGCAGGTCCACCTCTACGAGGACGAGACGAAGATCTACGGCCCGATGAGCCTGCGCGAGGCCGAGGCCGCGGGCTGAGCCCGTCAGGGCGCGCGGGGGGCTTCGTACGGGGGCGAGGTGCTACATCTCGCCGAGCGTCACCGTCACCGTCCCCCGCCGCCCGTCCCTGACGTACGCCACCGGCACCCGGTCGCCGGGCTTCGCGGACGCCAGCGCCTCCAGCAGCGAGGTGATCGTGGTGATGTCCGTGTCACCGACGCGGGTGATGATGTCGCCGGCCCGCAGCCCCGCGCCCGCCGCCGCGCCGCCCCGCGCCACCTCGACGATCGCCACGCCCGCCGGCCGGTACTCGTCGTCCAGGACGGTGCGGCCGGCGATGCCGAGGGCCGCGCGGCCCGAGTGCGTGACCCGGCCGGTGCGGACGATCTGGTCCGCGATCGTCCGGACCATGGAGGACGGGATCGCGAAGCCGATGCCCGGCGCCGTACTGCCGCTCCGGCCCGGCTCGGTGGCCGCCAGCGTCGGGATGCCGATGACCTCGCCCGCCAGGTTGACCAGCGCGCCCCCGCTGTTGCCCGGGTTGATCGCCGCCGACGTCTGCACCATGTTCCCGATGGTCGCGCCCGTCCCGCCGCCCGCGCCGCCCTCGCTCACCGTGCGGCCGGTCGCCGACACGATGCCCTGCGTGACGCTGCCGGACAGGCCCAGCGGCGACCCCATCGCCAGGACGATCTGGCCCACCTCGACCTTCGACGAGTCGCCGAACCTCGCCGGCTTCAGCCCCGGCGGCGGCGCGTCCAGCCGGATGACCGCGAGGTCCTGCTCGGGATAGCTGGAGACCAGCCGGGCGGCCAGCGCCTCCTCGCCCGTCGCGACGGTGACCCGGAACGACCGCTCCTCGCCCACCACGTGAGCGTTCGTCACGATATGACCCTGGTTGTCCCACACCACCCCGGAACCGATCCCCTGCCCCGCCTCGATCTGCACGACCGACGGCAGGACGTCCCGGATGACGTTGCGGTAGTCCTCCTCCAGCTCCCCGGCCGCCCGCGCGGCCGGGGCGGGCGCCGCGGGCGGCGGCGCCGGGTCCACGCAGCCGCCCAGCAGCACGGCGGCGGCGGTCACGGGCAGCAGCGGCACCAGCAGGCGTACGGCAGCGGTCACGCTCATGCCGCGAGTCTCCGTCGGAACCACCCACCACGGCCCGCCCAGCGCATCCGATCAGGGGGCGGCCGCCCAAGGTCGGCCCCTCAGGGGGCCGGCGTCAGCCCCGCACGCCGCACAGGTGCAGCAGCGCCGCCACCCGGCGGTACGGGTCCGTGCGGCCTGCGCGGTCCTCCGCCGCGAGCAGGAGCTCCAGCTCCTCGGCGGCCGGCAGACCCTCTGCGTTCGGCACGTTGTCGGTGAAGACCCGCACGCCGTACCAGGCGTGCAGCGGCGCCGCGATCCCCGCGAGCGTCGCGGTCAGCGCCCCCAGCCGGTCGGCCCGCGCCGGCAGCCCGAGCCGGTTGACGTAGGCGTCCGACTCGAACGCCGCCAGCGCCGTGGACCAGTCCCCGGCCAGCCCCGGCCGCATCGCCAGCGCGTCCGCGTTCCGTACGAGCAGCGACAGCAGGCCGCCCGGCGCCAGCATGCGGGCGAGACCCGCGAGCATGGCGTCGCGCTCCTCCACGTACATCAGCACGCCGTGGCACAGCACCACGTCGAAGCTGCCCGGCAGGAAGTGCACGCCGGTCTCCCGGCCGTCCCCCTCGATGAGGCGGACCCGGTCCCTGATGCCCGCCGGCTCGGTCGCCAGCGCCTCGCGCGCGTACCGCAGCATCTCGGGGTCGGACTCCAGCCCGGTGACGGTGTGCCCCGCCCGGGCCAGGCGCAGGGCCTGCGTGCCCTGGCCCATGCCGACGTCGAGTATCCGCAGCCGCTGCCCCACGGGGTAGCGGGCGGTTATCTGCTCGTCCAGCTGGCGGGCGACGAGCTCCTGGCGCACCGTGTTGCGCAGTCCGCCGAGCCCGTCGAGCCAGCTCCCCGAAGCGCCTCCGAAGCCGGAGACCTGCGTGCTCAGGGCCGCTCTCCGCGCTTGACCTGCGGCTTGGGCAGCCGCAGTCGGCGCATCTGGAGCGTACGCATCAGGCCGTACGCGATGGCACCGCGCTTGGGCTCGTTGGGGAAGCGCTCGCCCAGCTGCTTCTTCAGCCGGATCCAGATGCCCACCGAGTCCACGACGATCATGGCGATGACGCCCAGCCACAGCAGCAGGGCGATGTTCTGCATCTGCGCGGACCGGACCATGGACAGGACCAGGATCACCACGGCCAGCGGCAGGAAGAACTCGGCGACGCAGAACCGCGAGTCGACGAAGTCGCGCACGAAGCGGCGGACCGGGCCCTTGTCGCGGACGGGCAGGTAGCGCTCGTCACCACTGGCCAGCGCCTCGCGCTGCTTGGCCAGGTCCGCGCGGCGGGCCTCGCGCTGGCGGCGCATGGCCTCCTTGCGGTCGGACGGTACGGTCTGCGCACGGCGGCGCTGCGTCTGGGCCTCACTCCGCTTCGGGGTCGGGCGGCCCTTGGGGGCCTGGGGGTCGCGGGGCTGCTTGGAGAGGTCCGCCGTCACCTTGTCGGTGGGGGCCTTCTCATCCTTCGAACGGCTACGGAACACAAAGCCCAAGGGTACGGGGTACCCGGCATGCGCCCCACCCCCGCGGGGAACGATCCGGCAACAGCCTGCGTCCACCCGTACAAGGGATCCAGCCGGAACCCCTACTCCTTGCGCCGGATCACGAGCCGTCCGCAGTCGTCCTTGGGGATGAGCGCATCCCCGCCCGAACAGTGCGGTAATGGATGCAGGGCCCGTACTGTGGGTTCTGTTGGAGTGCTGGAGCCGAAGTCCGTCACGAAGGGGGCGCGCGAAGCCCATGAGCGGTGTCATGAAGCGTATGGGGATGATCTTCCGCGCGAAGGCCAACAAGGCCCTTGACCGGGCCGAGGATCCGCGCGAGACCCTCGACTACTCGTACCAGAAGCAGCTCGAGCTGCTCCAGAAGGTGCGCCGCGGCGTCGCCGACGTGGCGACCTCCCGCAAGCGACTGGAGCTCCAGCTGAACCAGCTCCAGTCCCAGTCCGCCAAGCTCGAGGACCAGGGCCGCAAGGCGCTGGCCCTGGGCCGCGAGGACCTGGCGCGCGAGGCGCTGTCCCGCAAGGCGGCGCTCCAGCAGCAGGTGTCGGACCTGGAGACGCAGCACCAGACCCTCCAGGGCGAGGAGGAGAAGCTGACGCTCGCGGCGCAGCGGCTCCAGGCCAAGGTGGACGCCTTCCGTACGAAGAAGGAGACCATCAAGGCCACGTACACCGCCGCCCAGGCGCAGACCCGGATCGCCGAGTCCTTCTCCGGCATCTCGGAGGAGATGAGCGACGTCGGCGTCGCCATCCAGCGTGCCGAGGACAAGACCGCGCAGCTCCAGGCGCGGGCCGGCGCGATCGACGAGCTGCTCGCCTCCGGCGCGCTCGACGACCACTCCGGGCTCCAGAAGGACGACATCCAGGCCGAGCTGGACCGCCTGTCGGGCGGTACGGACGTGGAGCTGGAGCTCCAGCGCATGAAGGCGGAGCTCGCCGGGGGATCCTCCTCGCAGCAGGCCATCGAGGGCGGCGGCGCCACGCCGCAGGACCAGTCCCAGGAGCAGTCCCCGACCCGGTTCGACAAGCAGTAAGGACGGTCGCGTCATGATCGTGAGGATCATGGGGGAGGGTCAGCTGCGGGTGGCGGACAGCCACTTCGCCGAACTGAACAAGCTCGACGACGAACTGCTCGCCGAGATGGAGAACGGCGACGGGGAGGGCTTCCGCCGTACGTTCCACGCTCTGCTGGACACCGTACGGACGCTCGGCGAGCCGCTGCCGGACGACTCCCTCGAACCCTCCGAGCTGATCCTGCCCGCCCCTGACGCGACGCTCGAAGAAGTCCGCGAGATGCTCTCCGACGACGGCCTCATCCCCGGCTGACGGCCACCCCCGGCACTTCGCCCGTGCCCCGCCCCGGACGACCGGGTCGGGGCACGGGTGCTTCCCGGCGCCGTGCCAGGCCGTACGGTTCTCTCCCGTGACCACCCTCGGAACCCCGCTCGCTCGCGGGCGGTGCTGGCTGCGCGAGCATCCCCTGGCGTTCGACGGCGCCCTGGCCCTCGCCGTGCTGGTGTGCATGGTCGCCGGTTCGTTCGTCGACCGGCACGGCGGCCCGCACGGGGGGCCCGACTTCGGCGGGCGCACCCCCGGGGCGATCAGCGTGCTCCTCATGCTGGTCGGCGCGGCGGCCCTGGTCCTGCGCCGCCGCAACCCCCTGGGCGTCCTGCTGTGCACCGGCGCGGTCACGCTCGTGGAGCACATCGCCGAGGACCCGCCGGCCCCGGTCGCGATGAGCGCCGTCGTCGCCCTCTACACCGTCGCCTCGCGCACCGACCGCCCCACCACCTGGCGGGTCGGCCTGCTGACGATGACGGTGCTGACGGGCACGGCGATGCTGTCCGGCTCCGCGCCCTGGTACAGCCAGGAGAACCTCGGCGTCTTCGCCTGGACCGGCATGGCGGCCGCCGCGGGCGACGCCGTGCGCAGCCGCCGCGCCTTCGTCGACGCCATCCGCGAGCGCGCCGAACGCGCCGAGCGCACCCGCGAGGAGGAGGCCCGCCGCCGGGTCGCCGAGGAGCGGCTGCGCATCGCCCGCGACCTGCACGACGTGGTCGCGCACCACATCGCGCTCGTCAACGTCCAGGCCGGGGTCGCGGCCCACGTCATGGACAAGCGCCCGGACCAGGCCAAGGAAGCCCTCGCGCACGTCCGCGAGGCCAGCCGCTCCGCCCTCGACGAGCTCCGCGCCACCGTCGGCCTGCTCCGCCAGTCCGGCGACCCGGAGGCGCCCACCGAACCGGCGCCCGGCCTCGCCGTCCTGGACGAGCTGCTCGCCACCTTCCGGAACGCCGGCCTCCCGGTGCAGCTGGCCCGCACGGACCAGGACACCGCGCTCCCGGCGGCCGTCGACCTCGCCGCGTACCGGATCATCCAGGAGGCGCTGACCAACGTCCGCAAGCACGCCGGTCCGGACGCCACGGCCGAGGTGAGCGTCGTCCGGGTGGGCCGGACGCTGGAGGTGACGGTCCTCGACAACGGCGTACCGGCACCCTCCGCCGAGGAGAGCGGCGGCCACGGCCTCCTCGGCATGCGCGAACGCGCCACCGCCCTCGGCGGCAGCCTCACCGCCGCCCCCCGCTACGGAGGCGGTTTCCGCGTCCACGCGATACTTCCCCTCACCGCAACCACAGGGGAGGCCACGTGACCATCAGGGTGCTGCTCGCCGACGACCAGGCACTGCTGCGCAGCGCGTTCAAGGTCCTGGTGGACTCGGAGCCCGACATGGAGGTGGTCGGCGAGGCGGCGGACGGCGCCGAGGCGGTCGCCCTCGCCCGCACGCAGCGGGCCGACGTCGTCCTGATGGACATCCGGATGCCCGGCACGGACGGCCTCGCCGCCACCCGCATGATCAGCGCGGACCCGGACCTGGCCGGCGTGCGCGTCGTCATGCTGACGACCTTCGAGGTGGACGAGTACGTGGTCCAGTCGCTGCGCGCCGGGGCCTCCGGCTTCCTCGGCAAGGGCGCCGAGCCCGACGAACTGCTGAGCGCCATCCGGATCGCCGCCGCCGGGGAGGCGCTGCTCTCACCGGCCGCGACCAAGGCTCTGATCGCCAGGTTCCTCACCCAGAAGGACACCACGGAGCCGTCCACGTACTCGGACCGCCTCGCCGCCCTGACCGTACGGGAACGGGAGGTCCTGGTCCTCGTCGCCGGCGGTCGCTCCAACGACGAGATCGCCGACCGCCTCGAAGTGAGCCCCCTCACCGTCAAGACCCACGTCAACCGCGCCATGGCCAAGCTCGGCGCGCGCGACCGCGCCCAGCTGGTCGTCACGGCGTACGAAACCGGCCTGGTACGCCCCAGGGCGGAGTGAGCGAGTACTCCATCCGGTGTATGCCGGGCGTAAGCAAACGGGACCTGGGGGCGACGGAACCCTCCCCTCCATGGCTGATCGTGTGAAAGACCTGCCGATCCGCCACAGAAGAGAGACCCCATGTCCTGGCTGTCCAGATTCAGCCTCGCGCAACGGGCCCTGGTCGGGCTGATATCGATCGTGGCGATCGTCTTCGGGGCGATCGCCATCCCGCAGCTCAAGCAACAGCTGCTGCCCTCCATCGAGCTGCCGATGGTGTCGGTCCTCGCCCCCTACCAGGGCGCGTCCCCCGACGTGGTGGAGAAGCAGGTCGTCGAACCGCTCGAGTCCACGATCAAGGCCGTCGACGGCGTCAAGGGCGTCACCTCCACGGCCAGCGAGGGCAACGCCCTCATCATGGCCACCTTCGACTACGGCGACGCGGACACCAAGCAGCTCGTCGCCGACGTGCAGCAGGCCGTGAACCGCGCCCGCGCGCAGCTGCCCCAGGAGGTGGACCCGCAGGTCGTGGCCGGCTCGACCGACGACATCCCGACCGTCGTCCTCGCCGTCACCTCCACCAAGGACCAGCAGGCGCTCGCCGACCAGCTGGAGCGGACCGTCGTCCCGGCCCTGGAGGACATCGACGGCGTCGGCCAGGTCTCCATCGACGGCGTCCAGGACCTCCAGGTCTCCATCACGCCCGACGACCGCAAGCTCGCCGCGGCCGGGTTGAACGCCATGACCCTGGCCGAGGCGCTGAAGGCGGGCGGCGCGACCGTCCCGGCCGGCTCCTTCTCCGAGGCGGGCCAGAGCCGCACGGTCCAGGTCGGCGGCGGCTTCACCTCGCTGGAGCAGATCCAGGACCTGCGGATCAAGCCCGCCAAGGGCGACGCGGTCCGCCTCGGCGACCTCGCCACCGTGAAGCAGGAGGAGTCCCGCCGAGTCTCCCTCACCCGTACGAACGGCAAGCCGAGCCTCGCCGTCATGGCCACCATGGACAACGACGGCAGCGCCGTCGCCATCTCCGAGGCGGTCAAGGCCAAGCTGCCCGAGCTGCGCGAGGACCTGGGCTCGGGCGCCGAGCTGACGGTCGTCTCCGACCAGGGCCCGGCGGTCTCCAAGTCGATCTCCGGCCTGACCACCGAGGGCGCCCTCGGCCTCCTCTTCGCCGTCATCGTCATCCTGGTCTTCCTGGCGTCCCTCCGCTCCACCCTGGTCACCGCGGTCTCCATCCCGCTCTCCGTCGTCCTCGCCCTGATCGTGCTGTGGACGCGGGACCTCTCGCTCAACATGCTGACGCTCGGCGCGCTGACCATCGCCATCGGCCGGGTCGTCGACGACTCGATCGTGGTCCTGGAGAACATCAAGCGGCACCTCGGCTACGGCGAGGAGCGCCAGGCGGCGATCCTCACGGCGGTCCGCGAGGTGGCGGGCGCCGTCACCTCCTCCACCCTCACCACCGTCGCCGTCTTCCTGCCGATCGGCCTGGTCGGCGGCATGGTGGGCGAGCTGTTCGGCTCGTTCTCCCTCACCGTCACCGCCGCCCTGCTCGCCTCCCTGCTCGTCTCGCTGACGGTCGTGCCCGTCCTGTCGTACTGGTTCCTGCGCGCCCCCAAGGGCACGTCCGCGGACCCGGAGGAGGCGCGCCGCCAGGCGGAGGAGAAGGAGAACCGCAGCGTCCTGCAGCGCATGTACGTGCCGGTGCTGCGGTTCGCGACCCGGCGCCGCCTCACCAGCGTGGCCCTCGCGATCGTCGTCCTCGTGGGCACCTTCGGCATGGCCCCGCTGCTGAAGACGAACTTCTTCGACCAGGGCGAGCAGGAGGTCCTCTCCATCAAGCAGGAGCTGCCCGCCGGCACCAGCCTGGAGGCGGCCGACGCCGCGGCGAAGAAGGTCGAGAAGGTCCTGGCCGACGCCGCCGGGGTGAAGGACTACCAGGTCACCGTCGGCTCCTCCGGCTTCATGGCCGCCTTCGGCGGCGGCACGGGCGCCAACCAGGCCTCGTACCAGGTGACGCTCGCGGACTCGGCCTCGTACGGACAGGTCCGCGACCACCTCGACGCCGAGCTCGGCAAACTCGACGGCATCGGCGACACGACCATCGCGGCCGGCGACGGCTTCGGCAACCAGGACCTGAGCGTCGTGGTCAAGGCCGCCGACGCCGCCACCCTGAAGAAGGCCGCCGACCAGGTGCGCGCCGAGGTCGCCGAGCTGGACGACGTCACCGACGTCCAGAGCGACCTGTCGCAGTCGGTCCCGCGCGTCTCGGTCAAGGCCACCGCCAAGGCGGCCGAGGCCGGCTTCAACGACGCGGCGCTCGGCATGGCGGTCGCCCAGGCGGTACGCGGCACCCCGGCGGGCAAGGCGATCCTGGACGACACCGAGCGCGATGTCGTCATCACCTCCGCCGCGCCGGCGAGGACGATGGCCCAGCTCCAGCAGCTGCCCCTCGGCCCGGTGAAGCTCGGCGACATCGCGGAGGTGAAGCTGGTCCCCGGCCCGGTCTCGATGACCCGCATCGACGGCTCGCGGGCCGCGACCATCACGGCGAAGCCGACCGGTGACAACACCGGCGCGGTCAGCGCCGCGCTCCAGTCGAAGATCAACGCGCTGGACCTGCCCGACGGCGCCACCGCCACCATCGGCGGTGTGTCGGAGGATCAGGAGGAGGCGTTCGCCAACCTGGGCCTGGCGATGCTGGCGGCCATCGCGATCGTCTTCATGCTGCTGGTGGCGACCTTCAAGTCGCTGGTGCAGCCGCTGATCCTGCTGGTCTCCATCCCGTTCGCGGCCACCGGCGCCATCGGCCTGCTGGTCGCCACGGGCACGGCGATGGGCGTCCCGGCGATGATCGGCATGCTGATGCTGATCGGCATCGTCGTCACCAACGCCATCGTGCTGATCGACCTGATCAACCAGTACCGGGCACAGGGCCTCGGCGTCATCGAGTCGGTCGTCGAGGGCGGCCGCCACCGCCTGCGCCCGATCCTGATGACCGCCCTGGCGACGATCTTCGCCCTGCTCCCGATGGCCCTGGGCATCACGGGCGAGGGCGGCTTCATCGCCCAGCCGCTCGCGGTGGTGGTGATCGGCGGCCTGGTGACGTCGACGCTGCTCACGCTGCTGCTGGTGCCGACGCTGTACGCGATGGTGGAGCTCCGCAAGGAACGCCGCCGCAGCAAGCGCGCCGCCCGTGCCGCGGCCCGTGAGCCGGAGCGGACACCGGCCGCGGTGTGAACAGCGTGAGGGGCGGCCCCCCACGGCGGGGCGCCCCGCCCCCCCGG
>NZ_JBEXNO010000052.1:0-48703 GCF_040611175.1 Streptomyces sp. NPDC003036 | reverse complement strand
GTGCGTACGGCGGGCTCATATCCCTCACCCTGGTCGCTCCCGGAGCCAATCCCTCGGGTGTCGCATCGGTCGGATACGTCCGCCGTCCGCACCGCGCCCGCCGTCCCCGCCTGCCCGCCTGGACCGCGACGCTGACCTGGAAGGCCGCGGTCTTCATCACCGTCATGTGCTGCGCCCTGGCGGCGCTCCTCGGCGCCCTCGTCCACGTCTCCGTGAGCCGCCAGACCGTCGAGTCGGCCCGCGAGAAGGCCCTCGACCGGCTGGAGGAGGTCACGGCCGCCTACGAGGCGGGCGAGCCGCTCCCCCGGTTCGCGGGGGTGGACCCGCCCGGCCTGCCGCCGTCCCTGCGCGACCTCGCCACCGGCGGCCGCCGGGGCACGGTGGTGGCGGACTACGAGGACCGGCCCACCATGTGGGCGGCCGGGCCCGCCGACGGCCGGGCGCTCGCCGTGCGCGTGGACTACTCGCTGAGCGCGCGCACCATCAGCGGCCTGGACCAGGCGATCGTCGGCTCCTCGGTGCTGGCGATCGGCGCGACGCTGCTGGTGGGCTCCTTCGCGGTCACCCGGGTCACGCGGCGCCTGCACCTGACGGCGCAGGTGGCGCGGCGGATCAGCGCGGGCGACCTGGACGCGCGCGTCCACGATCCCCGTACGAAGGACCCGTCGCGCCCCCAGGACGAGGTCGCGACGGTGTCGGTGGCGCTGGACACGATGGCGTCCAGCCTCCAGGACAAGCTGCTGAGCGAGCAGCGCTTCACGGCGGACGTGGCGCACGAGCTGCGGACGCCGCTGACCGGCCTCTCGGCGGCGGCCGAACTGCTGCCGCCGGGCCGCCCGGCGGAGCTCGTACGGGACAGGGTGCGGGCGATGCGCGCACTGACCGAGGACCTGCTGGAGATCTCGCGGCTGGACGCGCGCTCCGAGCAGGTCGACCTCGACGTCCACGACCTGGGCCCGCTCGCCGAGCGCGCGGCCCGCGCGGCCCGCGCGTCGGGGGGCGCGTCCGACGGCGACACGCGCGTCCGCGTCGTCCGCGACGCGCGCGTGGAGACCGACAAGCGCCGCCTGGAGCGCGTGCTGGGCAACCTCGTCGCCAACGCCCACAAGCACGGCCGCCCGCCCGTCACCCTCACCGTGGACGGCCCGGTCGTGACGGTGCGGGACCACGGCCCGGGCTATCCGCCCTACCTCCTGGAGCACGGCCCGCAGCGCTTCCGCACCGAGAGCGGCACCAAGGGCCACGGCCTCGGCCTGACGATCGCGGTGGGCCAGGCGGCCGCCATCGGCGCGGAGCTGGCCTTCGCGAACGCGCCCGACGGCGGCGCCGAGGCCCGCCTGACCCTCCCGGAGTACGTCGACCTCACGGACGACCCGGACCGCGACACCTCCCGAGGGGAAAAAATGTGACATAACGCCAAATTCCGCCCACCTCTTGCTACGTTGCGGACCATGACCGCACCGAGTGCCCCGCCCCCGAGCAAGCGTCGCGGCGTGGAGCTGTCGCTGCTCGTCGCGGCCGCGCTCATCGCCGTGTACGGCTACGCCGCCGTCGGCCTCGCCCGCGACGGCGCCGTGCCCCCGGACACCGCCACCTACGGCGCCGGGCTCGGCCTCCTCGCGCTCCTCGCGCACCTCGCGGTCCGCCTCCGCGCCCCGTACGCCGACCCGCTGCTCCTGCCCATCGCGGTCCTGCTCAACGGCCTCGGCCTGGTCCTGATCTACCGCCTCGACCTGGAGACCCCGGGCGACCACGCCGCCCCCACGCAGCTCGTCTGGTCGACCCTCGGCGTCGGGCTGTTCATCGTCGCCGTCGTCTTCCTGCGCGACCACCGCCTGCTCCAGCGGTACGCGTACGTCTCGGTCGCCGCCGCGCTGGTGCTGCTCTCCGTGCCGATCTTCTTCCCGGCCGTCAACGGCGCCAAGATCTGGATCCGGATCGGCGGCCTGTCCTTCCAGCCGGGCGAGTTCGCCAAGATCCTGCTCGCCGTCTTCTTCGCCGCGTACCTCGCGGTCAACCACCAGGCCCTGGGGCGTGTCCGCGGCCTGCGGCTGCCCGCCGGGCGGGTCCTCGGCCCGATCGTGGCGATCTGGGTGGTGAGCGTCGGCGTGCTGATCCTGGAACGGGACCTCGGCACCTCGCTCCTCTTCTTCGGCCTCTTCGTGATCATGCTGTACGTGGCGACCGGCCGGATCGGCTGGATCGCCGTCGGCCTGCTGCTCGCCGGGATCGGCGCCTTCGTCGTCGGCAGCCTGGAGCCGCACGTCAACGGGCGGGTCGAGGACTGGCTGGACCCCTTCGCGTCCATCGAGGCGGGCCAGGGCCCCGGGCAGCTCGCCCAGTCGCTGTTCGCGTTCGCCGCCGGCGGCGTGCTCGGCACGGGCCTGGGCCTCGGCAAGTCGACCCTCATCGGCTTCGCCGCCAAGTCCGACTTCATCCTCGCCACCGTCGGCGAGGAGCTGGGCCTCGCGGGCCTCACCGCGCTGTTCATGCTGTACGCGCTCCTCGTCGCGCGCGGCTACCGCACCGGCCTCGCCCTGCGCGACCCCTTCGGCCGGCTGCTGGCGACCGGGCTCGCCTCCATCGTGGCGCTCCAGGTCTTCGTCATCGCGGGCGGCGTGATGGGGCTGATCCCGCTCACCGGGATGGCGATGCCGTTCCTCGCCCAGGGCGGCTCGTCGGTCGTCACCAACTGGATCATCGTGGCGCTGCTGATCCGGGTCAGCGACTCGGCGCGCGCCCCCGAACCGGAGCCCGAGCCCGGGCGGGACCACGAGCGACCGAAGACCACCACCGTCAAGGAGGCCGCCCGGTGATCCGCTACATCCGCCGCGCCGCCGCCCTGAGCTTCGTCCTGCTCGTGGCGCTCCTCGTCAACGCCGCGCGCGTCCAGATCGTCGAAGCCCCCTCGCTCGACAAGAACCCCGCCAACCGCCGCCCCACGATCGCCCGGTACGCCCAGCCGCGCGGCGACATCCTCGTCGGCGGCCAGGCCGTCACCGGCTCGCGCGACACCGGCCAGCCGCTGCGCTACGAGCGCACCTACCGCGACGGCCCCCTCTACGCGCCGGTCACCGGCTACGCCTCGCAGACGTACGGCACCACCCTCCTGGAGAACGCCGAGGACGCCGTCCTGTCCGGGACGAGCCCGCTGCTGGCGCCCTTCCCCTTCTGGAACGACCTCAGCCGCACCCGCCGCCCCGGCGGCCAGGTCGTCACCACCGTCGACCCGGTGCTCCAGCGGGCCGCGTACGAGGGGCTGGACGGCAGGCGCGGCGCGGTCGTGGCCCTGGAGCCGTCCAGCGGGCGGGTCCTGGCGCTGGTGACGAGCCCGTCGTACAACCCGGGTCTGCTCTCCGGCACGGGTGAGGCGGTGACCTCCGCGTGGACGCGGCTGAACGCGGCGCCGGGGCGGCCGCTGCTGAACCGGGCGCTGCGGCAGACGTATCCGCCCGGTTCCACCTTCAAGATCGTGACGGCGGCGGCGGCGCTGGACGCCGGGATCGTCACGGACGTCGACGCCCCGACCGGCGCCCCGGACCCGTACCTGCTGCCCAACACCCGTACGGCGCTGCCCAACGAGGCGACCGGCTGCGCCAACGCCTCGCTCTCGTACGCCATCCGCTGGTCGTGCAACACCGTCATGGCGCACCTCGGGGTGAAGGTGGGGCTGGCCGGGATGCTGGACGCGGTGGCGCGCTTCGGCTTCAACGACGACGCGCTGCGCATCCCGTCGCGGGTGGCGCGGTCGAACTTCGACACCGACATGACGGCGGACCAGCTCGCGCTCTCGGCCATCGGCCAGTACGACACGACGGCCACCCCGCTCCAGATGGCCATGGTCGCGGCGGCCGTCGCCAACGGCGGCGACCTCGCCCAGCCCCACCTGGTGGACCGCACCACCACCTCGGGCGGCAGGACCGTCGGCCAGACCGTGCGCCGCTCCTACCGGCAGGCGATGCAGCCGGTGACGGCGATGCGGCTGCGGCAGCTGATGCTGGACGTGGTGGAGCGCGGATCGGGCGGCAACGCGGCGATCAAGGGCGCCCGGGTCGGCGGCAAGACCGGCACCGCCCAGCACGGCGTGGGCAACACGGGCACGCCGTACGCCTGGTTCATCGGCTGGGCGCAGGCGGCGGACGCGGGCCGTCCGGCGGTGGCGGTGGCGGTGGTCGTGGAGGAAGCCTCCGCCAACCGCGAGGACATCAGCGGCGGCGGCAGCGCGGCACCGATCGCGCGGGCGGTGATGGAGGCGGCGCTGGGGCGCACCGAGGGGCGTCTCGCGCATCGATACGACGTGGTGAAGCCGTCACGGCCGTGATTATGGTGCGCCCATGTCGAACGAACGCGCGTACCAGCTCGCCCAGGTGAACATCTCCCGCCTCAAGTTCCCGCTGGACGCGCCGGAGTTGAAGGACTTCGTCGACGCGCTCGACCCGGTGAACGCGGCGGCCGAGGCGGCGGACGGCTTCGTGTGGCGGCTGCAGAGCGAGGGCGGCGACGCGACGGACGTGCCGGTCTTCGGGGACGACTGGCTGATCATCAACCTGACGGTGTGGCGGGACATCGACGCCCTGACCGCCTTCATGTACCAGGGTCGGCACCGGGAGCTGCTCGGCCGCCGCAACGAGTGGTTCGAGCGGGTCAAGGAGGCGATGACCGCGCTGTGGTGGGTGGAGGAGGGCCACCGCCCCACGGTGGAGGAGGCCGAGAAGCGCCTCCTCCACCTCCGGGAGCACGGCCCGACCGCGCATACCTTCACCCTGCGCACCACCTTCCCGCCGGGGACGGACCTGGGCTGACGCCCGAGTCGGTCAGCGCAGCGGCTTGCGGAGCTCCGCGCGCACCTTCGCGGTCGTCTCGGCGAGCGCGCGCAGGTCGACGTCCTCCGGCTGCTGCGCCGCGATCTCCGGGGTGACCAGGGCGACGAACGAGGCGGTGTTGCCGTCGCCCCAGGCGCACATCGGCAGGGTGCTCGTCGTGCCCATGTCCGTGGAGCGCGTCACCTGGCAGCTGATGGTGACGTCCGCGCCGGCCGACTTGAAGTCCTTCGGCCGTACGACGAGCGTGGTGCCCTGGCCGGTCGCGCCGCCCTCAAGGATCTGGCGCCGCGTCAGGTCCGGGGCTCTGAGCTGTCCGTAGAAGCCGGACACCACCAGCGCGCTGCCCGGCTCACCGGTGTAGGTGGCGACGACGGACTTGGTGACGCGCACGCTGGGGTCCTTCGCGTCCTCCGCCTCGACGTCCTTGCCGTCCTTCTCGGAGGTGTCGCTGGTCAGCTTGTACGTGCCGGACAGGACGGTCACGGGGGCCGTCAGCTTGTACTCGGCGGCCGGGTAGGAACCGCCGGCCTGGGAGACGGCGTCGACGGCCTGCGTGCCGACCCAGGCGAGCAGGCCGAGCACGGCGAGCGACCCGGCGACGATCCCGACGACCAGCCCGGTCCGCTTCTTCGGGGGCGCGGGGGGCGGCGGCGCACCGTAGGGGCCCGGCCCGTAGGACGCGCCGGGCTGCGGCGGGTACGGCTGGTGCGGGTACGGCTGTTGCGGGTACGGCTGCGGCGGCCCGTACGGGCCCGGACCGGGCGGCTGCTGGTGCGGCGGAGGCGGAGGCGGCATGCTCATGCCCGCAGGCTACGACACGGGCAACGGCCTCAGGCCGCGCCCTTGCCCTGGCTCTTGCCCTCGTCCGTACCCTCGCCCGCGCCCTGGGCGATCGCGTCGGCCACCTCGGCCACGCGCTCCGCCTCCTCCACCCCGAAGCGCTCGCGGTCGAGCCGTTCCGCGATCTCCTCGTCCTGGGTCATCAGCAGGTCCAGGTTCGAGTCGCCGAGGTCGAAGACGCCCATGTCGAGGTACGCCTTCTGGAGCCGCTCGCCCCACAGGCCGATGTCCTTGACGCAAGGCACGATCCGGCTGAAGAGCAGCTTGCGGAAGAGGCGCAGCGTCCCGGACTCCTCCGAGACGACCGCCGCCTCCTTCTTCGAGATGCCGAAGTTCTCCAGCACCTCCACCCCGCGCAGCCGGTCGCGCATCAGGTAGCACCCCTCGATGACGAACTCCTCGCGCTCGCGCAGTTCGGCGTCCGTCAGCTGCTTGTAGTAGTCGCGCAGCGCCATGCGCCCGAAGGCCACGTGCCGGGCCTCGTCCTGCATCACGTACGCGAGGATCTGCTTGGGCAGCGGCTTGTTCGTCGTGTCGCGGATCATGCCGAAGGCGGCGAGCGCCAGGCCCTCGATGAGCACCTGCATGCCGAGGTAGGGCATGTCCCAGCGGGAGTCGCGCAAGGTGTCGTTCAGCAGGCCCTGCAGATTGTCGTTGATGGGATAGAGCATCCCGATCTTCTCGTGCAGGAAGCGGCCGTATATCTCGGCGTGCCGTGCCTCGTCCATCGTCTGCGTGGCGGAGAAGAACTTCGCGTCCATGTCCGGGACGGACTCCACGATGCGGGCGGCGCAGATCATCGCGCCCTGCTCGCCGTGGAGGAACTGGCTGAACTGCCAGGAGGCGTAGTGCCTGCGCAGCTCGGCCCTGTCCCGCTCCGTCATCTTGGCCCAGTGGCGCGTGTGGTAGAGGGTGAGCGCCTCGTCCGGCGTGCCGAGGGGGTCGTACGGGTCGACCTCCAGGTCCCAGTCGATGCGCAGCGCGCCGTCCCACTGCTTGTCCTTGCCCTTCTGGTAGAGGGCGAGGAGTCGGTCACGACCATCGTCGTATTCCCAGCTGAAGCGCGCGGCACCGGTGGACGGAACCTCCCATATCGGCTCACCCGGGGGCCCGGCGTAGAGGTCGTGCGTGGACACGGACAGCTCCTTTCTGTGCACAAACGGTGGTTGCAGGCTCACACGGTGGTAGACGCGGGGTCAACAAAGTTCACGCACAGGGGATTGACGGCCTTACTGACAGGCAGTCTTATAAGGGATGACCCCCAGTAACCCCAACTGCGCGAGGTGCCGTCCACCATGACCACCGTGACCGAACGCGACATACGACTCCTCCGCGACGCGCTCGGGCCGCTCCGGGACCGCGAGCAGGTCGCCGAGCGCCTGCTCGAATCCTCCGCCAAGCACTCCTTCGACCCCGACAAGGAGCTCGACTGGGACGCCCCGCTCGAAGAGGGCAAGTGGTTCTGGCCGCCGGAGCTGGTCTCCCTCTACGACACCCCGCTGTGGCGGAAGATGTCGGAGGAGCAGCGCATGGACCTGGCCCGCCACGAGGCCGCCTCGCTCGCCTCCCTCGGCATCTGGTTCGAGATCATCCTGATGCAGCTGCTCGTACGGCACATCTACGACAAGTCCGTCACCAGCAACCACGTCCGGTACGCGCTCACCGAGATAGCCGACGAGTGCCGCCACTCCATGATGTTCGCGCGCATGATCCAGAAGGGCGGCGCGCCGACGTACCCGGTGCCCCGGCTCTACCACAACCTCGCGCGCGTCCTGAAGACCGTCTCCACCACCCCCGGTTCGTTCGCGGCGACGCTGCTCGGCGAGGAGATCCTCGACTGGATGCAGCGCCTGACCTTCCCGGACGAGCGCGTCCAGACGCTGGTGCGCGGCGTCACCCGCATCCACGTCGTCGAGGAGGCGCGCCATGTGCGGTACGCGCGCGAGGAGTTGCGCCGCCAGATGGTGACGGCGCCGCGCTGGGAGCAGGAGTTCACCCGGCTCAGCTGCGGTGAGGCGGCCCGCGTCTTCTCCGTCTGCTTCGTCAACCCGCAGGTGTACGAGAACGTCGGCCTGGACCGCCGCGAGGCCGTCGCCCAGGTCCGCGCGAGCGGCCACCGGCGCGAGGTCATGCAGTCCGGCGCCAAGCGGCTGACGGACTTCCTCGACGACATCGGGGTGCTGCGCGGCCCCGGCCGCAGGCTCTGGAAGAGCTCGGGACTCCTCGCCTGACCGGGGGCACAGCGGGCGTACGCGGCTACGCTGCGGGCATGACGAGTGCCGCCACGCCCGCGTACCGACGCCTCAGCGTCGGGGAGCGCCGCAGCCAGCTCCTCGGCGTCGCCCTCTCCCTCTTCGCGCACCGCGCGCCCGAGGACGTCTCGCTGGACGACGTCGCCGAGGCCGCCGGGGTCTCGCGGCCGCTCGTGTACCGCTACTTCCCCGGCGGCAAGCAGGAGCTGTACGAGGCCGCCCTGCGGTCGGCCGCCGACGAGTTGGAGCTGTGCTTCGCCGAACCGGCCGTGGGCCCGCCGACCGAGCGGCTGGCCCGCGTCCTCGACCGGTACCTCGCCTTCGTCGACCAGCACGACACCGGGTTCAGCGCCCTGCTCCAGGGCGGCAGCGTCGCCGAGACGTCCCGTACGACGGCGATCGTGGACGAGGTGCGGCGCGCCGCCGCCCAGCAGGTCCTGCTCCACCTCGGCGTACCGGAGCCCGGGCCCAGGCTGCGGATGATGGTGCGCACCTGGATAGCGGCGGTCGAGGCGGCGTCGCTGATCTGGCTGGACGAGGGCAAGCAGCCGCCCGCCGCCGAGCTGCGCGCCTGGCTGGTCGACCACCTCGTCGCGCTGCTGACGGTGACGGCGACGACGGACCACGGGACGGCGCGCGCGGTGGAGGCGCTGCTGGCCCGGGAGACGGCGGACGGACCGGTGGGCACGCTGGCGCGCCGCGTGGGCCCCGTGGTCGGCGGGGCCGCGCACCTGCTGTGACACTGGGGGTGTGCGAAGCGAGAACACCCCCTTCTACGGCGGCCCGCTGGACGGCCGGGTCCTGCCGGTGCTGACCGGCCTCACCGGCCATCCGCCCAAGTGGTACGTGGTCCCCGTCCCGGCCGAGGACGGCGGCCCGGCGACGGTCCACGCCTACCGCCGCGTACCGTCCGGGTACACCCGGCGGCTGGGGCTCCAGCGGGGGTGGAAGTACGAGTACGCGCCCGGGGGCCGGGAGCGGCGCGAGCTGAAGTGGCCGTGGTCCAAACCCCCGCGCTGACGCGGCTCCGCGCTGCCTGTCGGGTGAACTCGATGCCCCGAAACGCCCAGTAATCAGTTATTCGCACCATTACCGCCGCAGGATGGCCGCGGAGGTGATGACGTGTCAGGACGACTGCTGCGTACCGTCTGTACGGCGGCGATGACGGTGGCGGTGCTGGTCGCCGCCGGCGCCCCGCCGGTCGCCGCGGAGCCCGGGCCGGAACCCGCGTCCGAGCCCGTGTCCGAGCCGGCATCGGACCCCGTCTCCGAGCCGGCCTCCGGCCCCGAGTCCGAGCCCGTGGACGAGCCCCTGCCCGCCGAGCCGACGGTGGCCGAGCTGCTCACCCGCCTGCGCACGCTCTACCAGCGGGCCGAGGAGGCGACCGAGGCGTACAACGCCACCGAGGAGGCGCTCACGGCGCACACCGCCGAGACCCGGCGGCTGACCGGTGATCTGAGCAAGGCCCGCGACGAGCTGGCGCGCGGCCGGGCGGACGCGGGAAGGCTGGCGCGGGCGCAGTACCAGGGGCGTACGGACTTCTCCGCCTCCCTGCGGCTGCTGCTGGCCCGCGATCCGGACCACGCCCTCGACCAGGCGCACGTGATGCGACGCGCGGCGCGAGAGCAGGCCGCGACGGTGGCACGCCTGGAGCGCGGGGAGCGGCGGGCCGACGCGCTGGCGACCGCGTCGCGCCGGGCGCTGGACCGGGAGCGGACCCTCGCGGAGCGGCAGCGCGAGGCCCGCGACGAGGCCCTCGCCCGGCTGAGGGAGGTCGAGAAGCTGCTGGCCTCGCTCACCGAGGAGCAGGTGGCGGAGGTGACGGCCCTGGAGGACGCCCAGACCGCCGACGCCCAGCGGGAGCTGCTCGCGACGGCCGCACCGGACGCCGCCCTGACCCCGTCGGAGGAGGGCGACGAGGCGCTGGAGTTCGCGGCCGGACAGATCGGCAAGCCGTACGAGTGGGGCGCGGAGGGCCCGGACTCCTTCGACTGCTCGGGCCTCACCTCGCGCGCCTGGGCCTCGGCGGGCCGCACGATCCCGCGCACCAGCCAGGAGCAGTGGCGCACCCTCCCGAAGGTCCCGCTGCGCGCGCTGCGCCCCGGCGACCTGGTGATCTACTTCCCGAAGGCCACGCACGTGGCGCTCTACCTCGGCGACGGCAAGGTGATCCAGGCCCCGCGCCCCGGTGCCCGCGTCAAAATCTCCCCGCTCGCCGCGAACCCCCTGCTGGGCGCGGTCCGCCCGGACCCGGACGCCCGCCCCCTGCGCGCGTACACCCCGCCGAGCCTGCCGACGGACGCGTCGACGGGCTCGGACGAGGGCTACGACGCCACTACGCGGTGACCGAGGCGAGGTACGCGGCCGTCTTCTCCGGCTCGTAGAAGAAGTTCTCGAAGTCGGCCGGGTCGTTGAAGCCGTTGGCGAAGCGGTCCGCCACCGGCGGGAGCTGCCCGGCCGCGCCGATCAGGTTCAGCACGTGCTCCGGCGGGACGCCCAGCATGGCGTTGGTCCACTTGGTGACGTGCTGCGCCGTCTCCCAGTAGCGGTCGAACGTCTGCTGCATCCACGCCTCGTCGAACGGCCGGTCGCCGTGCGACACGATCGAGTCGAGGTACGACGCCGCGCACTTGGACGCCGAGTTGGAGCCCTGGCCCGTGATCGGGTCGTTGGCGACGACGACGTCCGCGACGCCGAGCACCAGGCCGCCGCCGGGCAGACGGCCGATCGGCTTGCGGACGGTCGGGGCGTAGCGGCCGGACAGCGTGCCGTTCGCGTCCGTCAGTTCGACCTTCGTCGCCCGCGCGTACTCCCACGGCAGGAACTTCTCCATCAGCTCCAGCGTGAGCGCGAGGTGCTCGCCGGGGTCCTTGACGCCCTGGAAGACGTCCAGCGGCCCGCCCGGGATGCCCTCCCAGAAGAGGATGTCGGCCCGGCCGGTCGTCGTGAGCGTCGGCATGATGAACATCTCGCCGACGCCCGGCACCAGGTTGCACCGCACGGCCTCGAACTCCGGGTGCTCCGGGCGCGGGCCGAGCCCGTGCACGTACGCGACCGCCAGCGCCCGCTGCGGCTCGGCGTACGGGGAGCGCGAGGCGTCGCGCTCGAACATCGACACCAGCTCGCCCTTGCCGGCCGAGACCAGCACCAGGTCGTACGTGCGCGAGAAGTAGTCCAGGTCGGAGACGGCCGCGCCGTGGATGACCAGCTGGCCGCCGCGCTGGACGAAGGTCTCCATCCAGCCGGCCATCTTCACGCGCTGGTCGACGGACTGCGCGTACCCCTCCAGCTTGCCGACCCAGTCGATCACCCTCTGGGACTCCGGCCCCGCGACGGAGACGCCGAGGCCCTCGATCTTCGGGGCCTGCGACTCCCAGAAGTTGATGCCCAGGTCCCGCTCGTGCTGGAGCGCCGTGTGGAACATGCACTGCGTGGACATGACCCGGCCGGCCCGGATCTCGTCCGCCGTGCGGTTGGACATCAGGGTGACCTCGTACCCCTGCGACTGAAGTCCGAGGGCCAGCTGGAGACCGGACTGACCGGCTCCGACGATGAGTATCTTCCGCATCGGGAGGGGTTCCTTCACTCTTGCTCGGGTTACTCGGGGGTGGTTTCGAGCGCGCGGGCGACGAGCGCCAGCAGCGACTCGACGACCGTGTTCCGCTTCCGGGCGTCCATGATCACGATCGGTACGTCGGGCGGCACGGTCAGCGCCTCCCGTACGTCCTCGACCTCGAACAGCTCCGTCCCCTCGAAGTGGTTCACGGCCACGACGTACGGCAGCCCGCAGCTCTCGAAGTAGTCGAGTGCCGGGAAGCAGTCCGTCAGCCGTCGCGTGTCGGCCATCACGACCGCGCCGATGGCGCCGCGCACGAGGTCGTCCCACATGAACCAGAACCGCTGCTGGCCCGGCGTACCGAAGACGTACAGGACGAGGTCGTCGTCGAGCGTGATGCGGCCGAAGTCCATGGCGACGGTCGTCGTGGTCTTGCCGGGCGTGGCGGCGAGGTCGTCCGTCTCCGCGCTGGCCTGGGTCATCAGCGCTTCGGTCTGGAGCGGCGTGATCTCGGAGACCGACCCGACGAAGGTCGTCTTGCCGACGCCGAAGCCGCCCGCCACGACGACCTTGGTGGCGATGGGAGCGCGGGTCCGGTCGAGCTCCCAGGGCTGGAGCTGGTCCTGCGGTTGCTGTGCGGACTGTGCGGACTGTTCAGAGACGACGGAGGCCACCCAGCACCCTTTCGAGCAGTGCGCGGTCGGGCCGGCCGGTGCCGTGGTTGGTCCCGTACACACGTATCTTTCCCTGGTCGGCCAGGTCGCTGAGCAGCACCCGGACGACCCCCAACGGCATCTTCAGCAGCGCGGAGATCTCCGCGACCGTACGCATCCGGCGGCAGAGCTCGACGATGGCCCGCATCTCCGGCATCACCCGGGACCCCGGGCCGCCGCCGTTCGTCAGCTCCCGGCGCTCCTCCGAGGCTTCGAGCGCGGCGACGAAGGTCTCCACGAGCAGGACGTGACCGAAGCGGGTGCGGCCGCCGGTCAGCGAGTACGGGCGGACGCGGGCGGGGCGCCGGCCCTCGCCGCGTATCGGCAGTTTGCCGGCGGCGGACGCGGCAGCGGCGGACATCACTGGGCGGCCTCCATCGACTTGCGCAGCTCACTGCGGACTTCGGGGGTGAGGACATGTCCGGCGCGGCCCACGAAGAGCGCCATGTGGTACGCGACGACGCTCATGTCGCAGTCGGGCGTGGCGTGCACGCCGAGGAGTGAGCCGTCGCTGATCGACATCACGAAGAGGCTGCCTTCCTCCATGGCGATCATCGTCTGCTTCACCCCGCCGCCGTCCATGAGCTTCGCGGCGCCGATGGTGAGGCTGCCGACGCCGGAGACGATGGTGGCGAGGTCCGCGCTGGAGCCCCGGGGGCCGTCGGAACGGCGCGGGGAGGGGGCGGCGGGGGTGTTCCGCTCCGGGTCGGACGAGAGCAGGAGCAGCCCGTCGGACGAGACGACGGCTACGGAACGGACCCCTGGCACCTCCTCGACGAGGTTCCCCAGCAGCCAGTGCAGATTACGGGCCTCGCTGCTCAGCCCGGGTGAGCCGGTCGTCGCAGTCAACTGCGTGCCTCCTCGACTGTGTCCCCCGTCCGTTCGGTCTGTTCGGTGTCTCCTGTGGGTGCTGACGCGTCGGCGATCTCCGCCTCGGCGTCGCGGCGGCCCTCCAGGGCGCCGCGGTGGAACCCGCCGAGCCGTCGGCGCAGGGCCTCGGCGTCGACGCCGCCCTTGCGCTCGGCGCGCGGCTCGGACGTCGTCACGATCTTGGGTGTGCGCTTGGGCAGGCCCTTGTCGGTGAGGCGCTGCGGCTCCTCGGAGTCGTCGTCCGCCTCGTCGTCCGCCTCGCCGTCCTCCTCGTCGGGCAGGTCGGCGACCGTCTCGTCGGCGTCCGGCGGGCGCGGGGCGCGAACCTGGAGGGTGGCCTCGGCGACCGTGAGGTAGTCCGCCTCTTCCGCCTCCTCGGCCTCCTCAGCCCTCTCGGCCTCCGCAGCCTCTTCCGCCTCTTCCGCCTCGCGGATGGCCGACTCCGCCGCCTCCACCAGCGGATCGACGTCCGGAGCCGGGTCCGCGGCCGGTGCGGGCACGTCGCGGACGGCCCGGCCGCCCGGCAGCGCGTTGGAGTTGGCCTCGGCGACGGAGCCGGGCAGGTTCACCGCGGCCGCGGGCGCCGCGATGCGCTCCGGCTCGGTGGGCAGCAGCGCCTTCGGCAGGACGACGACCGCCGTGACGCCACCCTGCTTCTGCTCGCGCAGCTGTACGCGGACGCCGTGGCGCGCCGCCAGCAGCGCGGCCACCCGCAGCCCGAGGCCCTCGCCCTCCTCGGCCTCCGGGTCCCGGCCGCCGGCCGGGTCGGGGTCGGCGAGGCGGGCGTTGAGCTCGGCGAGCCGGCCCTCCGTCATCCCTATGCCCTCGTCCTGGACGGAGAGCATGATCTCGCCGCTCTCCAGCAGCCAGCCTGAGAGCTGGACCTTGGCGTCCGGCGGGGAGAAGGAGGTGGCGTTCTCCAGCAGTTCGGCCAGCAGGTGGCTGAGGTCGTCGGCGGCGAACCCGGCGACGTACGCGTGCGGCGGCAGCGACTGGATCGTGACCCGCTCGTACCGCTCGATCTCGCTGACGGCGGCGCGCAGCACGTCCACCAGCGGCACCGGGCCCTGGTGGGCGTGGTTGTGCTCGTGCCCGGCGAGGACCAGCAGGTTCTCGCTGTGGCGGCGCATGACCGTGGCGAGGTGGTCGAGCTTGAAGAGGGTGGCGAGCCGCTCCGGGTCCTGCTCGCGCTCCTCCAGCTTCTCGATGACGGCGAGCTGCCGCTCGACGAGGCCGAGCGTGCGCAGCGAGAGGTTCACGAAGGTGTGGTGGACGCTGTGCCGCAGCTGCTCCAGCTCCGCGGTGACCTCGGCGGTCCGCTCCCGCAGCTCGGCGCGCTGCCCGGCCAGTTCGGCGGCGAGCGCCTCACGGGCGGCGACGGCGTCCGCGCGCTCGGCGTCCAGCGCCTCGGCGCGCGAGCCGAGGTCGAGGAGCTTGCCGTGCAGGGTGTTGAGGGACCGTACGACCTGGGCGAACTCGTCGTTGCGGCCGGTGAAGCGGACCGGCTCCTCCACCTCGGGCGCGGCGGCGACGCGCGCGGCGCCGATGCGCAGCACGGCGAGCGGCCGGGTGAGCGTGCGGGCGACGGCGGTGGAGACGCCGATCGCGACGAGCAGGCAGCCGCCGAGGAGCGCGATGCGCAGCTCCAGCGCGGTGACGTCGTCGTCGCGCAGCCGCTCCATGCGGGCGACCTCGCCGGTGGCGAGGGCGGACTCAACACCGCGCATCTGCTCGATGCGGGCGGTGAGCGCGGCGGCGACCTTCTCGTCGTCGGTCTTCCGCTCGGCGCCGGACAGCTTGGGCTGGTCGGTGAGGCGGTCGAGGTAGCCCTCGGCGCTCTTGACCTCGGGGCCGGTGACGGTGCCGGCGAGGCGGTCGCGGGCGGCGGGCGAGGCGTCCCGGCCGAAGTCGGCGAGGGCGGCCTGTTCGCGGACGCGGGCCTGCTGGGCGGCGGCGCTGAGCGCGTCGCGCGTGCGGTCGGCCTCGGCGTCGGCGGGGTCGTCCTGCTGGACGAAGCGCCCGGTGGCGGGGTCGTAGACGGTCGTCCCGCCGTTCTTCTCGCCGGGGACGGCGAGGGCGGCGAGGAGCAGGCCGCGGGTGGCGGAGGCCTGTTCGGTGGCGCGGCCGAGCTCGGCGGCGGCGCGGGTGCCGGCGTCGGCGGCGCGGGCGGGGGTCTTGTCGGCCAGCTCGGCGGCGAGGGCCTGGAGCCGGGCGATGACGTCGCTGTAGGCGCGGTAGGCCTCCATGGCGGAGCCCTTGCCGGTGAGCGCGGCGCTCCGCAGGGCGGGCACGGCGTCGAGCTGCCGGCGCAGGTCGGCGGGCGCGTCGCCCTCGGCGGTGAGCTCGTCGATCTGGCGGTCGACGCGGGCCGTGTGCTCGGCGGCGACGGCCTTGTCGCGGTCCTCACCGCGATCCTCACCGGCGTCGCGCCCTGCGTCGCGCCCGGCGGCGATGTACGCGGTGACGTCGTCGCGCTCGTCGGCGAGCGAGTGGGCGAGGGTGACGGCCTGCCGGTTGAGCTGGGCGAGCGTCACCAGCCGCTGGGAGTCGTTGAGGTCCGCCGAGGCGGTGAGGACGGCGGGGGCGCCGGCCCCGATGACGGTGATGCCGACGAGCGCCACGCCGGCCACGAGCCGGCTGCGGACCCGTACGCCGCGGCCGCCCGGTGCCTGCTGAGGGTCGCCGGGAGTGTCACTGCGCTTCTGCACCGGTGCTCACATTCTTGAACTCGTCCACCCATGAAGCAGAGGTGACGGCCGTTCACCCGCGTCGACGGCCCACCCCCGGTACCTCGGGTACCCCTGGTACGGCTTCCGACCATTCCAGCGCTTTTGGGTAGGCAGCACGCATCGGCCACTCCGCCACCCGAACGAGTGAACAACACTCCGGAGTTGGCGAACAACTCGCCCGGAGGCCCGGCGTCCGGCCGTCCGCACACCGGGCTGGATCTTCGGCGCGGGCTTTGGCAGGATGCGCGCCCGCACCTTCTCGGACTCGGGCATTCCGCCCGTACGCGTCCGCCCGCACCGGCGCCGCCCCACCGGTGCGGGCCACTTCGCACCGCTTGTGGGCGCTGTGAAGGAGTCGTGTGCGGTCCGGCAGACTGGGGGCCATGCACACCGAGATCTCCTCCGTCCCGGGTGACCGGGAACGCCCCAACGAGGACTGGGCTTCCGTGGCCGTACCGGCCTCGGGGCAGGGCGGCGTGGCGGTCGCCCTGGACGGGGTGACGCCCCTGGAGGGCGACGTGGGTTGTGTGCATCCGGTCCCGTGGTTCACGGCCCGCCTCGGTGGCGCGCTGACCGAACTGTCCGCTTCGCGACCGGACATGACCCTGACCGCGATCCTGTCGGAGGCAATCCGGCGCACCGCGGACGCCCACCGCGGCACGTGTGACCTTTCTCACGTCCGTACGCCTCAGGCGACGGTGGTCGTGGCGCGCTGGGACGGGGAGGCCGTGGAGTATCTGGTGCTCTCCGACTCGGTCCTGCTGCTGGAGGGCTGGGACGGGTCGGTGCGGGCGGTGGTCGACGACCGGCTGGCCCTGCTGCCGCCGGGTTCCCTCGCCTCGAACGCGATCGCCGACGCGACCGTGCGCAACCGGGAGGGCGGCTTCTTCACCGCGGCCGCCGATCCGTCGGTGGCGGCCCGGGCGGTGACGGGCCGTACGCCGCGGAGCGAGGTGCGGGCGCTGGCGGCCCTGACGGACGGGGCGACGCGCTGGACGGAGGTGTTCGGCGCGGGCGACTGGGCGGCCTGCTTCGAGGTGCTCCGCAAGGAGGGCCCGCGCGGCCTGATCGCCCGGGTGCGGGAGCTGGAGCGGGCGCAGCCGCCGGGGCGCGGGAAACGGCACGACGACGCGACGGCGGTGTACGTGGAGCTGTGAGAAGCACCCGCCCCTGGGACGGCAAGGGCGGCGGCACCTCACGGATGAGCCCACGGATGGGTCAGGGGCGGCAGAACTCCGAGGCGGCGACGTAACCGCCCTCGTTCTCGTCGTCCGTGGCGACGACCCCCTCGCGGGAGTGCGGCAGGCACGCCAGGGCCTCGATCTTGTGGCCGGGGAAGGTGGCGAGCCGGTGCGGGGAGCGGTGGACGGCCAGGCGGACCCGGTCGTCGCCGCCCGGCGAGGCGGTCACGCGGCCCGCGTCGAAGAGGGCGGAGTCGTACGGGCCGTCGTCGCCCGGGTCGGACGCGGACGAGACCGTGATCCGTCCGGTGGCCGAGACCTTGACGTCCGATATGTGCCGTACGTCGTGCGCCGGGTACGGGACCCGGAACGCGACGGAGGTGGGCGTGCCGAAGGCGTTCCCGGCCGGGTTCCACCGGGCCGCGGAGAGGGTCGCGGGACGCTCGTCCTGCCCCCGGTCGGCCCAGACGGCGATGATCGTCCCGTTCCGGGCAGCGGTGAGGGCGAAGCCCTCGTAGTTGTCGTCCGGGGAGACTCCGGGCACCGGGAACGCCGCCACCACCCGGGCGGAGCCCCCCTCCCAGTGGATGCGGTACGCGGTGCCGCCGCTGGCGAGCGCGACGTACTCGTGCGGACGGCCCGGAACGCCGTCGATGGCCTCCAGGTCCACGGCGGGCTCGCCGCTCCAGTCCACGGCCCGCTGCCGGGGCTCGGCGCCCGGGCGGTAGCTCAGGGCCACGAGCCGGTTCTCGCCCGGCTTCTTGTTGTCGCGCACGGCGAGCAGCTCCGCCGTACCGTCACGGCGAGTGGTGTCGACGGCGATGCCGCTGATGCCCGAGGTGATGTCGTGACCCACGCGCTGCCAGCCGGTGGCGTGGGAGGTGGCGTGAGCGGTGGGGGTGAGGAGCGCGGCGCCCGCGAGGGCCGTGCTCAGTACTTTCTTGATCATCGGTCGATGATGAAGGGGAGGGCCCGCTTCCGGCCACCGTCGGCCGGTTATGGAGTTCGCAAAAAGTCCCGGACCTTCAACAGGCCTTGCGCGCCCGGTCCTCGAACGCCTCTCTCGTCATGGTGCCGTCAAGGGTCAGCACCTCTCCGGGCGGCACCGCTTCGAGTTGTCCGGCGTCGAAGGTCACCGAGGCGCTGTAGGCGTAGGAGTCATCGGGATCGGCGAACGCGAGCTCGTACGCGTAGCCCGGGCGCAGGGTCTGCGGGCCCCGGATCTCGGCCGCCCAGGGGGCGGGCGGCGCGAACAGCGGGAAGTCCGCGGCCTCGTGCAGCCCGGGGGCGTCCCAGCCGACCCACGGCTCCTCCCCCTCGGCACCGGCGCCGGTGCCGCGCAGCCCGGGGCCGCGCACGCGATCGGCGTCGTCGCACGACCGCAGCAGCGCGTAGGCGGTGCCCTGCTGGTCCACGTACACCGCCGCCAGGGGCCGCAGTTCCGGCGAGCACCCCGCCCCGGCCAGCATGATCGCGCCGCTCAGCGCCGCGGCAAGGCCGGCTCGCACCGTCCTGCTCGTCCGGCCCCTCACCACTGCGTGCCTCCCCTCAGCCTCCCCGCGCGTAGTCTCGCACCGGGCAGCGGCCCTTGGCAGGGCGTCGAGCGAGGGCGTCCAGCGGGGCGTCCGGCGGACCTTCGGCCGGCTCACGCATCGAAGCGCGGGGCCGTGCGGCTCAGCAGCGCCGTCCTCGGCGTCGTGTTCCACAGCGCCGTCAGCTCGGCTGCGAGCGTGTCGGCGAGCCGTCGTACGTCCTCGGCGCCCGTCCCGTGCACCGCCTCCGCGATGATCAGGACGCTGCTGGTCTCCTCCCGCACGGCGGAGGCGCCGCTCTGCCGGTTGGTCCAGCGCCGGGAGTGCGCCTGCCCCTCCCGGTCGGCGTAGATCACTTCGCCGGGCGCCGGGTTCTCCTTCTCGCCGCCGAACGTCACGTACGTCTCGTCGCCGTGCGCGTACCGCACCTCCAGCGACGGCGGCGCGAGCGCGGAGACGTCGAAGACGCCGACGGGGATGGCGTACGCGACGGACACGGCGTTGCAGAGGTCGATGAGGGGGTGGATCCGGGGCAGGGATCCCTCCCTGCGCAGGCGCCGCAGCAGCGACTCGGAGGCGCAGCGGTACTGGGTCGGCTTGAGCCCCATGCGGGAGAAGGCGCGCCGCCAGGCCTGGATCTCGGGGAGCTGTCCCTCGGAGCCGGCGGCGGCGAGCCGGTCCGTCGCCCGCGCGGTGTACGCGGCGATCCGGCGGTCCGCCGGGACGTCGGGGGTGATGCCCTCGGCGTGGAGGACGGCGGGTGCGAGCTCGGGGAAGTCCCGCCAGAGCGCGCCGGCGTGCTGGACGTACATGCAGGGCTCCGTTTTTCGGGCCTCAGAGGAAGGTCTCAGAGGGAGGTGTCAGAGGGACGCTCAGAGGAAGGCGAGGCGGGCACCGAGGGCCGCGAACGCGCCCGCGAAGACCCGGCGCAGCCAGGTCAGGACGCGGGGCCGGGTCAGGACGCGGCTGCGCATGGCGGCGGCGAACCGCCCGTACAGGAGGAAGACGACGAAGGTGAGCGCCATGAACACGGCGCTGAGCTGCACCATGCGGGGCAGGGCGCCGGGCTCCCCCGGGGTCGTGAACTGAGGCAGGAAGGCGAAGAAGAAGAGGGTGAGCTTGGGGTTGAGCAGATTGACCAGCACCCCGGAGGCGATGACCCGCGCGGCGGACGGGGGCGCGGCCGCCCGGTCCCGGTCGTCGACCGTGAACGCGTCCTTGTCGCGGAGGGTGCTCCACGCCATGGAGAGGAGGTAGGCGACGCCGAGATAGGTGAGGATCCGGAAGCCCAGGGCGCTGGTGTGCAGCAGCGCGGCGAGGCCGGTGAGCGCGGCGGCCAGGTGCGGCAGGGTCCCCAGCGTGCAGCCCACCGCCGCGACGGCGGCGGCGCGGGTGCCGCGGGAGAGGCCGGCCGCGACCGTGTAGAGGACGCCCGTGCCGGGGGTGGCGACGACGACCAGCGACGTCAGCAGGAACTCGGTGTTCATGGCTCAACCCTCGCGCCACAATGGCCGGGTGCACAGGTCCAATGGTGACGCTTCCGGCCGGTCCATAACCGCCGCCGGTGCGGACTTCCTGCAACTGAACCTCGCCGAGGCCCCGGTGGGCGGGATGTCCGCCTGGCTGGCCGACCGGCTGCGCCGCGCGATAGCGGACGGCAGCCTGCCGGTCGGCAGCCGGCTGCCCGCCACGCGGGTGCTCGCGGCGGAACTGCGGGTATCGCGGGGCGTGGTGACGGAGGCGTACCAGCGGCTGACGGAGGACGGCCATGTGGCGGGCCGCCGGCGGGGCGGCACGATCGTGGTGGCGTCCCCGGTGCTGCCGCTGGACCGGGCGCAGGGGGCCGGCGCCCGGCCCGGGGTCCTCGGCCGCGTACGGGCCGCCGACCGGGCACCGGCACCCGCACCCGCACCCGCACCCGACCGGCTACCGGCCCCCGCCCAGGGGGTGTTCACCACCACCCCCTCCCCCGACGTCTTCGACGCGCTCCGGGCCGCCCCCGCGCGGATCAACCTGGCACCCGGCGTACCGGACCTCGCGGCGTTCCCGCGGGCGGCGTGGCTGCGCGCCGAGCGGGCCGTACTGCACGAGCTGTCCGCGTACGACCTCGGGTACGGCGACCCCCGCGGCGCGCCGGAGCTGCGGCGGGCCGTGGCCGACTGGCTCGCGCGCAACCGGGGGTTCCGGGCGCGTCCGGACGAGGTGGTCATCACCTCCGGCACCGCGCAGGCGTTCGGCCTGATCGCCGAGGTGCTCCGCGAGCGGGACGGCGTCACGGCCATGGCGGTGGAGGACCCGGGGGCGCTCGGCGCCCGCCAGCACCTGGCGGACCGGCGGCTTCGGACGCCGGCCGTGCCGGTCGACGCCGAGGGCGTGCGCGTGGACGCGCTGCGCGCGACCGGCGCCCCCGCGGTCCTGCTGACCCCGGCGCACCAGTTCCCGACGGGCGTGGTGCTCAGCGGGGCGAGGCGCCGGGAGCTGATGGCGTGGGCGACCGGCACGGGAGGCCTGATCGTCGAGGACGACTACGACGCGGAGCACCGCTACGACCGGCCGCCCGTCCCGGCGCTGCGGTCGGTACTGCCGGACCACGTCTGCTACGCCGGCAGCGTCTCCAAGCTCCTCGCCCCCGCGCTGCGGACCGGCTGGATGGTGCCGCCGCCGGCGTACCGGGAGGCGCTCGTGGACGCCAAGCGCTTCGCCGACCTGGGCAACGCCGTGCTGCCCCAGCTGGTGCTGGCGCGCCTGATGGAGTCGGGCGCGATGGAGCGGCACCTGCGCCTGCTGCGCCGCCGGCACCGGCAGCGCCGGGACGCGATGATCGGCGCGATCGGGGCGCACCTGCCGGGTGCGGTGGTCCACGGCGCGGCGGCGGGCCTGCACCTGACAGTCACGTTCGACGGCCGGTTCCCGGACACGGAGCTGGCCGCGGCGGCGCTGGCGCGCGGCGTGAAGACGCAGCCGCTGTCCTGGCACCGCCAGTCGCCCGGGCCGCCGGGCCTGGTCCTCGGGTACGCCGCCGGTGCGCCCACCGCGATCGGCGAGGGCGTGGCGCTCATCGGCGCGGCCCTGCGCGAGGTGGCCTGACGCCCTACGACGCCTCTTCCCCGCCCGCGTTCAGCTGGTGCAGCAGCCGCGCGAGCTCGGCGACCTCGGCGCGGTCCCAGCCGGCGAGCTTGCGGCGGTAGCGCGCGCGGCGGGCGTCGCGTACGTGGCGGAAGCGGGCGCGGCCCTCGTCGGTGAGGCGTACGAGCGAGGCGCGGCCGTCGTCGGGGTCGGGGGCGCGGGCGACGAGCCCGAGGTCCTCCAGGGCGCGCAGCTGACGGCTCATGGTCGCCTTGCCGACGCCGAAGTACGCGGCGAGGTCGGTGGCGCGCTGGCTGCCGGTGGCGTCGAGGCGTACGAGCAGCCCGTACGCGGCGGGCTCCAGCTCGGGGTGGACCTCGCGGGCCATCTCGCCGGACTGGGCGCGGGCGCGGCGCAGGAGGACGGACAACTCCCGTTCGAGGGCCAGGAATTCCTGGTCCGCTGCCGTTCCCGCTTCGCTTCCCGCACCGCTTCTGTGCACGTCACACCCCTCGCACGCTTCCTTTTGAGTCTGAAAGTTTCTCCCGGCGGCAGGGCGTCGCCGCAGCGTGCACAGTATTTCGCAGGAGTAGACCAACGGCGGTCTCCGACCCCTCTTCCGGCCTGTCTTCTACGTGCGTAGCGTGAGAGGCCCCTGACATGTCCACACCATGTCAGCGATCCCCACTTTCGGAGGCACGCCATGTCCGTGCGCAGATCCGGAACCACCAGACCCAGACCCCCCGCCAGAGCCGCCGTCCTCCTCCTCTCCGTACTGGCCCTCCTGCTCACCCTCCCGGGCACGGCGGCCGCCGCCGACCGGCCCGCCCGGGGCACCGCGTACATGGGTATGGGCGTTCCCGCCCACGACGGCGTGGGCGGCCTGCCACCGGCCGGGCGCGCCGTCCAGACGGAGGGCGTGGACGTCTCCAGCCACCAGGGCAACGTGAACTGGCCGGCCCTGTGGACCAGCGGCGTGAAGTGGGCCTATGTGAAGGCCACCGAGGGCACGTACTACGAGAACCCCTACTTCGCGCAGCAGTACAACGGCTCCTACAACGTCGGCATGATCCGGGGCGCGTACCACTTCGCCACCCCCGACACCACGTCCGGCGCCGCCCAGGCCGACTTCTTCGTGAACAACGGCGGCGGCTGGTCCCGCGACGGCAGGACCCTGCCGGGTGTCCTGGACATCGAGTGGAACCCGTACGGCAGCACCTGCTACGGCAAGACCCAGTCGGCGATGGTCACCTGGATCCGCGACTTCCTGAACCGCTACAAGTACCGCACGGGCCGCGACGCGGTGATCTACACCGCCACCACCTGGTGGAAGCAGTGCACCGGCAACTACGGCGGCTTCGGCGCCTCCAACCCCCTGTGGGTGGCGCGCTACAACACGACGGTCGGCGAACTCCCGGCCGGCTGGGCCTACTACACGATGTGGCAGTACACCTCCACGGGCCCGATCGTCGGCGACCACAACAAGTTCAACGGCGCCTACGACCGCCTCCAGGCCCTCGCCTACGGCTGAGCCCACCCCGGCGGTGGAGGTGGGGCTCACGGTGAGGCCCACCTCCACAGATCGCCCTCACCGCAGGGAAGTTGACCGGAACCACGCCGAGTGAACCCAGCCCATCAGCCGCGGCCCAATGGCACACTTGTGCCCTCGGAGTGGTCGAGTTCCCCTGGAGGAGATCGCCTTGGACCCCGCCGTCGCGGCCGTCGCCGCCACCGCCGCGACCACGCTCGTCACAGCGATGACGACGGACGCCTGGGACCACACGAAGCGGGGTTTCGTCCGGCTGCTCGGGCGCGGCCAGGCCGACGAAGCCGCCGCTGCCGAGGCGGAGTTGGAGCAGGCCCGTGAGACCGTCCTCACCGCCTGTGAGGGGGGCGACGAGTCGGCCCTGGGCGCCGCGCACGACGACTGGGCGGCCCGGCTCGGGGCGGCCCTGGAGAGGAACGCCGACCGCTCGGCCGAGAGCGAGGAGCTGCTGCGCGAACTGCTCGCCGGGCAGCCCGGCGCCGACGGCGAGATCCGCGCCCTGGGGGCGGCGCTGCGCGGAACAGGAGCCGGTGGCGTCTACAGCCAGGTGGTCCACAACGGGGGTGCGGGCGCACAGGGCCCGGGGGCCGCCGTCACCATCAACCACCACCATTACGCACCCGGCGGTTCGCCGGCCCAGGCGCCCATCGGTGAGTCTTGACCGAGCCGCGCTACGAACAGCATCTCGCCGCCGGCGCGGTGGCGGCACAGGGCCCGCACGCCACCGCGACCGTCAACCACTACTACGGTACGCGGCTGCCCACGATCGAGGCGTTACCCGCCCCGGCCGCCCCGGACACGGCGTGGCTGATGGCGCAGCCCAGCCGTCTCCTCGACGCGCGCAGCCACGTCGTCCCCTTCGTCGGCCGGAAGGCGGAGCTGGAGCGGCTGCGGCAGTGGCGGGACGCGCCGGACGCACGGCTTTCGGTACTGCTGCTGCACGCTCCCGGCGGGGAGGGCAAGACCCGGCTCGCCCTGGAGTTCGCCGAACAGTCCCGGAGCCCCGGCTTGCCGGCGGCCGAGCGCTGGCAGGTCCTCCAGGGGGGCTTCCGGGGCGGAGGCTCGCCCACGGGTGACGTGGCACCCTCCCCCGCGGAAGGGGCCGGAGTGCTGCTCGTCGTCGACTACGCCGACCGCTGGGCGCACAGTGAGCTGGAACGCCTGCTGTCCGACCCCGTCCTGCACCGGCAGCGGCCCACGCGCGTCCTGCTGATCGGCCGCACGGTCCGCTGGTTCGCGGCCCTCCGCGGGGAGCTCGCCGACCGTCGCGCCGCCACGGGCGACCTGCTTCTCCCCTCCCTGGACGCGGACCGGCCGCGGATGTTCACCGCCGCTCGGGACCGCTTCGCCGCGAGTGACCTGTACGACCTGCCGGACCTCGCAGGCATCGAACCGCCCGCTTCCCTGCACCACCGCGACTTCGGCCTGACGCTGAACCTGCACATGGCCGCCCTGGTCTCCGTCGACGCCCACGCGCGCGGTGAGCGGCCGTCCCTGGCGGAACCGCACGAGCTGTCGGCCTACCTCCTGGACCGCGAGTACCGGGCATGGCAGCGGCTGTTCGACGCGGGCGGACACGGGCAGGACTACCGGACCCGGCCCTCGGTCATGGCCAAGACGGTGTTCACCGCCACCCTCACCGGTGCGGTGAGCCACGACGCCGGGACGCGGGCGCTGCGCGCCCTCGACCTGCCGGGCCACCCGCAGGATCTCCTCCTCGACCACCGGTTCTGCTACCCGCCCTCCGACCGTGAGCTGGTCCTGGAGCCGCTCTACCCCGACCGGCTCGCCGAGGACTTCCTCGGCCTGCTCACCCCCGGGCACGACATCAGCGCGTACGACCCGGACCCGTGGGCGAGCGGGGTCCCGGCCGCCCTGCTGGACGGTGAGCTGAGGCCCACCGTGGCCCCGCGGGCCGTGACGTTCCTCGCGTCCGCCACAGACCGCTGGGCCCACCTCGGCGAACGGGTGCTCTACCCCTTGCTGCGCGCCGAACCCGGCCTCGCGATCGCGGCCGGCAGCCCCGCCCTGACCGCGCTCGCCGCCCTCGCCGACGCGGGCGAGGCGCGCGTCGAGCCCTCTTTGCTCGCGGTCCTGGAGGCCGTCGAAGCGCAGCTGCCCTCGGGGCGCCACGCGGACCTGGACAGCGGAATACTGTCCGTTGCCGAGACCCTGATCGCGCACCGTCTGGCCACGACCACGGACCTCGGCCAACGCGCCTGGCTGTACGGCACGCTGGCGTGGCGCCGGGCCAACGCCGGCCGCCGGGAGCAGGCGGTCGGCCCCGCCGAGAAGGCCGTGCGCCTGCACCGTGAGCTCGCCGGGAGCGACCCCGGCCATCTTCCTCATCTGGCGAACTCCCTCAGTGTCCTCGGCGACCGGCTGTCCGCCGCCGGCCGCTGGGAGGAGGCGCTGTTCGTCGCCGAGGAATCCGTGGCGATCAGCCGCCGCCTGGCCGACGCCGACCCCGACGCTCACCAGGACCGCCTGGCGGACTCGCTGGCGGGGCTCGGCAACCGGCTGTCCCGGCACGGCCGGCCCGAGGAAGCCCTGGCCGCCACGCAGGAGGCGGCCGAGCTCTACCGGCGCCTGGCCCACGCCGACCCCGGGTACCGGCCCGACCTGGCCGGGCTGCTCGACAACCTGGGCCTGCGCCTGATCGACGCGGGCCGCACCGAGGAAGGTCTGGCCGCCGGTGAAGAGGCGGTCGAGCTGTACCGGCGCCTCGCCGACGCCGACCCCGACGCCGAGCGGCATCACTTCGCCATGGCGCTCGCCAACCTCGGGGCCGCCCTGCGCGCCGCGGGCCGCACCGAGGAGGGCCTCGAGCTCACGGAGGTGGCCACCGACCTGTACCGGCAGCTGGCGGACGCCAACCCCGACGCCCACCGACCCGACCTGACGACCGCACTGATCAGCCTCGGGGACTTCCTGGCGGACGTGGGCCGCGGGGAGGAGGCCCTCGCTCCGGCCGAGGAGGCCGTCGTCATCCAGCGTCAGCTGGCCGACACCGACTTCGCCGCCCACTGCCTCGGTCTGGCCAAGGTCCTGAACAACCTCGGCACCCGGCTGCTCGCCCTGGGCCACGAGGAGCGGGCCCTGGCCGTCACACGAGAGGCCGACGACCTCTTCCGGCAGCTGGCGCTCGCCCACCCCACGGTCGACCTCCCCGAGCACGCCGACGTACGCAGCCGGCTGGCCCGCACCCCGAGCAAGGTCCGGGAGGAGGCTCTGGCCGCCACGCGGGAGGCGGCGGAGCTGTACCGGCAGCTGGACGAGACGTTCGCCGGTGTGGAACGCGCCGACCTCGCCGTGTCGTTGGGGAAGGCCGGCCAGAACCTGGCTCGCCTGGGGCGTTACGAGGAGGCCGTCACCGCCGTGGAGCGGGCCGCCGCCGTCCACATCGAAAGGGGTGACCGCCGTCGCGCGGCCGAGCTGCTCCTCGAATCGGGCCACGCCTTGATGGGCATGCGACGCTCCAAGGACGCGGCCGCCCTCTTCGACGGCGCCGCCGGTCATTTCCGCCGGACCGGTGCCCGCGTCCTGGAAGCCACCGCACTGACCAACCTCGGCACCGCCCTGGCCGACGACGGCCGCCCGGACGAGGCCGTCGCCGCCTGCGAACGGGCCGCGGCCGCCTTCCGGGGCGCCAGACCGCGGATCTTCGAGGTCGCGGCGCTCACCAACCTGAGCAATGCGCTGACGGCCGCGAAGCGGCACGCCGAGGCGGCCGAGGTCAGCCGGCGTGCCGCCGCTCTCTCCGACGAGACCGACGAGACCGGCGTCACCGGTGACACCGGCGGCGGCCGCCGTGAGGGCCTGCCGTTCCACAACCTCGGCAACGCCCTCGTCAATCAGGGGCGGTACGAGGAGTCACTCGCCCCCACGCGGCAGGCCGCGGCCATCTACCGCGAGAACGGCGACCGCCCCCGCGAGGCGGACTCCCTCAGCAATCTGGCCGACGCCCTGTACGAGACGGACCGGCTCGACGAGGCGATCACCGCCTACCGGCGTTCGGCCGCGCTCTTCCACGAGACCGGCGCCCGCGGCAAGGAGGCCCGGGTGCTCAGCCGGCTCGGCACCACCCTGCTGCGCACGCGGCGCTACGACGAGGCCGTGACCGCCACGCAGCAGGCCGCGGCGGTCTTCCGCGAGCTCGGCGACCGCACCGGTGAGGCGTCGGCGCTCATCAACCTCGGCAACGCCTGCACGGAGACGAGCCGTTACGCGGAGGCCGCCACCGCCTGCGGGAAGGCCGCCGCCCTCCTGCGCGAGACCGGTGACCACGAGCGCGAGGCCCATGCGCTGGCCAACCGCAGCGAGGCCCTGGCCAGAACGGAGCGGTTCGAGGAGGCCATCACCGCCTGCGAAGAGGCCGCCACCGGTTACCGCAAGGCGGGCAACCGCGAACGCGAGCGCGTGATGCTGCACACCCTCGCCATCCATCTCGTTCAGGTGCACCGGTGCGCCGAGGCGATCACCGCGTACCGGCAGGCGCTGGACATCTGCCGGGAGCTCGGCGACCGCGACGGCGAGCTGGCGGTGTTGCTCAGCCTGTCCCACGTCCTCGCGTACGAGGGCCGGTACGAGGAGGCCGTGCCCGTCTGCGAGCAGGCCGCGTCCGGTTACCGCGAGGCCGGCGACCCGGCGCACGAGGGCGAAGTGCTCGACCGGCTCGGATCCGCGCTGATGGCGCTGGGGCGCGTCGAGGAGTCCGTCACCGCCCGGGAGCGGGCCGTCACCGCGTTCCGCGCCGCGGGTGACGCACGCGGCGAAGGAGCGGCGTACGGCGCACTCGGCGAAGCCCTGCTGAGGTGGGGACGGCACGCGGAGGCCGTCGCCGCCGGCCGGCACGCCGCCGCGACGCACCGGCGGTCCGGTGACCGCGCCCCGGAGGCCCACGCGCTCACCGTCGTCGGGCGGGGCCTGAACGGGCAGGGAAAGCCGAGGAAGGCCATCACCGTCTGTACGGAGGCCGTCGAGCTCCTCCGCGGGACCGGCAACGGCCGCGGCGAGGCCGAAGCGCTGCTCCACCTCGGCGACGCCCTCTCCTCGGCGGGCCGGCAGGCGGAGTCCATGGCCGTCGTACGACAGGCCGTCGGCCGTTACCGGGAGTCGGGCGACCCACGTGGCGAGGGCCTCGCTCTCTACCGCCTGGGCGAGGGACTCATGGCCGAGGCCCGGTACGGCGAGGCCGTCCCCACGTACGAGCGCGCTGCCGCTCTCTTCCGGGAGATCGACCTCGCCGGCATGGAGGGATCCGCGCTCCTCAACCTGTGCCGCGCCCTGCGGGCGCTGGACCGGGACGAGGAAGCCGTCACCGCCTACCGGCGGGCCGCCGCCGTCTACCCCCGGACGGGCGACCGCGAACGGGAGTCCCAGGTCCACTTCCACCTCGCCCACCTGCTGGAGGGGATGGGCCGGTCCGCGGAAGCCGCCCCGGCCTACCGGCGCGCCGCGGAGCTGTTCCGGGCCGGAGAGGACCTCGCCAACGAAGGCCAGGCGCGGTTCCGGCTCGGCATCGTCACCGTGGGGCTCCGGCAGTACGAGGAGTCCGTCCCCGCGTTCGAGCGGTACCTGGAGATCTGCCGGGAGACCGCCGACGGCCAGGGAGAGGGCATGGCGCTGCTCCTCCTCGGCGGCCTGCTGGTGGACGTGGGACGGTACGAGGAGGCTGTCACCGTCAACCAGCAGGCGGCCGACCACTTCCGCCGGTCCGGCAACCCGGACTCGGTGAACCTGGCTCTGAGCCATCGGGGCAAGGCGCTGCGCGCGCTGGGACGCGGTAACGGATAGGGCCTGCGGGCGTGCGCACGACGGCCCGCTCGCCGGCGTACGGGCGAGCGGGCCGTCGGTGTGCCGTGGGGCCAGGCCGGTCAGGCCGCCGTCTGGACCGGGAGCTCCGAGGTCGCCGGGGAGAGGGCGAGCTCCAGCACCTGGCGGACGTCCGTCACCGGGTGGACCTCCAGCTTGTCGAGGATCTCGGCCGGGACGTCGTCCAGGTCCGCTTCGTTCCGCTTGGGGATGATCACGGTCGTGATCCCGGCCCGGTGGGCGGCCAGCAGCTTCTGCTTCACGCCGCCGATGGGCAGGACGCGCCCGGTCAGCGAGACCTCGCCCGTCATGGCGACGTCCGTGCGGACCAGGCGGCCGCTCAGCAGGGAGGCGAGCGCCGTCGTCATGGTGATGCCCGCGCTCGGGCCGTCCTTCGGGACCGCGCCCGCCGGGAAGTGGATGTGCACGCCCCGGTCCTTCAGGCCCGTGACCGGCAGTTCGAGTTCGGCGCCGTGCGAGCGCAGGAAGCTCAGCGCGATCTGCGCGGACTCCTTCATCACCTCGCCGAGCTGGCCGGTCAGGGTCAGGCCCGCCGCGCCCGTCTCCGGGTCGGCCAGGGACGCCTCGACGAAGAGCACGTCGCCGCCCGCTCCGGTGACCGCGAGACCGGTCGCCACGCCCGGCACGGCGGTACGGCGCTCGGCCGGGTCCTGGGCGGACTCGGGCACGTGGTGCGGGCGCCCGATGAGCCCGCGCAGATCGTCCTCGCCGACCGTGAAGGGCAGTTCCCGCTCGCCGAGCTCGTGCTGGGCGGCGACCTTGCGCAGCAACCGGGCGATCGACCGCTCCAGGTTCCGCACGCCCGCCTCGCGCGTGTACTCGCCGGCCAGCTTGCGCAGCGCCGGCTCGTCGATGGCGACCTCGCCCGCCTCGATGCCGGCCCGCTCCAGCTGGCGCGGGAGCAGGTGGTCCCGGGCGATGACGATCTTCTCGTCCTCGGTGTAGCCGTCGAGGCGCACGATCTCCATGCGGTCGGCCAGCGCCTCCGGGATGGCCTCCAGGACGTTGGCCGTGGCCAGGAAGACGACGTCGCTCAGGTCGAGTTCGACCTCCAGGTAGTGGTCGCGGAACGTGTGGTTCTGGGCCGGGTCCAGCACCTCCAGCAGCGCCGCCGCCGGGTCGCCTCGGAAGTCGGAGCCCACCTTGTCGATCTCGTCGAGCAGGACCACCGGGTTCATGGACCCGGCCTCCTTGACGGCCCGTACGATCCGGCCGGGCAGCGCGCCCACGTACGTACGCCGGTGACCGCGGATCTCCGCCTCGTCGCGTACGCCGCCGAGGGCGACGCGCACGAACTTCCGGCCCATCGCGTGGGCGACGGACTCGCCGAGCGAGGTCTTGCCGACACCCGGAGGCCCGACCAGTGCCAGGACGGCTCCCCCGCGCCGCCCGCCCACGACACCCATGCCGCGGTCGGCGCGCCGCTTGCGCACCGCGAGGTACTCGGTGATCCGCTCCTTGACGTCCTCCAGGCCCGCGTGCTCGGCGTCGAGGGTCTCCTTGGCGCCCTTGATGTCGTACTGGTCCTCGGTGCGTTCGTTCCACGGCATCTCGAGGACCGTGTCCAGCCAGGTGCGGATCCAGGAGCCCTCGGGCGACTGGTCCGAGGACCGCTCCAGCTTGGCGACCTCCTTCAGCGCCGCCTCGCGCACCTTCTCGGGCAGGTCGGCGGCCTCGACGCGGGTCCGGTAGTCGTCGGCCTCGTCGCCGTCGCCGGATTCGCCGTTGAGCTCGCGCAGCTCCTTGCGTACGGCTTCGAGCTGACGGCGCAGCAGGAACTCGCGCTGCTGCTTGTCGACGCCCTCCTGGACGTCCTTGGCGATGGACTCGGCGACGTCCTGCTCGGCGAGGTGGTCGCGCAGCTGCTCGGTGGCGAGCCTCAGCCGGGCGACCGGGTCCTCGGTCTCCAGCAGCTCCACCTTCTGAGCGGTGGTCAGGAAGGGCGAGTAGCCGGAGTTGTCGGCGAGGGCGGAGACCCCGTCGATCTGCTGGACGCGGTCCACGACCTGCCAGGCGCCGCGCTTCTTCAGCCAGCTGGTGGCGAGGGCCTTGTACTCCTTGACGAGCTCGGCGACCGCGCCGGGCAGCGGGTCCGGGACCTTCTCCTCGACCTGCGCGCCCTCGACCCACAGGGCGGCGCCCGGCCCGGTCGTCCCGGCGCCGATCTTGACCCGGTGCCGGCCGCGGATGAGCGCGCCGGGGTCGCCGTCGGAGAGCCGGCCCACCTGCTCGACCGTGCCCAGGACACCGATACCGGCGTACGTGCCGTCGATGCGGGGCACCAGCAGCACCTTCGGCTTGCCCTTCGCGTCCCCATCGGTCCGGGCCGCCGCCTGAGCGGCCTCGACGGCGGCGCGCACCTCACTGTCAGTGAGGTCCAGGGGCACCACCATCCCCGGCAGGACGACCTCGTCATCGAGCGGCAGCACGGGCAAGGTGAGCGGTGTGGACGACGAAGCCATGATCTCCCCTTCGGCAGTCAAGTTGAGCTGTACCCACTCAATGCTTGCGAGCCGTCAGGTGTTCCCCGGTGCGCGTTCGCTGTCAGCGATCGCGCGGGGCGGCGTTGTCAGAGGCGCCTGTCACCATGCCGGGACACCACCACACGCGGGAGAGGCACATGGGCACCTGGGACACCGGCCCCTTCGACAACGACACCGCCGCCGACTTCGCCGGCGACCTCGACGAGGCGGCGGAGGACGAGCGCGCGGGCCTGCTCCGCGACGCCCTCGCCCGCGCCGCCGGCACCACCGGCTACCTGGAGGCGGACGTCGCCGACACGGCCGTCGCCGCGGCCGCCCTGGTCGCCGCGCAGTGCCGCGGCGGAGAGCCCACCGATCCGGTCTACGGCCCGGAGGAACCCCTCCCCGACCTCACGCCGCTGCGCGGTCTCGCCCTCGACGCCCTGGACCGGGTCGTGTCGGAGCCGTCCGAGCTGCTGGAGCTCTGGGCCGGGGCGGAGGGCGCCCCCTGGCGCACGGGCGTCGAGCGCATACGGCTGAGCCTTGTCAGTGGTGCCGCCTAGCCTCCACCCATGAGCATGATCGGAGATGGAGGGCGCCGGGAGCGGCGGCCACGGCGTCAGTCACACCGCAGGCCAATCTGGGCGGTTTAGCCCATCTGCGCACTCAGAAACGAGCCCCCGGTCACCCCTGCCCCCGCCGCGCCGCCCGCCGCACCAGCGGCCAGCCGCCGACGCCGACCAACAGGGCCAGTGGATGACCCCAGTTGCTGAGGGGATCCTCCAGCGCCAGCAGGTCCTGGAGCAGCATCACGGACACCCAGGCGAGCACGGCGGCCCGCGCCATCGCGTTCAGCAGCCCGGCCAGCGCGCCGACGCTCGCCATCAGGCCGAAGCTGATGCCGTAGTCGAGGCGGTGCAGGGACGTGTGCGGCAGATGGCCCGCCAGGACGGACAGGGCCACCGGGATCTCGGTCGCCAGCGTCGCCACCACGTGCCCCACGAGGAACACCGCGGCGGCCCGCCAGGCCCCGATGCGGCGCTCCAGCGCGGTGAGGACGAAGACGAAGCCGATGGCGTACGGCGAGAAGAGACCGCCCGCGACCCACAGCGCGCTCGCGACCAGGACGAGCAGAGGGGTCCGGGAGAGGTGGGCGACGTCGGTGCTGGAGCCGTGCAGCAGCGCGGAGACGGTGGCGGGGTCGCCGTATTCGGCGAAGAGTGAGGTGGCGACGAGAACGAGGGCGTAGCAGAAGGTGAACGGCGTACCGGTGGGTGTGGGCAGCAGCCGGCCGGCGCCGCGCCACGACCACCGCTCCCCACAGGGGCCGGGCAAGGGCATATCCCGGTGCGAGGCCGCTCGCTGACGGGGAATGCCCTGGAGCAGCTCGCCCCGCGCGAACCCGCCGCCGGGAAGCCCTCCGCTCGGAGCCCCGCGACCGGAAGAACCGCCACCCGGACACCCGGCGCCCGAAACGTCCGCGCTCGCGAGCTCCACGCCGCCGTCGTCCGTCTCGCGCGCCGCCTTGAGCCGGTGCACCGCGGGCCGCCTTTCGCCTCTCCTCGACACCCCCCTGACAACCCCCGCTCACACCTTGCCCCATCAGCCGACGCGATCATCAACCGGCCGCCCATGACGTGAATCACACCGGCGCGCGCCGCCCGCACCAAGTCCCCGCCCGACGGCGGCACTTCCCCGGCCGTTCCTCCGACTCACTAACCTGGAACCCATGGCTGTCACGACCCTCGACCGACGCGAAGGCCCGTACGGCGAAGTGGTGCTGCGCCGACGCGGCGACGACCACTTCGAAATCATCGCCAACGGCACCTTCCTGATGGACACCTCCGACGGCCGCTCGGAGCGGCTGCTCGTCGACGCGGCGCTCGCCGCCCTCGAGGCGCACGGCGCACGCCCGGGTGCCTCCGTCCTCATCGGCGGCCTCGGCGTCGGCTTCTCCCTCGCCCACGCCGCCGCGAACCCCGCCTGGGGCCGCATCGCGGTCGTCGAGCGCGAGCAGGCGATCATCGACTGGCACCGCGAGGGCCCGCTCGCCGCCATCTCGGGGGCCGCGCTCGCCGACCCCCGCACGGTCCTGCTCCACACCGACCTGGTCGAGTACGTCCGCACCTCGCCCGACACGTACGACGCGCTGTGCCTGGACATCGACAACGGGCCGGACTGGACCGTCACCGAGGACAACGACAGCCTGTACGCGCCGGCCGGTCTGGCGGCCTGCGCGGCCCGCCTCAACCCCGGCGGAATCCTGGCCGTCTGGTCCGCGCAGCCGTCCGCCGATTTCGAAGAGTCATTGCGGAATGCCGGATTCAGCGGGGTAAGAACCGAAGAAATCCCGGTTGCCCGGGGCGTACCGGACGTGGTCCACCTCGCCGTTCGCCCTGCGTAGCCGGGAGCCGGTCCGTGCCTTTAGGCTGCTGGCCTGACACACGGATCTACACGCGGTTCGCGACGCATGCGAGGCGTACGCGAACAGGGGCGGGGCGATGGAGCAGACACACACCAGCAACACCGGTACGGCGGTCACGCCGGGTGCCCAGCGCCGAGTGCTGGTCGTCGAGGACGACACCACCATCGTCGAGGCCATCTCCGCGCGGCTGCGGGCCGAGGGCTTCCTGGTGCAGACGGCGACGGACGGCCCGGCGGCCGTGGACGCCGCCGAGGCCTGGCAACCGGACCTGATGGTCCTCGACGTCATGCTGCCGGGCTTCGACGGCCTGGAGGTGTGCCGCCGGGTGCAGGCCCAGCGGCCGGTACCGGTACTGATGCTCACCGCCCGCGACGACGAGACCGACATGCTGGTCGGGCTCGGGGTCGGGGCGGACGACTACATGACCAAGCCGTTCTCGATGCGGGAGCTGGCGGCCCGGGTGCACGTGCTGCTGCGCCGGGTGGAGCGGGCGGCGCTCGCCGCGGTGACGCCGCGCAGCGGCATCCTCCGCCTCGGCGAGCTGGAGATCGACCACGCGCAGCGCCGGGTCCGGGTGAAGGGTGACGACGTGCACCTGACCCCGACCGAGTTCGACCTGCTGGTCTGCCTGGCCAACACGCCGAGGGCGGTGCTCTCGCGCGAGCAGCTGCTCGCCGAGGTGTGGGACTGGGCGGACGCCTCCGGCACCCGGACCGTGGACAGCCACATCAAGGCGCTGCGCCGCAAGATCGGCGCGGAGCGGATCCGTACGGTCCACGGCGTCGGGTACGCGCTGGAGACCCCGGCGCCATGAGCCGGCGGCCAGCGCGGCCCGGCTCGCGGCCCCGGCTCCGCTCGCGGCTCCGCTCGCGGCTGCGGCTCCGGCCGGTCACGATCTCGATCAAGACCAAGCTGGGCACGCTCGTCGTCGTCTCGGTCTTCATCACGACCGGGCTGCTGATGGTGGCCCTGCGCACCGAGACCGAGCTGCGCTTCATCACCGTCTTCTCGGTGATAGCCACACTGCTGATCACCCAGTTCGTGGCGCACGGCCTGACGGCGCCGCTGGACGAGATGAACACGGTCGCGAAGTCGATCTCGCACGGCGACTACACCCGCCGGGTGCGCGGCGCCGACCGCCGGGACGAGCTGGGCGACCTGGCCTCCACGATCAACCGCATGGCGGACGACCTGGAGGCGGTGGACCGGCACCGCAAGGAGCTGGTCGCCAACGTCTCGCACGAGCTGCGCACGCCGATCGCGGCGCTGCGCGCGGTGCTGGAGAACGTCGTGGACGGGGTGTCGGCGGCCGATCCGGAGACCATGCGGACGGCGCTGAAGCAGACGGAGCGGCTGGGCCGGCTGGTCGAGACGCTGCTGGATCTGTCACGGCTCGACAACGGTGTCGTACCGCTCCGGTCGCGGCGCTTCGAGGTGTGGCCGTACCTCTCGGGCGTGCTGAAGGAGGCCAATCTGGCCGCCGCCCAGCGCGCCCTCAGCTCCGGCTCCGGCAACCACACCCGCAAGGACGTGCACCTCCACCTGGACGTCTCGCCGCCGGAGCTGACCGCGCACGCGGACGCGGAGCGGCTGCACCAGGTCGTCGCGAACCTCATCGACAACGCCGTGAAGCACTCCCCGCCGCACGGGCGCGTGACGGTACGGGCCCGGCGCGGTCCGCAGCCGGAGTCGCTCAACCTCGAGGTGCTGGACGAGGGCCCGGGCATCCCGGAGTCGGAGCGGCACAAGGTCTTCGAGCGGTTCAACCGCGGCAGCGCCGCCTCCCCGCACGGTCCGGGCGGCGACGGCGGCACGGGGCTGGGGCTGGCGATCGCCCGCTGGGCGGTCGATCTGCACGGCGGCCGCATCGGAGTGGCCGAATCCGCACGTGGATGCCGGATTCAGGTCACTCTTCCGGGGATCCCCCAGCCACGTAATTGACGTAGGGTTCGAACCGGAAGCACGGGTTCTGCGTGGACGTGTACGGGACCTGTCCGAGGATGCGCGCCACTGCGGGGCGCAGCCGCGATGGCGCCTACCCGCATCCAGCGGAACCACGCTTGTTTCCCGCCATTTCGTGCCCTGAAACACGACGATCAATGTGATGTACGCGACGATGGCATGCCCGGCCTGCACCTCCAGGCCAGGGAGGCGTAGCCTTTATTTCCGCTGTCCATCACCTTGTGAAGCGGAAGAGGGCGGTTGCCGCCGTGTCGTCTCAGTCCCCCAGTAACCCGAGCATCTCGACCGACCAAGACGGCCAGGGGCCTCAGAACCCCGCCGCCGCCTTCGGTGCCAATGAGTGGCTCGTCGACGAGATCTACCAGCAGTACCTCCAGGACCCGAATTCGGTCGACCGCGCCTGGTGGGACTTCTTCGCCGACTACAAGCCGGGTGCCGCCGGCGCGGCGGACAAGCCCGCGGGCGAGGCCGTAGGTACGGAATCCGCAGCAGGTACGGAATCCGCAGCCCCGACCGCCCAGGCCCCGGCCCAGGCCCCGGCCCCCACTCCGGCCCCGGCTCAGGCCCCGGCCACTCCGGCGAAGCCGGCAGCAGCGGCACCCGCACAGGCCGCTGCTCCCGCCCCCGCCGCGAAGGCCCCGGCCCAGGCTCAGGCCCAGGCCGCCGCGCCCGCGAAGCCCGCCGCCAAGGCGGAGGCTCCGAAGGCCGAGGCCCCCAAGGCCCAGGCCCCGAAGGCGGAGACCGCCGGCCCCGAGTACGTGCCGCTGCGCGGCCCGTCCGCCGCCGTCGCGAAGAACATGAACGCCTCGCTGGAGCTGCCGACGGCCACGTCCGTCCGCGCGGTCCCGGTGAAGCTGCTCTTCGACAACCGCATCGTCATCAACAACCACCTGAAGCGCGCCCGCGGCGGGAAGATCTCCTTCACGCACCTCATCGGGTACGCGATGGTCCAGGCCATCAAGGCCATGCCGTCGATGAACCACTCCTTCGGGGAGAAGGACGGCAAGCCGGTCCTGGTGAAGCCGCCGCACATCAACCTCGGCCTCGCCATCGACCTGGTGAAGCCGAACGGCGAGCGCCAGCTGGTCGTCGCGGCCATCAAGAAGGCGGAGACGCTCGGCTTCTTCGAGTTCTGGCAGGCGTACGAGGACATCGTCCGACGCGCCCGGGCCAACAAGCTGACGATGGACGACTTCACGGGCGTCACCGTCTCCCTCACCAACCCCGGCGGCCTCGGCACCGTCCACTCCGTGCCGCGTCTGATGCCCGGTCAGTCGGTCATCATGGGCGTCGGCTCGATGGACTACCCGGCCGAGTTCCAGGGCACCTCGCAGGACACCCTGAACAAGCTGGGCATCTCCAAGGTGATGACCCTCACCTCGACGTACGACCACCGCGTCATCCAGGGTGCCGCCTCCGGTGAGTTCCTGCGGATCGTCGCCAACCTCCTCCTCGGCGAGGACGGCTTCTACGACGACGTCTTCGAGTCGCTGCGCATCCCCTACGAGCCGGTCCGCTGGCTCAAGGACATCGACGCGTCGCACGACGACGACGTCACCAAGGCCGCGCGCGTCTTCGAGCTGATCCACTCCTACCGGGTCCGCGGCCACGTCATGGCCGACACCGACCCGCTGGAGTACCGCCAGCGCAAGCACCCCGACCTGGACATCACCGAGCACGGCCTGACGCTCTGGGACCTGGAGCGGGAGTTCGCGGTCGGCGGCTTCGGCGGCAAGTCCATGATGAAGCTGCGCGACATCCTCGGTGTGCTGCGCGACTCGTACTGCCGCACCACCGGCATCGAGTTCATGCACATCCAGGACCCGAAGCAGCGCAAGTGGATCCAGGACCGCGTCGAGCGCCCGCACTCCAAGCCGGAGCGCGAGGAGCAGCTGCGCATCCTGCGCCGGCTGAACGCCGCGGAGGCGTTCGAGACGTTCCTCCAGACCAAGTACGTCGGCCAGAAGCGGTTCTCGCTGGAGGGCGGCGAGTCCGTCATCCCGCTGCTGGACGCGGTCATCGACTCGGCGGCCGAGTCCCGGCTGGACGAGGTCGTCATCGGCATGGCCCACCGCGGCCGCCTGAACGTCCTGGCGAACATCGTCGGCAAGTCGTACGCGCAGATCTTCCGCGAGTTCGAGGGCAACCTCGACCCGAAGTCGATGCACGGCTCCGGCGACGTGAAGTACCACCTGGGCGCCGAGGGGACCTTCACCGGCCTGGACGGCGAGCAGATCAAGGTCTCGCTGGTCGCCAACCCCTCCCACCTGGAGGCGGTCGACCCGGTCCTGGAGGGTGTCGTCCGCGCCAAGCAGGACGTCATCAACAAGGGCGGCACGGACTTCACCGTCCTGCCGGTCGCCCTCCACGGTGACGCGGCCTTCGCCGGCCAGGGTGTCGTCGCCGAGACGCTGAACATGTCGCAGCTGCGGGGCTACCGCACCGGCGGCACGGTCCACATCGTCATCAACAACCAGGTCGGCTTCACCGCCGCCCCGGAGTCGTCGCGCTCGTCGATGTACGCGACCGACGTGGCCCGCATGATCGAGGCGCCGATCTTCCACGTGAACGGCGACGACCCGGAGGCGTGCGTCCGCGTGGCGCGGCTCGCCTTCGAGTTCCGCCAGGCGTTCAACAAGGACGTCGTGATCGACCTCATCTGCTACCGCCGCCGCGGTCACAACGAGGGCGACAACCCGCAGTTCACCAACCCGCAGATGGTGTCCCTGATCGACAAGAAGCGCTCGGTGCGCAAGCTCTACACCGAGTCGCTGATCGGCCGCGGCGACATCACCCTGGAAGAGGCGGAGCAGGCGCTCCAGGACTTCCAGGGCCAGCTGGAGAAGGTGTTCACCGAGGTCCGCGAGGCCACCGCGCAGCCGGCCCCGGCGCCGGTGCCGGACGCCCAGGCCGAGTTCCCGGTCGCCGTCACCACCGCGGTCTCCCAGGAGATCGTGAAGCGGATCGCCGAGTCTCAGGTCAACATCCCGGACCGGATCACCGTGCACCCGCGTCTGATGCCGCAGCTCCAGCGCCGCGCGGCCTCCGTCGACGACGGCACGATCGACTGGGGCATGGGCGAGACCCTCGCCATCGGCTCGCTGTTGATGGAGGGCGTCCCGGTCCGCCTGGCCGGCCAGGACACCCGCCGCGGCACCTTCGGCCAGCGCCACGCGGTGCTGGTGGACCAGGTGACCGGCGAGGACTACACGCCGCTGCAGTACCTCTCCGAGGACCAGGCCCGCTTCAACGTCTACGACTCGCTGCTCAGCGAGTACGCGGCGATGGGCTTCGAGTACGGCTACTCGCTGGCGCGGCCCGAGTCGCTGGTCATGTGGGAGGCGCAGTTCGGTGACTTCGTCAACGGCGCGCAGACCGTCGTGGACGAGTTCATCTCCTCGGCCGAGCAGAAGTGGGGCCAGACCTCCGGCGTCACCCTGCTGCTGCCGCACGGTTACGAGGGCCAGGGCCCGGACCACTCCTCGGCCCGCCCCGAGCGCTTCCTCCAGATGTGCGCGCAGCACAACATGACGGTCGCCATGCCGACCCTGCCGTCGAACTACTTCCACCTCCTGCGGTGGCAGGTGCACAACCCGCACCACAAGCCGCTGGTCGTCTTCACCCCGAAGTCGATGCTGCGTCTGAAGGCGGCGGCGTCGAAGGCGGAGGAGTTCACCACGGGCGGCTTCCGCCCGGTGATCGGCGACACGTCGGTCGACGCGAACGCGGTCCGCAAGGTCGTCTTCTGCTCCGGCAAGGTCTACTACGACCTGGACGCGGAGCGGAAGAAGCGCGGGGTGACGGACACCGCGATCCTCCGCGTCGAGCGCCTGTACCCGCTGCCGGGTGCCGAACTCCAGGCGGAGATCGCCAAGTACCCGAACGCCGAGAAGTACCTGTGGGCCCAGGAGGAGCCGGCGAACCAGGGTGCCTGGCCGTTCATCGCGCTCAACCTGATCGACCACCTCGACCTGGCGGTCGGCGCCGACCTGCCCCCGGCCGAGCGCCTGCGCCGCATCTCGCGGCCGCACAGCTCGTCCCCGGCGGTCGGCTCGGCCAAGCGCCACCAGGCCGAGCAGGTGCAGCTGGTCAACGAGGTCTTCGAGGCCTGAGCCGTTCTCGTACGAACCGGAGGGCCCGGCCCCGCGAGGTGATCGCGGTGCCGGGCCCTCCGGCGTACTGACTTAACCTGATGGCATGTACTTCACCGACCGTGGCATCGAGGAACTGGAGAAGCGGCGCGGCGAGGAGGAGGTCACCTTCGAGTGGCTCGCCGAGCAGCTGCGGACGTTCGTCGATCTCAACCCTGACTTCGAGGTTCCCGTGGAGCGCCTGGCGACGTGGCTGGCGCGGCTGGACGACGACGAGGACGACGACCTGTAGGCAGCCCATTCGCCAGGCCGAGCAGCGCGCCGTCGGCGATGAGCAGGGCGCCCGCCGCGGCCCAGCCGGGGCTGCGGCGTGACAGGGCCCAGGCGAGCAGGGGCACACCGGCCGCAAGCTGGACGGCGGCGATGAACCTCGCTACCGAGGAACCGCCGCCGGTGCCCGCTACCGCGTCCCCGACGGCGCTGCCGAGGGTGTGCGCCTCGTCCCGTACCGCCTCGCGCAGGCCCGGCCACTCCACCGGGTCGGCGCCCTGCTCCTCGGCGGCGGTACGGAGGCGGGCGGCCGGTTCGCCGGGGGCGAGGCCGGGCGGCAGCGCGAGGTCCAGCCGGGCCAGGACGGCGAGCAGGCCGAGGAGCCGGGCGCGGGCGTCGGCGGCCCGGTCGGGGCGCGTGAGCGGTTCGAGGTCCTGGACGTCCAGGACCGGGTCGAGGCCCAGGCGGGCGGCGAAGGTGTGCATCGCCTCGTCCTCGCCGGCCGGGGTGCCGTCGGCCAGCCAGGTGTACCCGACGGGACGGCGGAAGCCGGACGCCAGGGTGTAGCCGGCCCGGTCCGGGTCCCACCAGAGCGCGAGCACCGGCCAGGGTGCCGCGACCCCCAGCGCCGATGCCCAGCCCGCGGCGACCCGCTCGACCGGTTCACCTTCGTCCAGCCAGGGCCTGCCCTCGGGGACGAGCACGCTCCAGCCCTGCCCGGCGGCGGTGAGGAGCAGGCGTTCGCGCAGGAGCTGCGCCGGTGCCCGTACGACCGCCGGCTCGGCCCGGCAGAGCAGCAGGGCGCCCGTCGATGTCGCGTCCATGCCCCATACGCTAGGCCAATTCGTCCGGGTTCGTACCGATCGACCGGCCGCTTGACTTACCACCACCGCGATATATCGTGTCTTTCAACTGTAGACGCGATATGTTGCGTCATGGCCCCAGGGAGGCCCATGCCCGAGTGGTCCGTCACCGAGCCGCGCACCTTCGCCCTCGACGACCCCGTGACCTCGCTGAAGGTGCGTGTCGTCCACGGGACGGTCAACGTCGTGGGCGTCGACGAGGGTCCGGCGCGGCTGGAGATCTCCGAGGTCGTGGGCCCGCCCCTGATCGTCACCCAGCGCGGCTCCACGCTCACCGTGTCGTACGAGGACCTGCCCTGGAAGGGCTTCCTCAAGTGGTTCGACCGCAAGGGCCGCGACCGCAGCGCCGTCGTCTCGCTCGCCGTACCGGCGGGCGCCTCCGTGGAGGTCGGCGTCGTGGGCGCCGAGGCGGTGGTCTCCGGCATCCGGGGACGTACGGAGGTACGCGGCGTCACCGGCGACACCACGCTGGTCGGGCTTTCGGGCCCGGTCCGCGCCGAGACCGTCTCCGGGAACGTGGAGGCGCAGTCGGTCGCCGGCGAACTGCGGTACAGCTCGGTCTCCGGCGACCTGACGGTCGTCGACGGCACGGGCACGTCCGTACGCGCCGACTCGGTCACCGGCGACATGGTCATCGACCTCGACCCCGCCGACCGGGGCACCGACATCCGGCTCACCACCGTCTCCGGTGAGATCGCGATCCGCCTGCCGCACCCCACGGACGCACGGGTGGAGGCGAACACCACGAGCGGCGCGGTCTCCAGCGCCTTCGACGACCTGCGGGTGGACGGCCAGTGGGGCTCCAAGAGCATCAAGGGCACGCTCGGCGCGGGCACGGGCACCCTCAAGGCGACCACGGTCTCCGGCTCCATCGCCCTGCTGCGCCGCCCCGAGTCGGAGCCCGAGTCCGCGTCCGAGCCCGCGTCCGGAAAGGTGCTGTGACATGCCGCCCGTCTTCGCCCACGGCCGCCTGCGGCTCTACCTGCTGAAGCTCCTCGACGAGTCGCCCCGCCACGGCTACGAGGTGATCCGGCTGCTGGAGGAGCGCTTCCACGGCCTGTACGCCCCGTCGGCCGGCACGGTCTACCCCCGGCTCGCCAAGCTGGAGGCCGAGGGCCTGGTCACGCACACCACCGAGGGCGGCCGCAAGGTGTACTCCCTCACCGACGCCGGCCGCGCGGAGCTGGCCGGCCGCAGCGGCGAACTGGCCGACCTGGAACAGGAGATCCGCGCGTCCGTCTCCGAACTGGCCGCCGAGATCCGCGACGACGTGCGCGGCGCGGCGGGCAAGCTGCGCAGCGAGATGCGCGCGGCGGCCAGCGAGACGCGCAAGGACTCGTGGCAGGAGCAGGCCCGCCGGGCGAAGGAGGAGTCCCGCCGGGCCCGCGAGGAGGCGAAGTGGGCGCACCTCCAGGCGAAGGAGGCCCAGGACAAGGCCCGCCGGGAGATGCAGCGCCTCGCGAAGCAGGTCCAGGACCACATGGCGAAGGGCGAGTGGCCCTCGGCCCTCTCCGACCTGACGGGCAGCCTGAGCGGCCTGGGCGGCCTCTTCGGCGGTACGGCGACTACGGCCCAGGAGGGGGCCGAGGCCCCCGCCTGGCAGGACGTGACGACCACGGGCGACCCCGCCCGCGACTTGGAGCGCCTGCTGGACCGCTTCCGCGACGACATCCGCGACGCGGCCCGCGACCACGGCGTCACCCCGGCCCAGCTGGCCGCGTCCCGCCGCCACCTCTCGACGGCGGCCGCCCACATCGTGGCCCTGCTACGCGGCGCTCCGCGCGACTGACGCGCGGGGGGGGCGGCGCCCTGGATGCCCTCGGTGCCGTCAGCCCGCCTTCGCCGCGCCCCCGCCACCGCCCAGCGCCCGCTCCACCCCCGCGTACGTCACTCCGTGATCCGCCAGCACATCCGCCACCACGCCCGGACGGGCCGTCAGGGCCAGCAGCAGGTGCTCGTCCCCGATGTACCGGTCGCGGCGGCCCAGCGCGACGCGGAGGGACCGCTCCAGCACGTCCTTCGCGGGACGGCTGAAGGACGGGCGGGAGCCCGACCACCACCGCTTCGAGCCGTGGTCGCCCGCCAGGACGCCCTCGCCGTGCACCGCCTCGACCCGCGAGACGATCGCGGTCACGTCGACGCCGATGCCCGCCAGCGCCTCCGCGTCCGCCTTGGTCAGGCCGCCGCGCCGCCGGGCCTCCGCCAGGCCGGCCTCGACGGAGGCGCGCCGCCCGGTGGCGCCGAGGGCGGCGAAGGCGGCGGCGGACGGCGTGCCTTCCAGGTCCAGCAGGGCCAGCAGGAGGTGCTCCTCCGTCACGGAGTCCGCGCCGGCCCCCTCCGCGAGGGCGACGGCGCCGGTGACCACGGACCGGGCGCTCTTCGTGAACCGCTCGAACATCAATGCCTCCCGTACTTCTTGTGTACGGCCTGCCGACTGACGCCCAGCTCGGCCGCGATCTCCTGCCACGACCAGCCCCGGGCCCGGGCGCTGCGGACCTGTACGGCTTCCAGTTGCTCCAGCAGCCGCCGCAGCGCGGCGACCGCGCGCAGCCCGACCCTGGGGTCGCTGTCGCCCGCGCGGGCGGCGAGATCGGTTGCTTCCGTCATGGCGTCAACTTACGTTGACATCCGGCATGCGTCAACCTTGATTGACAGACACCGTGACCGTCGCCCCCGGCACCGCCCGCACCACCACCCGCCCCGCCTCACCCGGCGCCACCACCGCCGTACGCGGCCACGCCCGCCCGGCGACCTCCACGCGCCAGCCGCGCGCGCCCGGCGGGAGCGACAGTTCCGTCGCGCCGCCGCGCCCCGCCACGTACACCAGGCGCTCGGGGGACGCGGAGAGGACGCGGCCCGCGACCGCCTCGGCGTACGGCGCCGCCGTCTGCTCCTTGTTCACCCGCCAGGCACCCGAGGAGTCGACGGCGCAGTAGCCGCCGCCGTAACACCACACATAGCCCGCCCACCCCGAGCTGTAGCGGTTGAGGGAGGTGAGCGCCTCGCGGTAGAAGCGGCCCATGTTGGGGAGGGAGTTGTTCAGCGGGCCCCACTCCCCCACCACCACCGGCACCCGGTGCTCCTTCGGGTACGCCGTCACCGCCGCCTCGTACGCCTCGATCCAGCCGGCCGCCGGGTCGTAGTCGGCGCCCGCCTCCATCGCGGTGTTGTAGAAGTGCGGCGCGTACACCACCTTCGAGTCCTTGACCTTCCCCAGGCCCGTGGGCACGCCCTCCCCCACGATCGGGGTCGGCTCGACGAAGACCCAGGTGTCGTCGTCGACGGCCCGGACCGCGTCGGCGAGGCGGTTGTACATCGGGGTGATCTGCTCACGCTCGATGCGGCGCGCCGCGGTCGCGAGGTCCTCGCCCTCGCGCAGCTCGCCCATGGGCTCGTTGATGAGGTCGTAGCCGAGGACCGCCGGGTGGTGCTCGAAGCGGTCGGCGAGCACCCGCCACATGTCCGCCTGGGCGCGCCGCAGGTCCTCGTCCTCGTACAGGTGCGTGAAGGCCCGCTGGACGGCGGGCTCGAAGTACTCGGCGAACCAGTCGTCCGGGTGCGGGGTGAAGGGCAGCCCGTCGGTGCGCGTGGCCCACTCGGGGATGCCGCGGTGGCCGAAGGCCGGACCGAAGACGTCCTGGTGGGCGTCGATGACGACGTGGATGTCGTACGTGTGCGCCCAGTCGAGGATCCGCTCGATCTTGCGCAGGTACGCCTCGCTGTACCGGCCGGGCCGGGGCTCCAGGTCGTCCCAGAACACCAGTAGGCGGGCGAAGTTGAAGCCCCGCGCGCGCAGGTCGCGGAAGTGCTTCTCGGTGATGGCGGACAGGGCGGCGTCGCCGCGGTGCGTCTTGTCCTCGACGTTCCAGCCGCGCAGGGTCAGGACGCGGCCCCGGTCGTCGGTGAGCCGGGGTATGTCACCGGTTTCCGCCCGCGCGGCCGGGGCGACCGGGGGCACGACGGCGAGCAGGGCGGCGGCGGAGAGGGCGAGGGCGAGAGCGCGCATGAGGGACCTCCGGCATCGGGTGCCGGAGATCCCATCAGCGCGGCTGACGCTCCATCAAGAGGTGGTGAGGACAATCTTTCCAAACAGGTCCCCGGCGGCCATCTTCTCGAAGCCCTCCCGCGCCCGGTCCAGCGGCAGCACCTCGTCGATGACCGGCCGTACGCCCGTCGCCGCGCAGAAGGAGAGCAGGTCCTCCAGCTCGTCCTTGGTGCCCATGGTCGAGCCCACGACCTTCAGCTCCAGGAAGAAGATGCGGGTCAGCTCGGCGTGCGAGGGCCGGTCGCCGCTCGTCGCGCCCGAGATCACCAGCGTGCCGCCGGGCCGCAGCGACTTCACCGAGTGCGACCAGGTCGCCGCGCCGACGGTCTCGATGACGGCGTCCACCCGCCGCGGCAGCCGCGCGCCGGGCTCGTACGCCTCGACCGCGCCCAGCTCCAGCGCCCGCTTGCGCTTGGCCTCGTCGCGGCTGGTGGCGAAGACCCGCAGGCCGGCCGCCTTGCCGAGCACGATCGCGGCCGTGGCGACGCCGCCGCCCGCGCCCTGCACGAGGACCGAGTCGCCGGGCCGCACACCGGCGTTGGTGAACAGCATCCGGTACGCCGTCAGCCACGCGGTCGGCAGGCAGGCGGCCTCCTCGAACGACAGCTCCTTCGGCTTCGGCAGGACGTTCCACGCGGGGACGGTGACGCGCTCGGCGAAGGTGCCCTGGTAGCGCTCGGTCAGGATGGAGCGGGGCTCGTCCGGTCCGACGCCGTGCCCGCTCTGGCCGATGACGGAGTGGAGGACCACCTCCCGGCCCTGCTCGTCGATTCCTGCGGCGTCGCAGCCGAGGATCATCGGCAGCTTGTCCTCGGCGAGCCCCACCCCGCGCAGCGACCACAGGTCGTGGTGGTTGAGGGAGGCGGCCTTGACGGTGACGGTGGTCCAGCCGGGGCGGACCTCGGGCTCCGGGCGTTCGCCCAGCTCAAGGCCGTTCAGGGGCTGGTCGCGGTCGATTCGGGCGGCGTAGGCAGCGAACATGACCCGAGGTTAGGGCGGCACCGGTGCGCGGCGGAACCGCGCACCGGTGTGATGTCAGTCCCTGCGGTACTGGGCCGGGCTGTTCTTCGTCGCCGGGTCCTCGTACGAGCCGGTGCGGCCCCGGTCCACGTGGAAGGTGGTGAGCGTGGTGACCGGCGAGACGGGGTCGCGACGGTCGGCGATCACCCGCATATGGACGGAGAAACGTTCCGGCGTGACCTCGTACACGTCATAGCCGTACCGGTTGCCCTCGAAGTACTTCAGGTGCGGGTTGGCCTTGCCCATCAGGGGGCCGTTGGTCGCGTTCCAGTCGGCGGAGTACGCGCCCGATGTCACGGAGTGGGCGGTGAACTCCGTGCCGACGAGCGGCGAGCCGGTGTCGTCGAAGTCGGTGCGGATGTCGTCGACGAACGCCGAGTGCCAGTCGCCGGTGATGACGACGAGGTCTTCGAGGCCGCTGGTGTGGACGTGGTTCAGGACCTCCTTCCGCTCCGCCAGGAAGCCGTCCCACTGGTCCGTGAACATGTACGAGCCGCCCGGCCGGCCCCGCAGCTGGCTGAGCATGATGGAGTTCGCCCACACGTGCCACGCGTCGGGCGCGCGGTCGATGTTCCCCTTGAGCCACGCCTTCTGGGCGCCGCCCAGGATGGTGCCGTCGGGGAGGTTCTGCGCCGAGCGGTACGAGCGGAGGTCCAGGACCGTCAGCTCCAGCAGGTCGCCCCAGCGACGGTTGCGGTGGATCACCGGGTCCGGCAGCGCGGACTCCCCGCCGTCCCGGTGCGGCATGTTCTCGTACCAGGCCTGGTACGCCGCCGCCCGCCGCTGGAGGAAGGGCGCGCCCCCGCCCGTACCGCTGTAGTCGTTGGCGACCTCGTGGTCGTCCCAGGTGAGGAACCACGGGTGGGCGGCGTGCGCCTCGCGCAGGGACGCGTCCCCCTTGTAGAGGGCGTGGCGGCGCCGGTAGTCGGCGAGCGTGAACACCGCGGGGCCCTCGTGATCCCGTACGTGGTCGCCGCCCACCGGCCCGTGCTCGTAGATGTAGTCGCCGAGGTGGACGACGAAGTCGACGTTCTCGCGGGCGATGCCCCGGTGAGCGGCGTAGAACCCGTCGTGGAACGCCTGGCAGTTGGCGGCGGCGAACCGTACGCGCGCGACGGCGCCGACCGGCGCGGTCTTCGTCCGGCCGACGCGGCTCGTCACGCCCAGCGCCTTGAAGGCGTACCAGTAGTGGCGGCCCGCGCTCAGCCCCTGCACCGGTACGTGGACGCTGTGGCCGAGCGTCGCCGAGGCGGGCGCGGTGCCGCGGGCCACGACCCGGCTCATGGCCTGGTCCTCCGCCACCGCCCACTCGACCTCGACGATCTCGGGCAGCAGCTGCTCGGCCGCGAGCGGCTCCGGCGCGAGGCGCGTCCACAGCACGACGCTCGACGGCTGCGGGTCGCCGGAGGCCACGCCGAGGGTGAAGGGCGCCGGGTCGTAGTCCGCGCCGAGCGCCTCGGCGGCCTCGCGGGCCTGCGCGGGCGAGAGGCCGGCGCTGAGCGGCCAGACCACGTTGAGCGCGCCGGCGGCGCCGGCGGCCTTGAGCAGCGTGCGTCGGTCGAGCGTCACTTCTGTACCCCCGTGAGCGTGAGCGTGATCCCGTCGGCGTAACCGTCGTTGGAGGTCCCGCCCCCGGTACGGGTCAGGACGAGCAGCACCCGCGCGGTCCTGGCACCGGGCGGCACGGCCGCGGCCGCCCTGCGCTCCACGAGCCCGGTCCGCCCCTTGCGCTCGGCGGCCGTCACCGGCCCGAGCACGCTGAGCGCGACGGGCGTCCCCTTGGCGTCCCGGAACTCCACGGACAGCCGCGCGCCGTCCTCCTGCGACGCGTACCCGCCGAGCCAGGCGCCGACGGCGTACCGCACCTGCCCCGCGTCGACGGCCGCGTGGCCGGTCGCGCCGGTCGCGGGCAGCGGGATGTCCTGCACCAGTGCGGTGCGGGGCGCGTTGCCGCCGGAGAAGAACCGGCTCCCGCGCTGCGCGGGGCCCGGGTCCGAGGCGGTGGGGTAGCCGCTGCCGTAGCTGTACGCGACGAGGGCGGGCGCGCCCTGCAGGACCCGCCAGCCGGTCACGGCCCCGACGGGTTCGGCGGTCCCTCCGGGCCCGCTCTCGGCGTCACCGTTGACGACCAGGTTCACTCGCGCCTCCTGTGGGGTGATGTGGGCATGGCGGGCGCATCACAGCAGCCGCACATGAACCGACGGAAGCCCGCGGACGAACTTCGCGAGCCCGGTCCAAGGACGGCACCGGAAAGTCCAAGACCGGTGCCGTGCGGGCGCCCGCGTGGTACGGCTGCCACCGGTGGGTGGCGGTGCGGGGGCCCCTCCGGGCTCGACTCCTCGGCATTGGCGGCCTGGGCACCCACGTACGCAGAACGGTCTCGGCGCCTCCCCCGTAGCCCTTCGGGCACGGGAGGTACCCCCATCCGCTGCGGGGACGACCCTGCACGGCCCCACCCCGAGGCCGTCCCCCGACTGCGGGGCGGTGCCCACCGGGGATGCGCGCACCGGCGGCGGGGACGACCACTCACGTGAGGGGGACGGGGGTGGAGCGTGGGGGGTGGTCGGACGTAAAACGACTGAACTCGCGCGAAGCGCGGTGAACGAGAGTCCAGATCGGAAG
>NZ_JBEXNO010000051.1:0-49284 GCF_040611175.1 Streptomyces sp. NPDC003036 | reverse complement strand
AGCCCCGCCAGACCGTGGGTGCCGCCCACCGCGTCGTGAGGCGTCGGCCCGGCCGGCGGCTCCGCGTTGACGACCCGTACGAGCCGCGGCCGCCGCGGCCTCCGTGCCCGTACGGCTGCGGCTGTCACCGCCCTGACCGTACGGGCACGGGCGCCGCGTCTCACGGAAGGCGGGCGCCGACCGCGGCCAGCGCGGTCGTGACGGGCTGGAAGAACGTCTCCCCGCCGACGTCGCAGTTTCCGCTGCCGCCCGAGGTGAGGCCGATGGCGGCGCCGTCGCGGGTGAACAGCGCGCCGCCGCTGTCGCCCGGTTCGGCGCAGACGGTGGTCTGGATGAGGCCGGTGACCGTTCCCTCCGGATAGTTCACCGTCGCGTTCAGGCCCGTGACCTGTCCGTCGCGCAGGCCGGTGGTGCTGCCCATGCGGAACACCTGCTGGCCGACGGCCGCCTCGGCCGCGCCCCGGATCGGCACCTTCTGCCCGCCGCCCACGTCGACGACGTCCGCGGCGTCCGCGCCGGGGTCGTCGTACGTGACCAGGGCGAAGTCGCCCTCGCCGGGGAAGGTGGCGGCCTGGACGGTGCCGAGCTGCGCGCCGTTCTCGTCCGTCCACCGCTCGGCCGCGACCCCGCAGTGCCCTGCCGTCAGGAAGCCGCGCTGCCCCTGCTGCGTGGTGACGTTGAAGCCGAGCGAACAGCGGGCGCCGCCGCCGAAGATGGCGTCGCCGCCGTCGGCGAAGGGCTTGAACTCGCCCTTGGACTTCTGGATGCGGGCGACGCCGTCGCCGAGCGACTTCACGGTCGTCTCCAGCCGTTCCCACCGGTCGCCGGTGACGGTGCGGTCGGCCGTGACGAGGACCTGGTTGGTACGGGGGTCGACGGCCCAGGCGGTGCCGGGGATGGTGGCCCGGCTGGTGAGGGTGCGCGCGGCGGACTTCAGCGCGGCGGTGCTGTTGCGCACCTCACGGGGGACCGCGCCCGCCCGGGCCACCTGGACGTCGATGTCGTTGTCGTCGCCGACGACGTTGATGATGAGCTGCTGCTTCCCGGCGTCGTAGTACGCCCCACCGTAGGCGTTCCCGAGCTGGTCGCCCAGCTTCTTCGCGAGGCGTGCGGCGGAGGCGGCGGTCATCTTCTGCGGGACGACCGTCTCGGAGCCGGGTCCGGACTGGGAGGCATTGGCGTTGGGCAGCAGGATCGCCGCGGCGATGACGCCGGTGGCGGCGGCTCCTGCGACGACGGCTTTTCTCTTGGTGATGCGCCTGTGGGTCAACTCAGTGGCTCCTGCGGATCGTTCGGACTCCGGATGCCGGCCGGCTACCGGGGGGACGCGTCCGCCCCTGGGTACGGACGGCGGAGCCGTCGCGTTCAGCGGGAGCGGAGGATCCGATTCCCGGCGGACCGCCGACTCGACCGAACATCTGCCGCATATCAGACATATTCTGAAAGTGCCCGAGTGTTCCGAGCGGCAGGAGGGACCATGTCATTCGTCCAGGTCATCGACCTCAAGACGGACAGGGTCGATGAACTACGCGGCTTGATGGACCAGTGGATCCAGGCGACGGAGGGTAAGCGGACGGCCACCCATTCGATCGTCGGACGGGACCGCTCCGACGGCACGCACGTCGTCGAGATCGTGGAATTCCCCTCGTACGAGGAGGCGATGAAGAACTCGAACCTGCCGGAGACCAACCGGATCTACCAGCAGCTGATGGAGCTCTGCGACGGCGAGCCGTCGTTCACGGACCTCGATGTGCTCGGGGACCAGCAGCTCAACAAGATCGTGGTGCAGCGGTTCGTCGAGGAGGTCATCAACCGCGGGAACACCGAAGCGGCGGACGAGCTGTGCTCCCCCGACTACCGGGAGCACGATCCGTCGCTGTCGTCGTACGACGTCGACCTGGAGCAGGCGAAGGCGGAGAACCGGGAGATCATGGAGGCGTTCTCGCCGACCTGCACCATCGACAGCCTGGTCGCCGAGGGTGACCTGGTCTGCATGCGGATGTCCTACACGGGCCGCCACATCGGCGAGTACCGGGGCCTGGAGGCCACCAACCGGGACGTCTCGGGCACCGGCCACGCGACGTTCCGCTGCAAGGACGGCAAGATCGCCGAGAGCTGGTGGAACATCGACGACCTCGGACTGATGCAGCAGCTCGGCGTCTTCGAGCCCTACGAGAGGTAGGGGTCCCGAACGGGGGTGCGGCATCCGTCGCCGCGCCAGGCGTCCCGGCCCTCCTTCGCCGCGACGGCGGTGACGACGAGCGCGGCGACGGGGTCCGCCCAGGTCCGGCCGCGCCCAGCCCATGTCCGGACGATTGGGGCGGAGTCGCTTCCTCCGGTTATGGCCGCAGCTGCACACCGAGGCGAGCCGCCGCGTACAGATCGCGCCAAAGGCCTGACCCGCCGTCAATCCCCTTGACTTCCAGGGGTTATGCTCCCGCCCGTCGTCATATGATCTTTCTCGTTCGATGGGTTTGAGGGTGCTGATGGTCCGTGAGGAATCGTCGCCCGGAAGTGGAAGCCCGCGGTCCGCGGCCTCTTTCGTGTGGCTTCTGCCCGCCGCTCTGACCGCCGTCGCCGCAGGTGTCACGGTGGCTCTGGTGTCCGCCCCGGCGCGCGTACCGGTCGGTGTCATCGGCGCCGTCGCCGCCCTCGCGCTCGCCGCCATGGGCGCGGAGGCGGCCCGCCGCGGGCGGGTGATCGAACAGCTGGAGCGCACCGTCGCCGCCCGCGACACCGCCCTGGCGCGGCGCAACGCCGAGACCGCGCACCTGGCCGGAACCCTGCTGCCGGACGCCGTCGAGCGGCTGCGCCGGGGCGAGTTCCCCGAGGACGTGCTGGCCGCGCTCACCGCGCCCGAGGAGCACCAGGCGGTCGTACGCGTCGTCGTCGACGCCGTCGTCGCCGAGGAGGACCTGCGCGAGTCCGCGCAGCGCGCCTTCGTGAACATCGCCCGCCGGGTTCAGGCCATCGTGCACCAGCAGGCCCAGGAACTCCGGCAGATGGAGGACCGCCACGGCAACAACCCCCAGGTCTTCGGCGATCTGCTGCGCATCGACCACGGCACCGCGCTGATCGGCCGGCTCGCCGACTCCATCGCCGTGCTCGGCGGCGCCCGCCCCGGCCGCCAGTGGAGCCGGGCCGTGCCGCTGTACAGCGTGCTGCGCGGCGCCATGTCCCGGATCCTGGACTACCAGCGCGTCGAGCTGCACTCCGTCACCGAGGTCGCCGTCACCGGCCCGGCCGTCGAGCCGCTGATCCACGCGCTCGCCGAGCTCCTCGACAACGCCACGCGCTACTCGCCGCCGCAGACCAAGGTCCACCTGACCGCCGTGGAGGTGCAGTCGGGCATCGCCGTGGAGATCGAGGACGGCGGCGTCTCCATGAGCGAGGAGGCCCGCAAGCGCGCCGAGCGCATGCTGCGCCAGGCCCAGCAGGGCATCGACGTCAACGACCTCGGCGAGACGCCGCGCCTCGGCCTCGCCGTGGTCGGCCGGCTGGCGCAGGCGTACGGCTTCCAGGTCTCGCTGCGCCCGTCCGCGTACGGCGGTGTCCGGGCCGTCGTGGTGGTGCCGCAGGAGCTGATCACCACCGTGGCCTCGGCGAGTGGCCTCGCCCACGGCATCGGCGCCGCGTCCGTCCCGCGGACGACGGTGCCGGAGGCGCCCGCCCTCCCGGGCCCGGCCGCCGATCCCGCCACCGGCTCCGGTTCCGCCGCGCGCGCCGCCGCCACCGGCCCGGTCGCGGACGACCACACGCCGGTTGTGACCGCGCGCACCGCGAACGGGCTGCCGCAGCGACGCCGCAAGAAGCCCGCCACATCCGCCGCGCCCGCCGCACCGGCCGCGTCCGGCACGCCCGCCGCGTCGGCGACGCCGACGCCCACCGCCGCTCCCGACCAGGAGCCCTCACCTCAGGTGCAGCCCGGAATGTGGCTGGCCGCGTTCCAGAGCGGCCTGACCGGGGAGCCCACCGACGCAAGCAAGGGGAACACTCAGCCATGATCAAGCAGCAGGCCAATATGGACTGGATGCTCAAGGACCTCGCGGAAGGCGTGCCGCAGACCAGGCACGTGGTCGTGCTCTCCGCCGACGGTCTGCGCATGGCCCAGTACGGCACGGACGACGACACGGCGGACCGGCTGGCCGCCGCCTGCGCCGGGCTCCAGTCACTGGCCGGCGCGGTCGCCACCGAACTGCCGGGCAGCGACGGCCGGATGCGGCTGGTCGTCATCGAGATGAACGGCGGCTTCTTCTACCTGATGGCGGCGGGCACCGGCGCGTACCTCGCCGTGCTCGCCGACGAGGGCGTCGACGCCGGGCTGATGGGTCAGCGCATGCGCGACCTCGTACTGCGGATCGGAGAGCACCTGAGCAGTCCGCCGCGCCGGGACGCCGAGTGAGCGACGCGGCCGGCGGAGGCGGCGAGGGCGGCACCACCGGCGCGGACTGGGAGGAGACGAGCCCCGAGCGGCTGTACGTCATCACGGGCGGCCGCAGCGGAGCCTCGGCGGCCGCCGCCTCCCTCGACCTGGTCACCCTGATCGTGGCCAGGTCCGGCGTGCGGCCCGGGATGCAGCCGGAGCACGCGGCGATCGTCCAGCTGTGCCAGGCGCCGCTGTCGGTCGCCGAGATCTCCGCGTACCTGGGCCTCCCGGTCAGTGTCGTCACCGTCCTGCTCGGCGACCTCGTCGCCGACAACCGGGTCGTCGCCCGCGCCCCCGTCCCACCCGCCCGACTCCCCGACCGCGCGTTGATTGAGGCAGTGATCGATGGACTTCAAAAGCTCTGAGCAGTACGGCTCTGAGCAGTACGGCCCCGAGCGGGCAGGCGCGCCCGCGCGCGGGCCGCGGAGCGAGGACGTGCTGCCCGCGACGGCCACCACCGCCGTGAAGGTGGTGATCGTGGGCGGCTTCGGCGTCGGCAAGACGACGCTGGTCGGCTCGGTCAGCGAGATCCGGCCGCTGACGACCGAGGAGACGATGACGCAGGCCGGGGTGGGCGTGGACGACACCGCCGGGATCGGCGGCAAGACGTCGACGACGGTCGCCATGGACTTCGGCCGGATCAGCATCAACGACCAGCTGGTGCTCTACCTGTTCGGCACGCCGGGCCAGGAGCGCTTCTGGTTCCTGTGGCGCGGACTGTTCGAAGGCGCGCTGGGCGCGGTGGTGCTGGTGGACACGCGCCGCCTGGAGGTCAGCTTCGACGTGATCGGGCGGCTGGAGGAGCGCGGGGTGCCGTTCGTGGTGGCCGTCAACTCCTTCCCGGACGCGCCGACGTACCCGGTGGAGGAGCTGCGCACCGCGCTGGACCTGCCGTACTCGGTGCCGATCCTGCCGTGCGACGCGCGCGAGCGCGGCTCCGCCAAGGACGTCCTGGTGACGCTGATGCGCTACCTCCAGACCCTCGCCACGACACAGGAGGCGTCATGACCACGCCCCACACCGCCACCGACACCACCGGCTCCTTCCCGGCCCCGCCGCCGGGCTGCCCGGCGCACGGCATGGCGCCCGACCAGCTGCGCAGGCTGTACGGCCCGGTCGCCGAAGCCGACCCGGGAGCCCTGTACGAGGCGCTCCGCAAGGAGCACGGCCCGGTGGCGCCGGTGCTGCTCCACGGCGACCTGCCGGCCTGGCTGGTGCTGGGGCACCGGGAGAACCTCGAGGTGATGCGCTCGCCGTCGCGGTTCTCGAACGACTCGCGGCTGTGGCGCATGTTCCGGGAGAACCGCGTTCCCGCCGACTCCCCGCTGCGACCCATGGTGGAGTGGCAGCCGATCTGCGTCTTCGCCGACGGCGAGGAACACGACCGGCTGCGCTCGGCCGTACGGGACGGCCTGGACCAGTTCGACCGCCGGGGCATCCGCCGCTACGTCATCCGGTACACGAACCAGCTGGTCGACTCCTTCGCCGGGGCCGGGCAGGCCGATCTGATCGGCGACTTCGCCGAGAAGCTGCCCATGCTGGTGATGACGCAGCTCCTGGGCATGCCGGAGGAGTACGGTCCCCGCCTGGTGGACGCCGCGCTGGATCTGATGAAGGGCACGGAAACGGCCCTCGCCAGCAACGAGTTCGTGGTAACGACGCTGCGCACCCTCGCCGAGCGCAAGAAGACCAGCCCCGGGCACGATTTCGCGAGCCGCCTCCTCGACCACCCCGCCGGGCTCTCCGACGACGAGGTCATGGAGCACCTGCGGCTGGTGCTCGTCGCCGCCAACGAGACGACGGTCAACCTCATCGGCAACACCCTGCGCCTGGTCCTCACCGACCGCCGCTTCCGCGCGAGTCTGGCCGGCGGCCACATGACGCTGCCCGACGCGCTGGAGCAGGTGCTGTGGGACGATCCACCCCTGTCCGCGATCACGGGCCGGTGGGCGACGGGTGACACCGTGCTCGGCGGTCAGCGGATCCAGGCGGGAGACATGCTGCTGCTGGGGCTCGCGGCCGGGAACGTCGACCCGGCGATCCGGCCGGATCCGACGGCCCCTCTCCAGGGCAACCGGGCCCATCTGGCGTTCAGCAGCGGTCCGCACGAGTGCCCGGGGCAGGACATCGGCCGGGCCATCGCGGACACCGGGATCGACACCCTGCTGTCGAGGCTGCCGGACCTCCGGCTGGCGGTGGACGAGGGCGAGTTGCGGTCGCGGGCGTCCTGGTTGTCGAAGCGGCTGGAGGCGCTGCCCGTGCGGTTCACGCCGCCCGCGTCGGCGGGGCCGGCCGGGGGCAGGCCCGCCGCGGACTTCGCCTCCACGGGGCCCGGCCCGCTGCCGGACGCGGTTCCCGTGGAGGTGCCGCCCGCCGGTGCCCCGGCGGAGGGCGGCGGCCGTCCCGGCCGTACGCCGTGGTGGAGGCCGCTCTTCCGATCACGGCGATAACCCCGCGACAACCCGGCGATAACCGGCGATGAACACGTCAAAGTCGCCGCTTAGCTGGGTGATTGTCCTATTGGATCAATGCAAGGTGATCACTACGATGCGTCAGAGTTGATCACTCTGAGGTGCGGGAGACGTGTGCGACGCCAGTGCCGACGGAGCACACGTCACCATCCCCCGCCCCGTGTTACAAGGGAGGCCGCAGTGGGCCCCGGGCTCATCGTTCCGCCGATCTACTCCCCCATCCCCCCGGCGATCCATCCGCGCCACGCGGAGATAGACGTACAGACGGCCGCCTGGGCAGAAACGTTTCGCATCGGGTCCCACGAGCTGCGCGGGCGCCTCGTACGCCAGGACATCGGCACGTTCTGCGCCCGCATCCTCCCCGAGGGCCGCGAGGAGGTCGTCTCCCTCCTCGCGGACTTCGTGCTCTGGCTCTTCGGCGTGGACGACGGACACTGCGAAGAGGGCGAACTCGGCCACCGGCCGGGCGACCTCGCCGGACTCCTGCACCGACTGCTCCGCGTCGCCCAGAACCCCGAGGCGCCCCTCCTCCAGGAGGACCCCCTCGCCGACGGCCTGCGCGACCTGCGGATGCGCGTCGACCGGTACGGCACCCCGGGGCAGGCGGCCCGCTGGGTGGACGCCCTGCGCGAGTACTTCTTCTCGGTCGTCTGGGAGGCGTCCCACCGCCGCGCGGGCACCGTGCCCGACCTCAACGACTACACCCTCATGCGGCTCTACGACGGAGCGACCTCCGTGGTGCTGCCGATGCTGGAGATGGGGTACGGCTACGAACTCCAGCCGCACGAGCGGGATCACACGGCCGTCCGCGCCGCCGCCGAGATGGCGTCGTTCATCATCACCTGGGACAACGACATCTTCTCGTACCACAAGGAGAAGAGCGGGACGGGCTACTACCTCAACGTCCTGCGCGTCCTGGAGCACCACGGGAGACTCGCCCCGCAGGACGCCCTGACCACCGCCATCGCGCAGCGCGACCGGGTGATGTGCCTGTTCCTGCGGCTCACCGAGCACCTCTCGTGCAGCGGGAGCCCGCAGCTGCGCCGGTACCTGGCGAGCCTCGCCGACTTCATCCGTGGCGCCCAGGACTGGGGCATCAGCTCCGTGCGCTACACCACCCCGGACGACCCGGCGCACATGCCGTCGTTCTTCAGCGACCGGCCCACCGACGACAGCACCGAACCGCTCGACATCCCCGTGGTCGCCTGGTGGTGGAGCCTCCCGGCCGCCGCGGCCCTCCCCCAGCAAAGGATTCTCCGGTGACAGCCGCAGTGGCCTCCGTCCCCCGCGCCCCCGGCGCCGTCCCCCTCCTCGGGCACGCCCTGAAGCTGTGGCGCGACCCCCTCGGTTTCCTCACGTCGCTGCGGGAGACCGGCGACCTGGTCCAGGTCAGCCTCGGCACCATGCCCGTCTACGTCGCCACGTCCGCCGAGCTCGTCCACGAGGTGACGGTCCGACAGGCGCGCAGCTTCGAGAAGGGCAGGCTCTTCGACCGGCTGCGCCCGCTCGCGGGCAACGGCCTGGCCACGGCCGACGGCGAGGTGCACCGCAGGCACCGCCGGCTGATCCAGCCCATGTTCCACCCGCAGCGCATCACCGCGTACGCCGAGATCATGAGCGGCAACGCCCGCGCTCTGGCGGACTCCTGGACGGCCGGCCAGGAGATCGAGCTGGAGCAGGCGATGGCCTCGTACGCCATCGAGACGCTCGCCTCGACGCTGTTCTCCCTGGACATCGGGTTGCCCGCGGTGGAGGCGGTGCGCGAGAACCTGCCCGTCGTCCTGAAGAACATGCTGATACGGGCGGCCTCCCCGAAGTTCCTGGACCGGCTGCCCATCCGCGCCAACCGCGACTTCGACACGGCGGCCGCGACACTGCGGAAGGTGATCGACGAAGTCGTCGCCACCACGCGGGAGAAGGGGCCCACCGACCGCAACGACCTGCTGACCGTGCTGCTCGCCGCGCGCGACACCGAGACCGGCGAGTCGCTGACCGACACGGAGGTCAGGGACGAGCTCAGCACGATCCTCTTCGCCGGGGCGGAGACCACGGCGTCGACGCTCGCCTGGACCTTCCACGAGCTGGCCCGCCATCCGGACGTCGAGAAGCAGCTGGTGGCCGAGATCGAGGAGGTCGTCGGTGACCGTCCGGTGGCCATCGAGGACGTCCCCCGGCTGGTGGCGGTCCGGCGGGTGCTCGACGAGGTGATCCGGCTGCACGGCGTCACCATGCTGATGCGCCGCACCACCGCCCCCGTCGAACTGGGCGGGCACAGCCTGCCCGTGGGCACCGAGGTGGCGTTCAGCCTCTACGCCATGCACCGGAGCCCGGACCTGTACGCGGAGCCCGAGCGGTTCGATCCGGACCGCTGGCTGCCGGAGCGCCGGGCGGAGATCCCGCGCCAGGCGTACATCCCGTTCGGCGCGGGCAACCGCAAGTGCATCGGCGACGCCTTCGTCTGGACGGAGGCGACGATCGCGCTGGCCACGATCCTCGCCCGCTGGCAGCTGCGGCCCGTTCCGGGCCACACCCCTCGCGAGGTGGCCTCCGCGGTGGCCCACCCCGACCGCGTCCCCATGACGGTCCACCCCCGCTGAGCCTCCCGCGGTGGCGTCCTGACGCCAGCCGCGTCTCCGCCGCCCCGGCCAGGGGTATCCCCGTGGCGCACGTGGAAAGCGTCCGCTGCGGAAAGGAGAGCACCACCATGCGGGAAGAGCTGGTCATCGACGAGACCGAGGTGTACGAGGCCCCGGTGCTGGTGGAGGTCGGGGAGTACGCCGAGCTGACCGAGGGGGCCTTCGGGCACCGCTGGGACGGCTTCGGCGGCTTCCGCTGGTGGGGGTGAGCCGGTCGTGCGGCGGGCGCTGGTTCGTGGTCCTTCCGGACCGTGAGGCGGCGTCCACCGTCTTCGGGAGGCTGCGGCGCTCGGCGTGCCGGGTCGTCCGGCACGCCTCGGGCCGGCCGTGGCTCGTCGGCTGCTGGGCGGAGCGGGACGCGCGTGTCGTCGAGGCCGGCGGTGGGCGGCTGGTGGTGCTCGGGGTGTGCGGGCTGGATCCGGCACGGCTGGAGCGGCGGGTGCGGGAGCTGCGCACGGTGGGCGGCGTGGAGAGCGCGGTCGCCGGGGCGCGAGGCAGCTTCCACCTGCTGGCCTCCGTGGCGGGCGAGTCGTACGCGCGGGGCACCGCGGCCGGGGACCGGCGGCTGTTCGTCGCGGACGTGGACGGGATCGCGGTAGGAGCCGACCGCGCTCGGACCTTGGCGTGGCTGACCGATACCTCGGTGGACCGGGGGCAGGTGGCCGCTCGGATGGGTTCGGTGGGCTCTCCGGTGTACCCGCTCGACCAGGCGTCGATGTTCCAGGGCGTGCGTGCCGTCGCTCCCGGCCACGCACTGCGAGTGGACCGCGAAGGGCGCTGCACCGTGGCGGCCTGGTGGCGTCCCCCGATGGCCGAGTTGCCGCTGGTCGAGGGCGCTGTCGGGCTGCGGGACGCCTTGCGGGGTGCGGTGGCCGCACGGGTGAGGCCCGGTGGGGTGTGGGCGTCGGATCTGTCCGGGGGTATGGACTCCACCTCGCTGTGCTTCCTGGCGGCCGAGGCGGGTGCGCGGCTGGTCGCGCTCACCCTCGCGCCGAGCGCCGAGGGCGACGAGGACTTGGGCTACGCCCGGCAGGCGGCGGCGCTGCTGCCGTGCGACACCACCCATCTGGTGTTTCCCGTCACGCAACTACCGCCCTACCTCACCGGGCTTGACGAGCGGGCAGAGCCGCAGGACGAGCCGTCCCTGATGATCCGGGATCTGGCGCAGCAGAATCAGCTCATCCGCGTGCTGCGCGCGCACGGTGCCGACCGGCGGCTGTGCGGGCAGGGCGGAGACCATGTCGTCCTGCCGCCACCGGGCCACCTTCACGCTTTGTTGCACCAACGGCCGCGCCTGACGCTCCGTCACCTCGCGGGGTACGCGGCGAAGGACCGCTGGTCATATACCGCGACGGCACGCGCGCTCCTCGACCGGCGCTCCTACGGTTCCTGGCTCGCCGCCCAGGCGAAGGCGGTGCTGGATCGGTCTGGGCCGGCCGCCGACGCTCCCCTGGGGTGGGGACTGCCCGTGACGATGCCGCCTTGGGCGACGGCCGAGGCCCGGGCGTTGACCGCGCACCTGCTGCAGGCGGCCGCCGCGAGCACTCCCCCGCTGGCGGCCACCCGGGGGCAGCACGCCTGGGTGTACCAGGTGCGGCAGGCGGGCAGGGTGGCGTGCGCCTACGGCCAGTACGGCATGACCGTGGACATGCCTTTCTGCGACGACGCGGTCATCGAGGCGTGCCTCCGGGTGCGCGCGCACGAGGCGGCCACGCCGTGGTCGTACAAGCCTCTGCTGTCGACCGCTATGCGCGGCATTGTGCCCGACGCGCTTCTGGGCCGGACCACCAAGGGCGACTTCACCGCGGAATGGCACGCCGGGATGAAGGCACACCAGCGCCACCTCCACTCCTGGCTGGAGGACGCGCATCTGGTCACCGCCGGTCTGGCCGACCGGAACGCCCTGCGCCGGGCCTGGCTCAGCCCCGGGACGCTGCCGGCCCGCGAGGGTCCCGCCGTGGAGTCCACCGTCGCCGTCGAGGCGTGGCTGCGGGACCTCGCCCGGCACCCGGTCCCCGTCTACCTGGAGGAGCACCCGCATGAGTCTGCGCCTGTGCGGTGACGTCACGGCCTGCGACACCGACGACGGACTGGTCCTGCTGGACGGCCGCCGCGGCCGCTACTGGCAGCTCAACACCACCGGCGCGGCCATCCTGCGCGCGCTGCTGGGCGGCGCGCGGCCGGAGCAGGTCGCCGAGCAGCTGGCCCGCAAACAGCCGGTGGCGCCCGAGCAAGCGGCCGCCGACATCGAGGATCTGATCGCCCGGCTCACCGGCGCCCGCCTGATCGAGCATCAAGGAGCCCCATGAGCCAGATCCTCGACACACCAGGTGATCGCCCCCCTCTCCTGAGCCGTATCGCCGCTCACTTGGCGGTGGGCGCGGCACGCGTCCTCGCACGCCTCCCTCCCCGGCGCATCGTCGCCGTTCTGCGAGTGGTACGCCGGGGCGCGGCGCCCGCGACCCGCCGACAGGCCCTCCGGGCGCGCAGGGACGTCACCGGCTCCAGCACCCTGTGCGCCGGCAGGTACTGCCTGCAGCGCTCTCTCGCCACGGCCCTGCTGTGCCGTATGCGCGGCACCTGGCCCACGTGGTGCAGCGGCGTACGCACGCCTCCCTTCGCCGCCCATGCCTGGATCGAGGCCGAGGGGCAACGCGTGGGCGAGCCGGCCGACACCGCGTCGTACCGTCCCCTGCTCACCGTCCCTCCGGCAGCGTACGAACGGGCCCCTTAAGCCCGCGTAGTTCGCGTTGGTAGCGTCAGGACGGTGGAGAAAACGCACCGGCCCGCCGCCCGGGTCATATGCCTGGACGCCGCCCACCGCCTGCTTCTGCTGCGCTGGCGTGATCCACACTCGGGGGCCTGGCTGTGGGAGCCGCCCGGCGGCGGTATCGAGCCCGGCGAGACGCCGCTCGCGGCGGCGCGGCGCGAACTGGCCGAGGAGACCGGGCTCGACCCGGCGGCTGTCCTCGACCGGTCGGTGCCGGTCGACCGCGATGTGTGGTGGAACGGCAGGCACCACACCGGCACGGAGCTCTTCTTCCTGGCGCGTTTCGCGGAAGAACGGCCGTCGTTGTCGCGGACCGGTCTGCTCCCCCGCGAGCAGGCCAGTCTGGACGCGCATGGCTGGGTTCCCTGGGGGGAGTTGGACGCGCTGCCGGATCCCGTCGAGCCTCCGCAGCTGCCGGCCCTGCTCCGCGTCCTGGCGCCCGACGGTCCGTGGTGCTCCGCCGGCGGCCGGTGAGCAGCCGTCGCCGGTCCTCAGCGCCGCCGGGCGAGAGCGCTCGGCCACCACGCCCTCGGGCCGATGTCGATCACCAGCGCCGGGACCAGGAGGGACCTGACCACCAGGGTGTCCAGCAGGACACCGAAGGCGACGATGAACGCGATCTGGACCAGGAACGCCAGGGGGATCACCATCAGCGCCGCGAAGGTGGCCGCGAGGACCACGCCCGCCGAGGTGATGACGCCGCCGGTGGTCGTCAGACCCCGCAGCACGCCCCTCCGGGTGCCGTGGGCGAGCGCCTCCTCCCGTACCCGTGACATCAGGAAGATGTTGTAGTCGACGCCCAGCGCGACCAGGAACACGAACCCGTAGAGCGGCACGGAGGCGTCCGTTCCGCCGAAGCCGAGGAGGTCCTCGAAGACCAGCGCCGACACTCCGAGGGTCGCGAGGAAGTTGAGCGCGACCGTCGCGACCAGGAGCACCGGCACGAGCAGCGAGCGCAGGAGCGCCACGAGGATCAGCAGGATGATGCCCAGGACGACGGGCACGATGACCGACCGGTCCCGGGCGGCCGTCCGCTGGGTGTCGTACTGCTGCGCCGTGTAGCCCCCGACCAGCGCGTCGGCGTCCGGCACGGCGTGCACGCGCTCGCGCAGGCGGTGGACGGTCTCCTTGGCCGCGTCGCTGTCCGCCGCGTCCGTCAGCGTGGCGTCGACCCGTACGCGTCCGTCGACCACGAGTGGTGTTCCCGTGCCCGGTCGGCCGGACGCGGTGACAGGGGCCGCGAAGGCCACGCCGTCGGTGCCGCGCGCGGCGGCGACGACCTGCGCGGCCCGGTCGGCACGCGCGATGATCACCGCGGGGTTGCCGGAACCGCCGGGGAAGTGCTCTCCGAGGGTCCGCTGTGCGGCGACGGACGGGGCGTCGTTGACGAAGATCTCGTCGAGCGGAACGCCCTTGGAGGACAGCCCGGGTGACAGCGCGGCGAAGAAGGTGAGGACGACGGCGGTGGAGACCCAGACCCGCCGCGGCGCGCGGTCCACCAGCGCGGCCACGCGCCGCCACACGCCGTGCCCCTCCACCGTGGCGTCCGACGGCTTGGGCCGGGAGGGCCAGAAGGCCGCCCGGCCCAGCAGGGCGAGCACCGCCGGGAGGAACGTCAGCGCGGACAGGACGGCGCAGACGATGCCGATGGCGCCGACCGGGCCCAGGGCGCGGTTGTTGGTGAGGTCGCTCGCCAGGAGGGCCAGCAGGCCCATCGCCACGGTGGCGGCGCTCGCGACCACGGCGCCGAACGAGCGGCGTACGGCGGCCCGTACGGACGCCACGGGGTCCTTGCGTGCGGCGAGCCCCTCGCGGAAGCGCGCGGTGACCAGCAGGGCGTAGTCGGTGGCGGCTCCGATCACCAGGATCGACAGGATGCCCTGCACCTGCCCGTCCACCCGCAGGATGTCGCGCCGCGCCAGCGCGTAGACCACCGCGCACGCGAGACCGAGCGCGAAGACCGCCCCCAGGATGATCACGAGGGGCAGCAGCACGCTCCGGTAGACGAGCAGCAGGATCAGCAGCACGGCGACGAGCGCCACGCCGAGCAGCAGCCCGTCGATGCCGGCGAACGCGTCGGAGAGGTCGGCCTGGCTCGCGGCCGGCCCGGCGACCTCCACCGAGGTGCCGGGGACGGCGCCCGCCGCCGCGCGGACCTCGTCCAGGACGGCGGGCAGCTCGTCCCCGAGGTTCCGCTCCAGCGGCACGACCGCCTGCATCGCCTCGCCGTCCTCGGAGACCAGCGCGGGTGACGGCCGCGCGCCGACGCCCGGCCGGCCGGCCAGTGCGTCCACCGCCCGGGCGGCGGCCTGCCGCTGCGCCGCGGTGACCCGCTCGCCCTCCGCCGTCCACACGACGATCGCCGGAATCGTCCCGGCCCGGTCGAACGCCTTCCCGGCCTCCAGCACCCGGGTGGACTCGGCGCTGCGCGGCAGGAACGCGGCCTGGTCGTTGGTGGAGACCTCGCCCAGCTTCCCCGCGTACGGGCCGAGCGTCCCGCCCACGCCCAGCCAGGCGACCAGGAGGACGAGCGGGACCAGCCACCGGGCCCAGCGCGGTGCGTTTCTCATCGGAAGAACCCCAGCCTGAACAGACGGGTGAGCAGATATCTCAACCGTCGATTATCTTGATGATTGAGAGATCATATGCTGAGGGCATGCGCAGCCCTGACACCACCCCGCACCCTCCGCCTCCCGGCGACGATCCGACCGGCCTGCAGGCGTTCGCCGTGCTGCTGCGCCGCATGAACGGCGAGTTCAACCGCATCGCGCAGGAGTTCGCGCAGGCACAGGGGCTGCACCTGACGGACGTCCAGGCGCTGATCGCGGTCCTCGACGGCGACCAGGGCGGCGAGGGCGAGCCGATGACGCCCGGCAGGCTGCGCAAGCAGCTCAACCTCACCTCCGGCGCCATGACCGCCTGCCTGGACCGGCTGGAGAGGACGGGCCACCTCCGGCGCGTCCGGGCCGCCGACGACCGCAGGGTGGTGCACCTGCACTACGCCGAGGCGGGCAAGCGCCTCGCCCGCGACTACTTCCAGCCCCTCGCCCGGGGAACGGACGCGGCACGCGGCCGCTTCACCCCCGAGGAACTGGGAGTGGTCGTGCGGTTCCTCGCCGAGCTGAACCACGAACTCGCCCAACTACGCCGCTAGAAGTGTGGGGCGGGCCCGCGCCGGATACGTCTGTCCCGTGCGGTCCGTGGCGCGCCCACGGCCGGGTGCGGACGGGCGAACAGGAGACGACTGTGACCACCGAAGCCGGTACCGGCTCCCTCCCGGACGCCTCCGGAGCCGGGCAGCCGGTCCCCGAGGCCGATCCGGCCCTGGTGGAGCGGTGGCGCTCCCGAGGGGGCGAGCTGGTCGAGCTCCTGTCCGAGGTGCGCGAGCGGCTCGGTGGCGTCGCGGCGTTCCGCATCGGGCCGGCGCCGGCCCCCACGGTCCTCGTCACCGACCCGGAGGCGGTCCAGCAGGCCCTCGCCCGCCACCCCGACCGGTACGTCAAGCGCTCGCACCGTGCTCGCCTGCTGGTCGGCGACGGCGTGCTCTCCGCCACCGGCGAAGCGTGGAAACGCCAACGCCGCGTACTCCAGGCACAGTTCACCGGCACCGGGATGCGCCGCTATGAGGAGCGCATCGCCGGTGCGGCCCGGACCACGGCCGCGCGCTGGGCGGAGTACGCCCGTACCGGCCGGAGTTTCGACGTCCGGCGGGAGATGCACCGCTTCGCCCTCGACTCCATCTGGCGCTCACTCACCGGGTACGCCCTCGACGACGGAACCGAGGGGCAACTGGCCTCGGTGACGGCCGTGGTCGCCGCCCTTCCGACGCTGCCGTCCGACGCCACCGACGCGCGGGAAGCCGTCGCCGCCGACCTCGCCCGGATCGACGCGGTCGCCCGGTACGCCATCGAGGCCGCCCGCGGCGGGGCGCCGGGCCCCGACGGCCCGGGCCTGCTCCACGTCCTCCTCGACGCCGCCGGCGCGCACCCCGAGTACACCGAACAGCTGATCCGCGACGAGCTGGTCACGCTGCTCGTTGCCGGGCACGAGACCACCGCGACCACCCTCACCTGGCTCTACCTGCTGCTCGACCGGTACCCCGCCTGCCGGGAGCAGGCCCTCGCCGCGGGCGGGGACGGTTCGGCGCCGCGCCGGCAGGCCGTCCAGGCCCTGGTCCACGAGACGCTCCGGCTGTACCCGTCCGCCTGGATCCTGCCGCGCCACGCGGCCGAGGCCGGCACCCTCGCCGGATACGCCGTCGAGGCGGGCAGCGACCTCCTGGTCTGCCCCTACCTCACGCACCGCGACCCCGGGCTGTGGCCGGACCCGGAGCGGTTCGACCCCCGGCGCTTCACCACCCCGGACGGCCGCCCCACCCGGCCGGGCTCCTACTTCCCCTTCGGGCTCGGGCCCCGCGCCTGCCTCGGCGCGCAGTTCGCGCTCCGCGAGTCGACCGTGCTGCTCGAGCAGCTCCTGCCGGCCCACACCGTGGCCTTCGACGCCGTCCCGGCCAAGGCGGCGTACGGCATCACCGTGCAGCCCGACGGCCCCACGACCGCGACCCTGCGCCCGGCACACACGTGAAAGGCCTCGGTCATCCGGGCGAGATCTGAGTACGCGTGCTCAGGTCGGTCCCTCCCCGGTCACCGACGATGAGCAGCAGGGAAGATCACGTCGTCGAGACCGGGGGGAACCACATGCTCAGCCGCCTCGCCCACGTCCTGGTGCCCGCCGCCGGACGCCTGACCGTCTCCTGCGACCGCGAGGCCGCCATCGCGCCGGGGAGCATCGTCGCGGCGAACCACACCTCGCTCGCCGACCCCGCCGTCGTGCTCGCCGCGCTGCGCCGGCTCGGTGTCCAGCCGGTGGTCATGGCGGCCGCCGGCCTGTGGCGCGTACCGCTCCTCGGCGGCGCGCTCGCCCGCGAGGGCCACATCCCCGTGCACCGCGGGGACCGGCGCGCCGCGCGGGCGCTGGATCTCGCCGCCGCAGCTCTGGACGCGGGGCGGGTGGTCCTCATCTATCCCGAGGGGGGCATCCCGCCGCGCGCGGACGCCGCGGAAGCCGCGCCGGTCGCCTTCCGCAGCGGACTGGTCCGGCTCGCCGAGCGCACCGGCGCGCCCGTCGTGCCGGTCGGCCAGGCCGGGGCGCGCCGGGTCATGTCGGGCGGCGGCGCCCAGCAGCTCGCGGGCCTGCTCACGGCGCCGGCCCGCCGCCCGCGCCTGCACGTCCACGTGGGGGCACCGCTCACGCCGGCGGGCGACCGCGCCGCGCGCACGGCACAGGCGCACGGCGCGGTCACGGAGGCCTGGCGGACGGCGGCCGCCCGTCTCGGCGAGCCGGCCGCGCTCACCGTGCTCGCGGCGTAACGGCCCGGCGGGTCCGCCGGGCGGCCGCTGTGCGGGGTCACGGTGCCCGGGCCGGCGGACCTCCTCACCCGGAGAGCCGGCCCGGCTTCCGGTCCGGGTTGTAGCGGCCGGGGGCCACCTCCACGATCGCGTCGGAGCAGAACCCGACGGTGATGTCCTCGCTCACGGTGATGGAGGTGGGGAGGCCGGCATTGCCGAGCACGCTGTTGACGTCGTGGGCGCGGTAGCGGTGGTCGCCGTCGGCACCCGCGGAAAGGAAGACCGGAACGGCGGCGGCCCGGACACGGGTTCCCCTCGAGGCCGGGCCGCCATCAATCTGAGGGGGCTACTTCAGATAGGGCCCCGCCGTGCCGATCCTCCCCTTGCCGCCCAGGACGTAGACGACAGGTCGGGCCGCAGTCGATCTTCCTGCCCCTCTGGAACTCCGCCGCGGCGGACGCGTAAAGAAGGCGAACCGAAAGGGCCCCGAGACGATCCGCCGAGGGCCGCCGCGGCGGCCGGCTGTAGCAGCCGAGCCGCACCCGGCGCAATCCCCCGGTGGACGCCTTGCGGCGGCCGGACTGTGGGGGACCGTGCCATACACCTGTCGTACGGCGGGGACTTACGGTTCCGCTCACCCGGGCTGCCCGCGGCCGATCGCGGTGCCGGGCCGCCCGGGGCATCGCATGCCATGAGGAGCCGCCATGCACACCCCCCTCCCCCACGCGCCCCTGCGCGCGGCGCACCGCCTGTGGGCCGCCCTGACCGTCCTGGTCATGGCGGTCGCCGCGGTGCTGGCCGGGCCGGTCCCCGCCGCCCGCGCCGCCGTCACGCTCACCCCGGTCACCGGCTTCGGGAGCAACCCCGGGCAGCTGTCCATGTACGTCCACCGCCCCGCGACCCTGCCCGCCGCCCCGCCGCTGGTGGTGGCACTGCACGGCTGCACGCAGAGCGCGCGGGCGTACGCCGACCACTCCGGCCTTCCCGAACTCGCCGCCCGCGCCGGGTTCCTGCTCGTCCTCGCGGAGCAGTCGTCGGCCAACAACGCCAACAAGTGCTTCAACTGGTTCCAGACGTCGGACAGCCGGCGCGGTCAGGGCGAGGCCGCGTCGATCCGTCAGATGGTCGCGCACGCCGTCGCGTCGTACGGCGCCGACCCGAAGCGGGTGTACGTCACGGGCCTGTCCGCCGGCGGCGCGATGACGTCCGTCATGCTCGCCGCCTACCCGGACGTCTTCGCCGCCGGGGCCGTCGTCGCGGGGCTGCCCTACGACTGCGCCCGTGACGTCGCGTCGGCGTACTCCTGCATGAACCCCGGCGTGGACCTGACGCCCGCCCAGTGGGCGCAGCGCGTACGGGACGCCCATCCCGGGTGGACCGGGCCGTGGCCGCGGGTGGCGGTCTGGCACGGCGACCGGGACACGACGGTGGTGCCGCGCAACGCGGACGAGCTGCGCGACCAGTGGACCGCCGTGCACGGGCTGGCGCAGAGCCCCACCCGTACGTCCCTGATCGGGCCCAACGCGACGCGCCACGAGGAGTACGCGGCCACCGACGGGTCCGTCGCCGTCGAGGTGAACCGGGTTCCGGGCATCGGCCACGGCACGCCCGTCGACCCGGGCACCGGGCCGCAGCAGTGCGGTTCGACGTCGGCCGCGTACTTCCTCGACTCGATCTGCTCCAGCCACTGGATCGCGGCGTTCTTCGGCCTGACGGACGCGGGCGGCGGGACGCCCCCGCCGGACCCCGGCCCGGGCCCCGGCCCCGGACCGGACCCCGTGCCCGTCTCCTGCTGGACGAGCAGCAACTACCACCACGTCCAGGCCGGCCGGGCCACGACCAGCGGCGGCTACACGTTCGCGAACGGTTCGCAGCAGAACATGGGCCTGTACAACACCTTCGTCACGCACACCCTCAGGGAGTCGCCGGCCGGCTGGTACACCCTCGCCGACGCCGCCTGTCCCTGACGCCTCCGAGGCGCTCGGAGGCTCCTTGATCGAGTGGTGGCGCCCAGGGCCCCGCCGTACCGTCGAATGGGTGAACGGCAAGCCACTGACCTCCGGTAAGGTCGCCGCCGCCCCCGCACGTGGCGGCGGCAAGGGCATGGCGCTCTTCGTGATCGCGTCGTGCCAGCTGATGGTGGTGCTCGACATCACGATCGTGAACATCGCGCTGCCGCACATCCAGCGTTCGCTGGAGTTCTCGACGACGAACCTGTCGTGGGTGGTCAACGCCTACACGCTCACGTTCGGCGGCCTGCTGCTGCTCGGCGGCCGGGCGGGCGACATCCTCGGGCGGCGGCGGGTGTTCGTCTTCGGCGTGCTGCTCTTCGTGGTCGCCTCGCTGCTGGGCGGCCTCGCCCAGAACGGCGGCCAGTTGCTGGCCGCGCGGGCGCTCCAGGGCGTCGGCGGCGCGATCGCCTCGCCGACCTCGCTCGCCCTGATCAGTACGACGTTCGAGGAGGGCCGCGAGCGCAACCGGGCCTTCGGCGTCTTCGCCGCGGTGTCGGCGGGCGGCGGTGCCATCGGCCTGCTGGCGGGCGGCATGCTCGTCTCGTGGCTCGACTGGCGCTGGGTGTTCTTCGTCAACGTGCCGATCGGGCTGCTCATCGTGCTGGCCACCCCGCGCTGGATCAGGGAGTCCGAGCGCCACCCGGGCAACTTCGACGTCGCGGGCGCGCTGAGCTCGACGCTCGGCATGGTGCTGCTGGTGTACGGGTTCATCCGGGCCGCTCAGGACGGCTGGCGCGACGGGCTGACCATGGCGTCGTTCGCCGCCGCGGTGGTGGCCCTGGTGGTCTTCGTCCTCGTGGAGCGGCGGTCGCGGCAGCCGATCACGCCGCTGCACATGTTCGCCGACCGCAACCGGGCGGGCACGTACGGGATCATGCTGAGCCTCGCCGCCGCCATCTTCGGCATGTTCTTCTTCCTGACGCTCTTCGTACAGAACGTGCTCGACTTCAGCCCGCTGGCGGCCGGGCTGGCGTTCCTGCCGATCAGCGCGATCATCGCGGTCGGCGCGGGCGCCGCCTCGCAGCTGCTGCCGAAGTACGGGCCGAAGCCCTTCATGGTGGTCGGGGCGCTGCTGTGCGCGGCGGGGCTGGCGTGGCTGACGCTGACCGACGTGCACTCCACTTACCTGGGCAGCATCCTGGGGCCGATGCTCCTCTTCGGCATGGGCATGGGGATGCAGTTCGTGTCACTGACGCTGATGGCGCTGTCGAACGTGCCCGTCCACGAGTCGGGGGCGGCGTCCGGACTGCTCAACGCCACCCAGCAGGTGGGCGGTTCCCTCGGGCTGTCCATCCTGGTCACGATGTTCGGCACGGCCAGCGCCAACGAGGCGGACCGGCGGATACCGGCGTTCCTGGCTCAGGCGACGCCGGCGGAGCGGCTGCGCTTCCAGCAGACGCGCGAGCTGCCGCCGCCGTGGGCCGACCAGGTGCTGACGTCCGGCGTATCAGCGGCGTTCATCCTGGCGGCGGTGTTCACGGTGATCGCCGCGCTGATCGCGGTCGTGGTCGTCCAGGTGCGCCCGTCGGACCTCGAGCGCCTCCAGGGCGGGGTGGGCCCGGGACAGCTGTAGCCGTCGCGCCGGGAGCCCTCAGCGCGCGGGGACGCGTACGGTCTCCACCCAGCCGGGCGGCGCGGGCGCGTTCGCACCGATGAGCGCGGCGATCAGGCGGCAGGAGGGCGTCTCGTCCGGCCAGGGGGTGTATCCGTCGGTGAGGACGATGACGATGTTCGGCCGGTCGGGCGTGGCGAGCGCGGACGCGATGCCGACGCGCATGTCGGTGCCCCCGCCGCCGCCGAGGGCGATCTGGTCGGCCGACGTCACCCGGGAGACGGCGTGTACGTCGGCGTCGCAGGCGAGCACGGTGACGCGGTTGCCGCGTACGCCGACCTCCCGCAGGACGCCGGTGATCTCCGCGAGCGCGGCGGCGAGGTCGTCGTCGCCCATCGAGCCCGAGGTGTCGATGACGACGGCGACGCGCGGCAGCGGACGGCGCAGGCTCGGCAGCACGACCCCGCGCAGGGCGGGGGTGCGGCGCGAGGGCCTGCGGTAGGTGTAGTCGACGGCGCCGCCCGCCCAGGCGGCCGCCTCCCGGACCGCTCCCCGCAGGGCCTGGCGCCAGTCGACGGTGGGCTCCAGGACCTCGTCGGCCCAGCGCTGCCAGCCGGCGGGCAGGGTGCCGCGGCTGCGCCGGTGGGCGCGCATGGCCTCGGCCGTGTGCCGGCGCAGCGCCTGCGCCTCGGCCTCGCCGAGCCGGGCGGGGCCCCCGGTGGCAGGCAGCTCCCAGGGCAGGGGCTTGCCGTGGGCGCCGGAGCCGCAGTCGTGCGTGCGGACCTCGGGTGGCAGCCTGGACACGTACTCCTCGAAGAGCCTGCCCGTCGGCAGGTTGAAGAGCCGGGGCTCCATGCGGCCCGCCGGGAGCGGGAGTCCGTCGGCAAGGAGGTCGTCGTTGATCTCGCAGTCCTGGGCGACGTTGACGCGGTGGTGGTCGCGCTGGTCGGCGGCGGGGAGCCGGTCCGCCCGGCCGTGGTGGTCGCGCAGCAGGTGGGCGGCCTCGTGGATCCAGACGGCGGCGAGTTCCGGGACGGAGGTCGCGTCGACGAAGGCGGGCGAGACGTAACACCGCCAGTGCCGGTCCACGCCCATGGTGGGCACGTCGCGGCTGGGCACCACCGTCAGCGCGTAGAGCGCGGAGGCGAGGTAGGGGCGGTCGCTCGCGGCCCGGTAGCGGGCGGCGAGCAGCTTCGTCATGTCCAGGGACGGCGGCGCGGCCACGTACGGACCCTCAGCCGCTGCCGGGCAGGGCGCCGGACATCTGGAGCAGGTCCAGGAAGCCGTCGATGCCGGGCGGTACGGGCCAGCGGGTGTCCCGCAGCGCCGCGAGGTCCACGGCGGCGCGGGCGGCCACGTCGGGCACGCCCGCGTCGACCGCCTTGGCCAGCACGGCCCAGCCGGCTTCCCAGCGCTCGCGGGTGAGGTCGCTCTGGATGGCGGAGACGATCGCGATGAGGAAGGCGAGCTGCCGGTCGCCCCGCTCCGGCAGGCCGAAGGCGTCCGGGTCGGCGAGGACCCGGTCGGGGTCGGGCAGGTCGAGGTGTTCCAGGTACGACAGGAGCTCGATGCCCGCGCCGTCGCCGACCGCGCCGGTGAGCGCCGCCGCCACCGCCTCGCGCCCGGCGCCGGTGGCGTAGCCGGCGGCGAGCAGCCGCAGCGCCATCTCCCAGGTGCGGGGCGACGGCCAGGCCCGGCCCCGGGCCTCGGCGTCGCCGGGGATGTGGTGGGCGAGGCCCGGCCGGGCGGTGAGGAAGCCGGATATCGCGCCGCGGGCGCGCGCGACCGCGCCGGGCGCCTTGGCGGCGTCGACGACGGGGACGGTCATCGCCGGCCACGTACCGGCCATGCCACGGGCCACGGTGCGTGGGTTGTGCGTCCAGTGGAGGTGGACGAAGCGGTTGGCGAGCGGCGGGCTGAGGTGCCAGCCGTCGGCGGCGCTGGAGGGCGGGTTGGCGGCGGCCACGATGCGTACCGACTCGGGCAGCACCAGGCTGCCGACACGGCGTTCGAGCACGACGCGCAGAAGCGCGGCCTGCACGGCGGGCGGCGCGGAGGACAGCTCGTCGAAGAAGAGCAGCCCGCGCCCGGCCTTCGCGAGCCGCACGGCCCAGTCGGGCGGGGCCATGGGGACGCCGGTGGTGGCGGGGTCGTCGCCGACGATGGGGAGGCCGGCGAAGTCGGACGGCTCGTGGACGCTGGCGATGACGGTCTCCAGCGGGAGCCCGAGGCCCGCGGCGAGCTGCTCCAGGCCGGCCGACTTGCCGATACCGGGCTCGCCCCACAGCAGGACGGGCTGGTTGGCCGTCACCGCGAGGGCGAGGGCCTCCAGCTGGGGGTTGGCGGAGGGCTCGGTACGGGTGGCGCGCAGCCTGCGGTTGAGCGCGTCGGCGGCGGCGAGGGGGTCTGCGGCGCGGCCCGGGACCCGGTCCGTGACGGGGTGGTCCGTGGCCGCGTGGTCGGTGGTGCTCACCAGTCCTCGATCTCCTCGCCGTCGAAGTCCTCCCACCAGTCGGCGCCGAGGCCGGGGTGCTCCTTCTCCAGCCGCTCCCTGAGGAACGCCAGGTCGGCCCGCTGGTACTGCATGATGAACTGCTCCACCGACAGGTCCATGCTGTCGACGACGTCGAGCCGGGCCCCGGCGTCGACGAGCGCCTCCACCAGGGCGGGCGACCCGCGCTCCGCCACCGCCGTGAGCAGGGGCGTGCGGTCCAGCAGCTCCCGTGCCTCCAGGTCGACGCCCGCCGCCAGCAGCCGGGGCAGCAGCGGCTCGTGGTCGAGCAGGGGCAGCATGTGCAGCAGCGTGCGGCGGCCGCCGTCGCGCACCTTCGGGTCGACGCCCGCGTCGAGCAGCTCCAGGACGCCCGGGGTGTCGCCGTGCTGGGCGCGCAGGAACAGCTCCTGCCGCTGGTCGCGCAGTGCCCGGGGCAGGCGGCCGGCGCCGGACGTCCACACCTGGTGCGTGGCGAAGCAGCCGGCGACGGCGCCGCCGAAGGCGCGCAGGGCGCGTTCGCGCTGCCGCTCCTCCTCGGTGTGCGGCATGCTCAGCTCCCCGTCGCGGGAGACCACTTGGTGCCACTCGCCACGGCACCGGACCCGTACGGGCTCGGGGGCGGCCGGGCCGGGCGGGCCCACGGGTCCGTCCGCCGGCGGCAGGCCGGGCAGCAGAGACCCGGCGACGAGCGGGTGCAGGTGCCGGGGCGCGACGCCGCCGGTCCGCAGCAGGGCGAGGTCGGCGGGCAACCGCCACAGGGCCTCGGGCATCTTCGGGATGTCCCCGGGACGGTACCGGGGGCGCTCGGCGACGCTCACGCGCAGGCCGCCGTCGGGCGTGAGCTCCAGATGCACCGCGCTGCGCCAGCCGTGGAGGATCTGGAGGCGGTCGGTGCCGAGCGCGTCGGCGAGCCCTCGGGCCTCGGGCTTCAGCCGCGCGAGGTTGAGCGGCAGGCCGGCCAGAACCCCTACGGGATCGATGGCGGACCGGTAGTGCATCGTGGGCGGCGGGGTCAGGTCCAGTTCGATACCGGCGGCGGCGAACGCGCCCTCCACGTCGCCCGCCGCGTGCAGCAGGGTGAGCCACTCGGTGCGGGCCGCCGGGTCGTCGGGGCCCGGGTCGGTCGCGGGCAGTTCGGCGGTGGTGCGGGGCGTGCCGTCGGGGTGAAGGAACGGCGCCCGGTCGGGGCCGCCGCCGCACCGCTCGCGCAGGTCGGCGGCGTACCGCGCGTCCCACAGGTGCCGTGCGGTCGTCCAGTCCACGAGGGTGGCGCCGTCGGGCACCGGCCTCAGCCGCAGGGTGAGCCGCTGCGGCCCGTAGGCCATGGCGGGCGTGGTGACCTGCAGGTGCGGTACGTCGGGGAGTTCGGGCGCGCCGTGGCGGGAGAGGAGGACGGTCAGGCCCGCTTCGAGGGTCGTCCGCCCGCCCAGCAGCCGGGGCAGGTGCCAGCGCAGCAGGTCCGGCGCGAGGTGGCGCAGGTCCTCCTCGACGGCGGCGGCGACGTCGGCGCCGTACTCGGCGGCGGCCTCGGTGAGGTCGAAGGCGATGCGGACGTTGGCCGCCGCGCAGGCGCCGGCCCAGTCGCCGGCCAGGCGGCGCTCGGTGGCACGCTCGATCATCCACCGGGGTACGGCGTAGCGGCGGATGCGCCGCCAGGAGGCCGCCTCGTCGGGTGCGAGGTCGATCACCGGTAGACGCTCCCTATCGCGCGCAGGTCGGGGTGGGTGCGGGCGGCCGGTCGCAGGCGCGCGGCGAAGGAACGCTTCACCTTGCGCGGCAGGCCGGGGCCCAGGCCGACGTACTCCAGCGGGGAGTGGTCGGGTACGGCGGCAAGCAGGGTCTTGGCGCCCCGGCCGGTGAGGCCGGTGTGGCCCAGCTCCAGGCGGCGCAGCGGGCTGCCGGGCAGGGCGTCGGCGAGGGCGCGGACGCCGTCGTCGCCGGTGGCGTTGGCGGGGGCGCCGAGGCTGCGCTCGGAGCGGGGGCGGCCGAGGTCGAGGGACTCGATGGAGCCGAGCGCGTCGGCGAGGGCGCGGGCCCCGGCGGGGCCGATGCCGTTGCCGCCGAGGCCGAGGTGGACGGGGCCGGCGGCGTCGGCGGCGGCCGCCGCGAGGACGGCGGCGCCCTCGTCGCCGAGGTGGTTGGCGGGCAGGTACAGCTCCCGTACACCCGCGTCGCGCAGGAGCGCGCCGAGCAGCGGGGCGGCGTCGGCGGTCAGGCCGTTGCCGCCGAGGAAGAGGCGCTCCACGGGCCCGGGCCGCCCGGTGAGGGCGTCGAGCAGGGCGTGCAGGCCGTCGGTGGTGAGGCCGGTGTTGACCAGGTCGAGGGTGCGCAGCGCGGTGTTGCGGCGGAGCATGGCGGCGAGCGCGCGGACGCCGTCGTCTCCGACCGGGTTGCGCTTGAGCCAGAGGGCACGAACGGTGGTGTCCGTGGCCAGGCGGGCGGCGAGCGCGGCGGCGCCCTGGGGGCCGATGCGGTTGCAGCCGAGGTAGAGGGTGTGCAGGCCGTGGGGCCCGGCGGCGAGGGCGTCGGCGACCGTGCGGGCGCCGTCGTCCCCGATGGAGTTGGTGCCGAGCAGGACGTGCGCGGCGTGCGGGGACGAGGCCGCGACGGGCATCAGGCGGGCGGCGCCCGCCGGTCCGAGTCCCTGCTTGCACAGGTCGACACGGCCGTCCGCGCGTACGGTGCCGAGCGGGAAGGTCTCGTCGGTCTCGACGGGGCGCGCCGAGCGGAGCCGGTCGAGCAGGGGTTCCAGGTCCGCCGGGTCGGCGAGGGGAATGTCCGGGTGCTCGATCGCGGGGCAGCGTACGGGCGTTGGCTGCGTCATCACCACTCCACCGGTCCCGCGCCGGGCGCCCGGGGGCCGGCGGTACCGGCATCGCCGTCCGCCCGCCGCTCCGGACGAACCGACGCCATCGACGTTCTTCCACGACAAAAGGGTGGCAAGACCGGTCGGATTCGAACCGACGTCCTCCAGCTCGATGCGTGGGCGCGACGACCTCTGCGCTACAGCCTTGCCGGGCGTGATCATAGCGCGTGTTGACGCGTACGCGATCACGGGGCGGCCCCGCTCCGCACCGGCCCCCGTCGGGCCGCCCCCGGGGTGCCGGGGGCGGGCCGATGCGACACCGTGCGTCAGGCCGAGGCGGCGGTCTCCAGGGGCTGCCGTACGGCGATGGCGTTGACGCGCAGATGGCACTGCGCGGTGTCACCCACGCTCAGCGCCCGCAGCTTCTCCCCGCCCAGGCCCAGCGTCGCGTTGAGGCAGAGGGCGACGGCGTACAGCTGGTCGCCGGTCTCCTCGTCCTGGAGCGCGAACAGCACGTTGTAGTAGTAGCTCGTGCGGTCCTCGCCCTCCTCGTAGAAGGAGAGGTGCGTGCCCTCCTGCTCCCCCAGCCCGACGAAGGCGCCGGTGAACGCCTCCTCGACCTTCAGCCAGAAGCGTTCGTTGGCGAACGGCTGCCCCAGCGCCTGGCGCACGGCTTCGGTGAGGGAAAGCACCATGACGCTGACGGGCGCGGTCTCCTGGAGGCCCCAGCCGCGGATGATCTTGACGGTGGAGCCGTTCGGGATGGCGCTCGCCGCCCTGCTGATCTCACCGAAGTCGAAGTTCACGGTCGCCGGGGCGATGGCGTGCTGGAAAGCGCCCTCGATGCCCCGCGCCTGCTCCAGGTGGGACGGCCCCACCTCGAAGACCGGCTTGAAGGTCGTCTTCTCCGCAGCGGGCTGTTCGGCCATGGCTGCTCCTCGTGTGTCGTAAGGGGTCGCGCCGCAGCCGAAGTATGCACCCCCGCCGGCGGTCCATGATCAGGGGCCCGGCGCCCCATCGGACCGGACCGGCCTTGACATGACATTTGCGGTGTTTTATCCAGATCGTGAGGAGGTGCGCTCCCATGGCACGTGCAGTGGGTATCGACCTTGGTACGACGAACTCCGTGGTCAGCGTTCTGGAAGCCGGTGAGCCGACCGTCATCACCAACACCGAGGGCGCCAGGACCACGCCGTCGGTCGTCGCCTTCGCGAAGAACGGCGAGGTGCTCGTCGGCGAGGTCGCCAAGCGTCAGGCCGTGACCAACGTCGACCGGACCGCGCGTTCGGTCAAGCGCCACATGGGCGACACGAACTGGCGGTTCCCGGAGCACGGCGACGTCGACGGCAAGCGCTACACCGCGCAGGAGATCTCCGCGCGCGTCCTGCAGAAGCTGAAGCGCGACGCGGAGGCGTACCTGGGCGAGGACGTGTCGGACGCGGTCGTCACGGTCCCGGCGTACTTCAACGACGCGCAGCGGACCGCGACCAAGGAGGCCGGCGCGATCGCGGGCCTCAACGTCCTGCGCATCATCAACGAGCCGACGGCCGCCGCCCTCGCGTACGGCCTGGACAAGGAGGACCAGACGATCCTGGTCTTCGACCTCGGTGGCGGCACCTTCGACGTCTCGCTGCTGGAGATCGGCGACGGCGTCGTCGAGGTGAAGGCGACCAACGGCGACACGCACCTCGGTGGTGACGACTGGGACCAGCGCGTCGTCGACCACCTGGTCAAGCAGTTCAAGAACGGGCACGGCATCGACCTGTCCAAGGACAAGATGGCCCTGCAGCGCCTGCGCGAGGCCGCCGAGAAGGCCAAGATCGAGCTGTCGGCCGCGACGGAGACGACGATCAACCTGCCCTACATCACCGCGTCCGCCGAGGGCCCGCTGCACCTGGACGAGAAGCTCACCCGCGCCCAGTTCCAGCAGCTGACCGCGGACCTGCTGGAGCGCTGCAAGACGCCCTTCCACAACGCGATCAAGGACGCGGGCATCAAGCTCTCCGACATCCACCATGTGATCATGGTGGGTGGTTCGACGCGCATGCCCGCGGTGACCGACCTGGTCAGGGAGCTGACCGGGAAGGATCCGCACAAGGGTGTGAACCCGGACGAGGTCGTCGCGATCGGCGCCTCGCTCCAGGCCGGTGTCCTCAGGGGCGAGGTCAAGGACGTCCTGCTGCTCGACGTCACCCCGCTGTCCCTCGGTATCGAGACCAAGGGCGGCATCATGACCAAGCTGATCGAGCGCAACACCACGATCCCGACCAAGCGCTCGGAGATCTTCACGACGGCCGAGGACAACCAGCCGTCGGTGCAGATCCAGGTCTACCAGGGCGAGCGCGAGATCGCGGCGTACAACAAGAAGCTCGGCATGTTCGAGCTGACGGGCCTTCCGCCGGCCCCGCGCGGCGTCCCGCAGATCGAGGTCTCCTTCGACATCGACGCCAACGGCATCATGCACGTGACCGCGAAGGACCTGGGCACGGGCAAGGAGCAGAAGATGACCGTCACCGGCGGCTCCTCGCTGCCGAAGGACGACATCGACCGCATGATGCGCGAGGCGGAGCAGTACGCGGAGGAGGACCACCGCCGCCGCGAGGCCGCCGAGACCCGCAACCAGGGCGAGCAGCTCGTCTACCAGACCGAGAAGTTCCTCAAGGACAACGAGGACAAGGTCCCGGGCGAGGTGAGGACCGAGGTCGAGTCCGCGCTCGAGGAGCTGAAGGAGAAGCTCAAGGGCGAGGACACCGCGGAGATCCGCACCGCCACCGAGAAGGTCGCGGCCGTCTCCCAGAAGCTCGGCCAGGCCATGTACGCCGACGCCCAGGCCGCGCAGGCCGCGGGCGGAGCCGCCGGCGGCGGTACCGGTGAGGCGCCGGGCGCCAAGCCGGACGACGACGTGGTCGACGCCGAGATCGTCGACGACGAGAAGCCGAAGGGGGACACCGGGTGAACCGCCTGACCGACGTCTCCCGGGGCCCCGGCCCGCCGCTGATGATCACCGGCGCGGGGCGGCGGCCCGACGCGCCGCGGGACGGCGGCCCCGCGGGCCGGCCCGCCGAGGGCCCCCGGGCGCTCCGGGACGCCGAACTCCAGGCGGCCCTGCGCGAACGCACGGCGGACCTCCAGCGGTTGAAGGCCGAGTACGACAACTACCGCAAGCGGGTGCACCGCGACCGGGCCGCCGTCCACGAGATCGCCGTGGCCAACGTCCTCACCCGGTTCCTGCCGGTGCTCGACGCCCTGGACGCGGCCACCGACCAGGGCGAGGTGACCGGCGGTTTCCAGCGGGTCGCGCGGGCGCTGGAGGCCGAGCTGTCCGCGCTGGGCCTGCGGCCCGTCGGCGCGGTGGGCGACGCGTTCGACCCCGTGGTCCACGAGGCCGTCTCGTACCACCCGTGCGGCTGGTTCGACCTCCCCACCTGCACGGTCGTCCTGCGGCCGGGGTACGCGGTCGGGGACCACCTGCTGCGCCCGGCCATGGTGGTCGTGGCGGGGCCGCCGCCGGGCCCGCGCGTCACCGTCCGCCAGGGGCTCTGAGGCCCCGTACACACGGGTCCGCCCCGGCCGGGCGGAGTGCCTGACCGGGGCGGGACACGCGGTACGCGGGGGCGTCAGCCCAGGGTCGCGATCGCCTGGTTGAACGTCTCCGACGGGCGCATGACGGCGGCGCACTTGGCCGGGTCCGGGTGGTAGTAGCCGCCGATCTCGACCGGCTTGCCCTGCACCGCGATCAGCTCGTCGACGATCTTCTGCTCGTTGTCGGTGAGCGTCTGGGCGAGCGGGGCGAACGCCTTCGCCAGCTCGGCGTCGTCGGTCTGCTTCGCCAGCTCCTGCGCCCAGTACAGGGCCAGGTAGAAGTGGCTGCCGCGGTTGTCGATGCCGCCGAGGCGGCGGGACGGCGACTTGTCCTCGTTGAGGAAGGTGCCGGTCGCGCGGTCGAGCGTGTCCGCGAGCACCTTGGCGCGGGCGTTGCCCGTGGTGGTGGCGAGGTGCTCGAAGCTGACCGCGAGGGCCAGGAACTCGCCCAGGCTGTCCCAGCGCAGGTAGTTCTCCTTGACCAGCTGCTGGACGTGCTTGGGCGCGGAGCCGCCGGCGCCCGTCTCGAACAGGCCGCCGCCGTTCATCAGCGGGACGACCGAGAGCATCTTGGCGCTCGTGCCGAGCTCCAGGATCGGGAAGAGGTCCGTGAGGTAGTCACGGAGCACGTTGCCGGTGACGGAGATGGTGTTCTCGCCGCGGCGGATGCGCTCCAGGGAGAACTTCGTGGCCTCCACCGGGGACATGATCTCGATCTGCAGGCCCTCGGTGTCGTGCTCCGGCAGGTACTGCTTGACCTTGGCGATCAGCTGGGCGTCGTGCGCGCGGGTCTCGTCGAGCCAGAACACCGCCGGGTCGCCGGTGGCGCGGGCGCGGGTGACGGCGAGCTTGACCCAGTCCTTGATCGGCGCGTCCTTGGTCTGGCAGGCGCGGAAGATGTCGCCGGTGGAGACGGGCTGCTCCAGGACGACGTTGCCGGCCTGGTCGACGAGGCGGACCGTGCCGTTGGCGGCGATCTCGAAGGTCTTGTCGTGGCTGCCGTACTCCTCGGCCTTCTGCGCCATGAGGCCGACGTTCGGCACGGAGCCCATGGTGGCCGGGTCGAAGGCGCCGTGGGCGCGGCAGTCGTCGATCACGGCCTGGTAGACGCCGGAGTAGCTGCTGTCGGGCAGGACCGCGAGGGTGTCGTGCTCCTGGCCGTCCGGGCCCCACATGTGGCCGGAGGTGCGAATCATGGCCGGCATGGAGGCGTCGACGATGACGTCGGACGGCACGTGGAGGTTGGTGATGCCCTTGTCGGAGTCGACCATCGCCAGCTCGGGGCCCTCGGCGAGCTCGGCGTCGAAGGAGGCCTTGATCTCGGCACCGTTCGGGAGGGCCTCCAGGCCCTTGAGGATGCCGCCGAGGCCGTCGTTCGGGGACAGGCCGGCGGTGGTCAGCGCCTCGCCGTACTTCGCGAACGTCTTCGGGAAGAAGGCGCGTACGACGTGGCCGAAGACGATGGGGTCGGAGACCTTCATCATCGTGGCCTTCAGGTGCACCGAGAAGAGCACACCCTCGGCCTTGGCGCGCTCGACCTGGGCCGAGAGGAACTCGCGCAGCGCGGCGGCGCGCATGACGGACGCGTCGACGACCTCGCCCGCGAGGACCGGGACCGACTCGCGCAGGACGGTGGTGGCGCCGTCCTCGCCGACGAACTCGATGCGCAGCGTGTCGTCCTGGGAGACGACCGCGGACTTCTCGGTGGAGCGGAAGTCGTTCTCGCCCATGGTCGCGACGTTCGTCTTCGACTCGGGGCTCCACGCGCCCATGCGGTGCGGGTGGGTCTTGGCGTAGTTCTTGACCGACGCGGGGGCGCGGCGGTCGGAGTTGCCCTCGCGCAGGACGGGGTTGACCGCGCTGCCCTTGACCTTGTCGTAGCGGGCGCGGATCTCGCGCTCCTCGTCGGTCTTGGGGTCGTCCGGGTAGTCCGGGAGTGCGTAGCCCTGCTCGCGCAGCTCGGCGATGGCGGCCTTCAGCTGCGGGATCGACGCCGAGATGTTCGGCAGCTTGATGATGTTGGCCTGGGGGGTCTTGGCCAGGTCACCCAGCTCGGCGAGGGCGTCGTCGATGCGCTGCCCCTCCTGCAGGTACTCCGGGAAGACCGCGATGATCCGGCCCGCCAGGGAGATGTCACGCGTCTCCACGGTGACACCGGCCGTCGAGGCATACGCCTGCACCACGGGCAGGAACGAGTACGTCGCCAGGGCCGGGGCCTCGTCAGTGTGCGTATAGATGATGGTCGAGTCAGTCACCGGGTGCTCCGCTCCACGTCTGCAACATTGCTCGACATCAAGATATCTCCTGATCGACCTGTTCTCGACAAGGGCCCGGGACCGGTGTGTGGCGGCGCGCCGCCGGGGGCGCATACCAGAAACCATCCATGGAGGCAACGGCTCCATTTCTTCCCCTGGCTGGTTATGATCGGCATCCTTCTCGCTCGTCCCCCACCGCAGCCGGACCGGCCGTCCCCGAGCCCCTCCCCAGGGCTGTGCCGCACCCGGTTGCCGGCCGGTCCCCGCCTTCTCCGCTCCGAGGACGGATGTCTCCCATAGAACCCGAAGGTCCCCTCCCCCAGCCGAAGCCGCGTCGGCAGCGCACAGTGCGCCTGCGCACCCTGCTCATCGGACTCGCGGTGGTACCCACCGTGGCGATGGGCACGCAGACCGCCGTGACCGCGGACCGCCTGCTGGCGCAGTCGCACCACCTGCGCGCCGACGTGGCGGCCGGTGAGCGGATCGGGTCGCCGCTGTTCGCGCTCATGGTCGAGATGCAGGCCGAGCGGGCGCTGACCGCCGAGCGGTGGTCGGGTACGGCCACGGCGGAGGACGAGCTGCGCAGGCAGCGGGCGGCCACCGACCGGGCTGCGGCGGAGTTCCGCCGGGCCGCCGGCGCGGGCGGGGGCGCGCGCTCCGCGCAGGCCGACCGCCGCCTCCAGGAGGTGACGGAGGGTCTGGACGACCTGCCCGCCTACCGGGAGCGCACCGACGTCCGCAGCAGCAGCGCCGACAGCGTGATGGCGTACTACAACGGCGTCATCGGCCAGATGATCCGCTTCTACCAGGACGAGTTCAGCCACACCGAGGACGCCGAGCTCACGCTGGAGAGCCGGGTGGTCGTCACCATGTTCTCGGCGTCGGAGATGGTGGCGCGGCAGGACACGATCCTCGCGCTGGCGGGCCCCTCCCGGGAGTTGAGCGCGACCCGCTTCTCCGACTTCGTCAACGCCGTCGGCGCCCACCGCTATCTGTACGACACCTGGGTCGTGCCGTACCTGGCCCCCGACGAGAGCGAGCTGTACTCGCAGCTCGTCGGTTCGGACGCCTGGCAGGCCAAGGGCCGCATCGAGAACGCGGTCATGTCCGACCACAAGGACCTCGACTTCGGCGTGAAACTGCCCCGCGAGGTGAGCGGCTGGCGGGAAGCCCACGCGAAGTGGGCCCCGGAGCTGAACGCGCTGAACGCCGAGCGCTCGCGGTCGCTGCTCGCCCGCGCCAACGCCAAGGCGGACGCCCTGGAGACCGAGGTCACCTGGCTGATCGCGGGCAGCTCGGGTGCGCTGCTGCTCGTCGCGACCGGCGTCGCGTTCACCACGCGGTCGGTGCTGCGGCGCCTGAGGCGGCTGCACGAGAGCACGGTGACCGTCGCCGAGCGGACGCTGCCGGACGTCGTGGCCCGGCTCCAGCGCGGCCGCCCGGTCGACGCCGACGCGTTGCCGCAGGTCACCGGGGACGGCGACGAAGTGGGGCGGATCAGCGACGCGTTCGCGCGGGTCGTCGAGGTGTCCGTGGACGGGCACCGGCAGCTCGCGGCGGAGCGCCACGGCTTCGGCATGTTCGCCTCGGGCATCGCCTCGCGTACCGGGAACCTGGTCAGCCGTCAGCTGAGCCTGACGGAGGAGCTCCAGGACTCCTTCGGCCACGACGAGACGCTGCTGGCCCAGCTGATGCGGTCCGACCAGCTGACGGTCGGCATGCGGCGGCAGATCGAGAACCTACTCATCCTGGCGGGCGGCGAGATCCCCGACCCGCACACCGAGCCCATGCGCGTGGCCGACCTGCTGCGCGAGGCGGCCGCCGAGGTCGAGGACTTCCGCCGGATCGAGCGGCAGGCGCTGGACGAGATCAGCGTGGAGCCGCGGGTGATCAGCCAGATCAGCCACCTGCTGGCGGAGCTGCTGGACAACGCCACCCGGTTCTCCCCGCCGCGTTCGAAGGTCGTCATCCGGGCCGAACTGGTCGCCGACGGCCTGTCGGTCGAGATCGAGGACCGGGGGCCGCGCGTCACGCCGGCGGCGTACGAGGAGATGAACGGGCGCCTGCACTCGGCGCCGCCGTACGCCGTCCTCGCCGAGAACGCGCACCGGCTGGGTCTGTTCGTGGTCGGGCACCTCGCCGACCAGCTCGGGGCCAGGGTCACGCTGCGCAGGTCCGTGTACGGCGGGACCTCGGCCGTGGTGATCATCCCGGCCGAGCACCTGGTCCCGACCGGGCCCGAGTCCGAGCCCGATCCCCTCCCCGTACGGCGGCCGACGCCGCTGCCCGCATCGCCGCTGCCCGCGCCGCGCCGCGTGGAGGAGCGCTCCGAGGAGCGCAAGCCCGAGCTGGTGCTGCACGTCGGCGCGGCGGGCCTGCCGGTGCGCCGCAGACAGGACCGGCTCCCGGTACGGGCGCAGGGCGCGACCCAGGACCCGGCGCAGGACGCGCCCAAGGACAGCGTGCCGGCGCCGCGGCCGGGCGGCGGGCGGCCGCCGCTGCCCGAGCGCGTACCCCAGACCCACATGGTCCAGCAGCTGCGCGAACCGCGCGCTCCGGAAGCAACGGTCGCCCCCGACACGGCGACACCCGAGGAAGTGGCCGACGCCTGGTCGGACTACGAACACGGAACCCAGCAAGTCGAACAAGAGCTCCGACGGGATCAGCCATGACGACGGCATCGAACGACATGATCTACAGCGTCCTGGACAACAACCTGAGCCGGATCGCCGGCATCCAGGGCGCCGTGCTCCTCTCCAACGACGGCATCAAACTCAGCGCCTACCTGCTGGACAGGCCCCAGGCCGAGCGCGTCGCCGCGGCGTCCTCGGGCATCGCGGCCACGATGAAGGCGATATCCCGGGAGATCGACGGCGGCCGGGTGATCCGCCAGCTGGTCGAGATGGACGACCGGTACCTGTGCATCGTCGGGTGCGGCGAGGGCAGCACCCTCATCGTCGTGACCTCCCGCAAGGCGCGCCTGGGCGAGCTGGGCGGCGAGGCGGTGCGCACCGCGCAGGCGCTCGGCGAGTGGCTGGGCACACCCGAACGCACCCAGGCGCCCACATCCTGATGACGGACGAGCCGCAAGGCGCGGGCCGTCGGCGGACGCGGCTGTACGCCCTCACCGACGGCCGTACGGCCGCTCCGCACACCGCCCTGACCATGGACACCACCGTCACGGCGGCGGTCGCCGCGGACGCGCAGGGCGGGCTGCCCACGGAGTGGCAGGCCGTCCTGGCCATGTGCCCGCCGCCGAACGGTCTGGCGGTCGCGGAGATCGCCGCCCGGATGCGCATGCGCCTGACTCCGACGACGCTGCTCCTCGGGGAACTCGCGGACCGCGGGCTGATCCACCACCGGCCGCCCCTGGAGGAGTCCGAGATCACCAACACCCGCCTGCTCATGAGAATCAGGGACAACCTTGCCCGTATCTGACCCGTCCCAGGACCCCTCCCAGGACTCCTTCGAGGAAGCGGCTCCCGTCAAGATCCTCATCGCCGGAGGCTTCGGCGTGGGCAAGACGACCCTGGTCGAGACGGTCTCCGAGATCGAGCCGCTGCGCACGGAGGAGCGGCTGACGGCCGCGGGGGTCGGCGTCGACGACCTCGCGGGCGTCGAGTCGAAGGCCGTGACGACCGTGGCGATGGACTTCGGCCGGATCACCCTCACCGACGCCGGGGTCGTCCTCTACCTCTTCGGTACGCCGGGCCAGGAGCGCTTCTGGTTCATGTGGGACGACCTGCTGAACGGCGCGCTCGGCGCCGTCGTCCTCGTGGACACCCGGCGCCTGGACCGCAGTTTCGGGGCGGTCGACTTCTTCGAGAACCGCGGGCTGCCGTTCGTGGTCGGCGCCAACTGCTTCCACGGCGAACAGCCGTACACCGCCGAGGAGATCAAGGCGGCGCTGCGGCTGCGCGACCCGGACACGCCCGTCCTCCTGCTGGACGCGCGGCGCCGGGGCGACGTCCGCGAGACGCTGCTCTCCCTGCTGGACCTGCTCATCGAGAAGTCGTCGATACCCGTGTGATCATGCGGTGCAGCAGCTTCGCGGCGGCGCGGCCGAACGACGGGTCGTTGATGTGCGTGTCCACCTCGACGACCTCGACCGCGCTGCCCCGCAGCCCGTCCCGCAGAGTGTCGAACAGCGCCTTGTCGGCGGCCGGGTCGTGGTACGGCCCGCCCGGCTGCCCCAGCGTGGACAGCCCGCGCAGCGGCAGGCACACGGCGGTCGGCCCCGTGGCACCGCGCAGCTTCGCCGCCAGGAGGCGGCCCAGTTCGGCGCACTCCTCCTCCGTCGTACGCACCACCGTGATGGACGGGTTGTGTACGTGGACGTGCCGGTCGCGCATCCGCTCCGGGACGGTGTCGACCGGACCGAACTTCACCATGTCCAGCGCGCCCGGGCTCACCACCTGCGGCACCCCCGCGCGCCCGGCGGCGGTGAGCCGGTCGGGCCCGGCGGTGAGGAGGCCCCCGCACAGGTCGTCGGCGAGCTCGCAGACCGTCAGGTCCAGCACGCCGGCGAACAGCCGCTGCCCGGCCAGTGATTCGAGGGTGCGGCCCCCGGCGCCGCTGGCGTGGAACACCAGGACCTCGTAGCCGAGCTCCGTCATCCGCTCGCGGGCCGCGTCGACGCCGGGGGTGGTCACGCCCGCCATGCTCGCCGCGACCAGCGGCGCGCCGTCCGCGCCCCACTCCCCCGGGACCAGCGCCCGGGAGGCGGCGGCGAAGCCCTCGGCCATGCCGGCGACGGCGTCGGCGGCGTTCGCCAGGATCGGCTCCGACACCCGGTTCACCCCGGCGATGTCGACCACGCTGTACATCATGGTGATGTCGGCGGAACCGACGTACGGCGAGACGTCGCCCGCCGCCATCGAGGAGACCATCACCTTCGGCACCCCGAGCGGCAGGGCGCGCATGGCGCGGGTGGCGATGGACGTGCCGCCGCTGCCGCCGATGGCCAGCACGCCGTGCAGCCGCCCCTCCCGGTGGAGCCGCAGGACGGTCGCCTCGGCGCCGCGCGCCATCGCCGTCACCGCCGCGCCGCGGTCCCCCCGGGCGCGCAACGCCTCCAGGTCCACACCGGCGGCCCGGGCCACCTCGGCGCGCTCCACGTCGGCGGGTATCCGCGGAGAGCCGGCCACGCCCGTGTCGACGACCACGACGTCGACGCCCCGCCGCAGCAGCCGCTCGCGCAGCCACCCGTACTCCAGCCCTTTGGTGTCCAGGGTCCCCACCAGTACGACCATCGTCATGGCCGTACTTTCCCGGCGCGGACCCCGTGGTGGCAAGACCGCCCGTCCGACTACCGACCGGAAACATCCGACCAACGAACGAAAGCCTACAAAGGCATATCGCCTTGCTATCGAAGGGATTTTGACGGTTCCTACCACTGGACCATCTGTTAGCCTGCCCGCTCCTGGATGTTCATCCACTCCCTTCAGTGCGTTTAGGGGTCTTTCGTGTACAGCACTCCCTTCTCCCCCCGAGAGGCCAGAGCGGCGCGAGCCCGGATGGGCCTGACGACCTCACAGGTCGCCCACTCCATGGCGGCGTGCGGTGTTCCCGTCCACCCCGACCTGATCGCCGCCTGGGAACAGGGATCCCACCTCCCCTCCGAACCCCACCTCTTCGCACTCGCCGACGTGCTGTGGTGCTCCGCCACCACCCTCATGGGCATCGAGCCGCGCACCCTCGCCGAACACCGGCTGGCCCGGAAGCTCAGCGTGGAGCGGCTGGCGCACCGGATCGGCATGGACCCCGCCGCCTACCGGGCCGCGGAGGCGGCGCACCGCTGGGACGGCGACATCCGGCAGACCAGGGCGCTGGTGGACGCCCTGGGGCTGACCCTGCGCCAGCTGGTGGGCCTCATGGGCCGTGACGAGGAGCTGGCCCGGCACCTCCGCACCGCCATCGAGGGCCGCTGGAAGGTCCATGTGGCGCCGGTCGCGGAGATCGTGGTCGTCGACGAGACCTCGGTGGGGGACGCCCTGCGCACGATGCACACGGAGTTCGCGGAGTTCTCCGAGCGGTACATGGGCCATCTGATGGCCCGCAACGGCGACGCCCGGCTGAAGGAGGTCGCGGCGGAGCGCTCGGCGTTCCTGCACCGGCTCGTGGACCACTTCTGGGAGCTGGTCGGCGAGGCGGGCGACGAGCCGCCGTTCGACGGCTTCTGACCGGAGGCCCGGCGAGGCGCGGACGGCCGACGGCCCCCGGATCGTCCGGGGGCCGTCGGCCGTCCTGCCGCGAGAAGGGCTTTCAGCGCCAGGTGGCGCCGGCGCCGGGGGCGGGGTGGGTGCCCGGGGCCGGCTGGGCGGGGTAGGCGGACGGGGCGCCCGGAGCGGGCGGGACCTCGTCCTCGTAGTCCTCCCAGTCGATCTCCATCGCCTTGCGCCGCGTGAACGCGTTGAAGAACAGGTTCAGCACGATGGCGGTGAGCCCGCCCAGCGTGATGCCGCTGTCCAGCACCGCGCGCACGTCGTCCGGCATGCGCTCGAAGAACGGCTTGACCGTCGTGGGCAGCATCGCCGCACCGAGGCTCACCGCCAGGATGATGGCGTTGCGCTCCTCGCGCAGGTCCACCTTCGCGAGGATCTGGATGCCGACCGCCGCGACCATGCCGAACATCGAGATCGCCGCGCCGCCGAGCACGGGGTGCGGGATCGCGGCGACCAGACTGCCGGCCTTGGGCAGCAGCCCCAGCAGGATCATGAAGACACCGGCGGCCACCACCACGAAGCGGCTCACCACCCGGGACATGCGGACAAGTCCGATGTTCTCGGCGAATGCCACATAGGGGAAGGAGTTGAAGATACCGCCGAGCATCGTGGACATGCCGTCGGCCCGCAGCGCGCGCGTGACGGTGTCGCTGTCGACCTTCTTCCGGGCGATCTCGCCGATGGCGTACACGTCGCCGGTCGTCTCGACCATCGTGATCAGCATGACGACGACCATGGCGACGATGGGCAGCAGCTCGAACTGCGGCATGCCGTAGTGGAAGGGCGTGGTGACGCCGAACCAGGCGGCGTCCGCCACCTCGTCGAAGTGCGCGTCACCGAGCATCCAGGCGACGGCCGTGCCCACGATGAGCCCGATGAGCACGGCGAGGCTGCTGAGGATCGGCTTGCCGAGCCGGACCACGACCAGGATCAGGAGCAGGGTGCCGAGCGCGTAGGCGAGGTTCTCGCCGGAGCCGTACGCGGGGTCGCCGATGAGGTGGGAGCCGCCGGCGGCGTTCTGGAGGCCCACCGGGATGAGCGTGATGCCGATGATGGTGAGGATCGTGCCGATGACGACGGGCGGGAAGTACTTCACCAGCCTGCCGAAGAACGGCGCGCAGAGGAACGTGGCGATGCCGGCCGTGATGACCGCGCCGTAGACGACCAGCAGACCGGCGGTGCCGCCGCCCGCGCCTATGCCGATCGCGACCATGGGGGAGACGGCGGTGAAGGTGACGCCCTGCACCAGGGGCAGCCGCGCGCCGATCTTCCAGACGCCCAGCGCCTGGATGATCGTGGCGATGCCGCAGGTCAGCAGGTCCGCATTGATCAGGTGGACCAACTGCTCGTCGGAGAGCCCGAGGGCGTTTCCGAGGAGTACGGGGACGATGACGGCCGCCGCGTAGAACGCGAGGATGTGCTGGAAGCCGTAGAGCGTGAGCTGCGGGAGGGGGAGCAGTTCGTCGACGGGATGCGTCTGCGTCCCGGAGTGCCGTCGGGAGACTCGTGCCATCTCTGCCTTGCCTTACAAGAGGTAGGTGAATGAGAGAGGAGCCGACGCCTCGGAGCCCGGATGTATCAGGACGAGGCCTCGTCGGCCCGTACGGAGTCGACGTCTGGCGGAGTTGCCGACACCACGTCGCCCTGCACTTGGATGTGCGTCCTGGTTTGAGGACCTTTCCTTCGATCGGCATGACGAAACCGCCCTGCGCATGAGATCCGCAGGTGGAGCCGATCGGGGCGCTCACCCTAGTTGACGTCGGACGTTCCTCGCGAGTAACCGGAACGGCACTCACCGCTCCCCCGTCCCACCAGGCGCACCTTTCGCCCGCATATCTCTGGTTTCAGAGATATCGGGCTTACTTGAGCGATTTCTTCAACAACGCCACCCCGAGGGCCATTTGCGCGCGCCGTGACATGGCTCACCTCGCGCCGCCCGGGAAAACACCCTCCCCGGCCTATTTCCCCTGCTGGGAAAGAGAATTGAGTTTCCGACAGCAGCCACTTCATGGCGTTTCCGTAACCACGCGTGCGCGTTTCGCGGCTTGTTCCCGCCCACGGCTCTCGCTTACCGTCACGGCAATCCGGTCGGACCGCCGAATCCTGCCGCCGCCCGGAATCCGCACCCACTCACCCACCGACGTACGGCAGGAGCGGGGGAACCAGGTAAGCCGCCGATCCGGAAACGGAAAGGCTCGGGGTGAAGTCGCGTGCGCACGCCCTCGTGTGCGCGTCGCGGCCGGGCATCTCCAGCCCGAACCCGACAGCTCACCTCGCAGGCGACGGAGAGGAATGCGCCATGCCCGCACAGGGTAAGCACCGCCGTCCCAAGAACAATCCGCTCGCCCGCCGTTTCGTCGCCGCGGGCACGGGCGGCGCCGCACTCGCCCTTCCCCTGTTCGGTGCCACCGCGGCCGAGGCTGCACCGAACGCGACGCCGAATGCGGCGCCTGCCGCCGCCGCGAAAAAGGCCCCGGCGTCGCCCGTCACGTATTCCGTGACCGCGGGCGACACCCTTTCCGAGATCGCGCAGGACCACGGCGTCAGCGGCGGCTGGCAGAAGCTGTACGAGGACAACAAGTCCGTCGTCGGCGACAACCCGTCGCTCATCCGCCCCGGCATGAAGCTCACCATCGGCGCGAAGTCCACCGCCGCGCCCGCGTCGACCGAGCGGGCCAGCCGCTCGACGGCCCGGCCGGCGCTCGCGAAGACGGCGAAGCCCGCCAAGCCCGCGACGTACGCGAACAACCTCGACGGCTGGATCAAGGAAGCGCTGGCCATCATGGCCGAGCGCGGCATTCCCGGCTCGTACGAGGGCATCCACCGCAACATCCTGCGCGAGTCCTCCGGCAACCCGCTGGCCATCAACAACTGGGACTCCAACGCCGCCGCGGGCACCCCGTCCAAGGGTCTCCTCCAGGTCATCGACCCCACGTTCCGCGCGTACCACGTGCCCGGCACGTCGACGGACCCGTACGACCCGGTCGCCAACATCACCGCCGCCTGCAACTACGCCGCCGACCGCTACGGGTCGATCGACAACGTCTTCGGCGCGTACTGAGCCGCCGACCTCACGGGCGGGGGACGGTGGCCCCGCCGCCGGACCGCACGGCTTCCACCACGGCGTCGTGCAGCACGCGGCTGGCCTCCTCCGACGAGCACGGCACGGGGCTGCCGCTCATCGGGAACCAGTCGGAGGCCCCGCTGTGCTGCACGGCCACCCGTGCCTCGCCGTCGACCCAGGTGGTGTGCACGTCGAGTTCACCGGTGATGACACCGACCGTGTCGGTGCTCACGCCACCGCGTCCGGCGAAGACCCGGACCGTCGTCCACGATGCCCACGTCACGTTCCCATGCTGACCCCGCTCCGCCGGTCGCGCGACCGGCGGGGAGGGGCGGTTGCGTGAAGGAGCCGTGACGCCACGGGACGTGGTCGGCGGACCCGGCCGGCGAACCCGGTTGAGGAACGCGGTCGGCGAGCGTGGTCAGCGCACGGCCACGAGGACATGGCTGTTGCCGAACTGCCAGACCGCTCCCGCCTCCTCGAAGCCGGCCTCGCGCAGCAGGGCGAGGTGCCCGGAGAGGGTCAGGTCGTTGCCCTCGCAGCGCGGGTGCCGGTGGTGGCGGTGGGCGGAGAACAGCGGCGCCAGCTCCGGGTCGGCGGCGACCCCGGACCACCACGTCTCCCAGTCGTCGTCGGCGACGGCCGGTTCCCGCTCGGCCCGTCGGCGCCCGATGTGCAGGGCCAGCTCGCCGAGCTTGGCGGAGTCGGGGCAGATGTGGTCGCAGTTGACGAGCACCCCGCCGGGGCGCAGGCGCCCGGCGAGGTCGCGGTAGACCCGGCGCAGGGTGCGCTCGCTGAGGTAGTGCAGCGCCGTCGTGGAGACGGCCGCGTCCACCGGCCCGGCCGTCCCGGCGGTGTCCAGCCAGCCGGGCTCGCCGATGACGGCCTCCACGTACCGCACGGCCGGGCCGTAGTAGGCCCGGCCGAGCTCCAGGAGGCGCGGGTCGGCGTCGACCGCCACGACCCGGGCGCGGGGCATCCGGCGGGCCAGCCGCGCGGCCAGGGAGCCCGGGCCGCTGCCCAGGTCGAGGACGAGGGGCGCCCGGCGGTCCGCCGTCACGCCCTCGACAATGTCGGCGATGACGGTGAACGCCTCCTCGCGGTCGATCGCGTACCGCTGCTGCTGCCTCTCCCAGCGGTCCACCCATCGCGCGGCCGCCACCGTGTTGACACTCATGTCCTCTCGCGCCCCTGCCTTCTCACCACACCATCTAATCGGTCATGGAAATCATTGCAGACTAGCGAGTGCGGCGAGCAGCCCGTCGATCTCCTCGGGTGCGTTGTACACGTGCAGGCTGACCCGCACCGAGCCGTCCCCCGGGTCCGCTCCCGCCTGGCAGTGGCTGTCGGAGCGCACCATGAAGCCGTGGCTGTAGAGGATGAAGCCGAGGTCCTGGGAGCCGATCTCGCGGTGCCGGAAGGCCACGACGTGCCTGCGGCGCTGCACCGTGGAGGCGGCGTCCAGGCTGGAGCGGCAGCCCAGCACCTCGTAGGCGTCCAGCCGGGCCAGTCCGTCGGTCAGCCGGGCCGCCAGGGCCACGGTCCACCGCTCGATACGGTCCGTGCCCGCCGCGTCCAGCCAGTCGAGGGCCGCCGTGAGGCTGACGACACCGGCCGTGTTCGGGGTGCCCTGCCAGCCGCCCGGCCGGAACTCCGGACCGCGCCGCCCACGCGCCCAGACCGCGCCCGTACCGGGCAGGGCCAGCGCCTTGTGGCCGGAGAAGACGACGAAGTCCACGTCGAGGTCGGCCACCGAGACGGGCAGATGGCCGACGCTCTGGGCGGCGTCCAGGCAGATCGGCACGTCCGGGCCGACCACCGCGCGGACGCGGTGGACGTTCATGTCGGCGCCGTAGACGTGGTGCACGTGGGTGGCCGCGACGAAGCGGGTGCGCGGGCCGACCACGCGGGCGAGGGCCTCGGGGTCGTAGTCCCCCGAGCTCGCCTGATACGGCAGATCCCGCAGCCGTATCCGCACGCCCTGGCGGGCCAGCAGCCGCTCCGCCTCCCGCCAGGGCTCCAGGTTGGCCTGGTGGTCGGCGAACGGCACCACGATCTCGTCGCCGTCGCGGAGCAGCTCCGGCAGCCAGTCGCGGGCCACGGTGCGCAGGCCCTCCGAGGCCCCGCTGGTGAAGTGCACCGCCGAGCGGTCCGGCTCCGGGTCGCCCAGGAACTCCTTGACCCGGTCCCGGGCGCCCTCGACCAGCGCGGTGGTGTGGTTGGCCCACGGGTAGGAGCCGCGGCCGGCGTTCGCGTTCGTCGTGGTCAGGTAGGTGTGGACGGCGTCGAGCACGGCCTGCGGCTTCTGGGCCGTGGCCGCGCTGTCCAGGTACGCCGGCGCGGGATGCGCCGCGATCTGGGGGAACTGGGCGCGCAGCGGGCGCTGCCAGTCCGCCAGCTCCTTCAGATCGTTCTCGGTGTCGTGCCGCATGCCGGACGCCATGTCAGTCACGCACCAGGGGCGCGCCCGCGTCGCGCCACGCGATGATGCCGCCCGCCAGGCTCCGTACGTCGGGATGCCCCATGCGCGTCAGCAGCGCCGCGTAGCGGGCGGACTTCTCGCCGACGGGGCAGGCGAGCAGCACGGGCCGGCTCTTGCTGAACGGCAGGCCGCCGCGGAGGAGTTCGTCGAAGAGCTCGTCGACGATGTTGACGGAGCCGTCGATGTGGAGGGCGCCGTACGCGAAGGGGCCGCGCAGGTCGACCACGAGGGGGTCCTCCGCCGCGATCCACTTGCGGGCGTCGGCGACGTCGATGACGGTGGCCGAGCGCACCTCGCCGTCCGAGAGCGTCGCCACGGAGTTCTTCGCGGGCGGCAGGCCGAACAGCTCGGGCCTGCGCTTGCGGACGTAGCCGAGGTAGCTCTCGACACGGTCGCAGACGATGAAGACGGCCGTGCGGCGGTGGTCCGATGCCTCGGCGTCGAGCGCCCGCAGGTGGCGCACCGCGCCGTGATACGCGGCCCCTCCGGTGGGCCCGGCGAGGATGCCGCAGCGCCGGACCAGCGTCAGCATGCCGTCGATGGCGTCGTCCGCGCTCACCGTGTCGATGGTGTCGTACGTCGCCGGGTCGAACAGGCCGACCTCCTGCACCTCGTCGATGGTGCGGATGCCGGGGATGAAGTCGGACTTCTCCGCGACGAGCCCGACGACCCCGACCCCCGGGGCGTGGGCGCGCAGCGCCCGGGCGACGCCCGTGGAGGAACCGGCGGTGCCCACGCAGGCGACGAACCAGTCGGGGGCGCGGCCGTCGAGGTCGGCCACGATCTCCGGGCCGGTGCCCTGGGCGTGCGCCTCGGTGTTGCGGGCGTTGAAGTACTGGTCGGTGTGGAGGTGGGCGCTGCCGGGCGCGCCCAGCCGCTGGTGGAAGAGGGTGAGCGGGTCGTCGGTGGCGGTCGGGTCGAGGCACTCGCTCTGGCCGGGCAGCTCCTCGATCTCGGCGCCCAGCAGCAGGAGCAGGTCCTTGATCTCGGGTATGCGCATCCGGTTGGTGACGCTCTTGAACGCGATGCCGTGCATGCCCGCGATGAGGGCGAGCGCCTTGGCGGTGTTGCCGCTGGACAGTTCGACGATGGTCTCGCCGCGCTCGCGGGCGCCGGGCAGGCCGTCGCGGACCATGTTCCAGGCGGCCCGGTCCTTGACCGACCCGAAGGGGTTCATCATCTCCAGCTTCGCGTAGAGGTCGATGCTGCGCAGACCGTGCACGGCCGGGTCGATGCGGACCAGCGGGGTGTCGCCGATGGCGTCGGTGATGCTCTCGTACCTCATGCCTGTGGTCCCCCAGGGGGTGTGTGCGGCCAGTACTGTTCGTCGAGGCACCAGTGCCAGGAGCCGTCGTCGGCGCGGTGGACGGCGACCTTGCGGGCCACGGGCTGCTGTTGCGCCCGGGTGGCGCCGAAGTCCATGCAGTAGCCGGCGGTGTTGGCGAAGGCGAGCAGGTCGCCGGGGCGCGGCAGCCGGGGCAGGAAGACGGTCCTGCGGGTGATCAGGTCCGCCTCCAGGCACAGGTTGCCCATGAGGTGGACGCCCACGGGCCCTCGCGTGTCCGCAGGCGTGGGGTCCCTGGGCAGCAGGACCGGGTCCATGAGGACGCCGTGGTCCTCCAGGCTGACGTCGCCCGCGTTCATCGCGAGGCGTACGAACGTCTCCCCCGCGTCCGTACGCCGCACCTCGAGCACGCGGGCGAGCGACAGCCCGCACTGGTCGGCCAGTGCTCTGCCGGGCTCGGTGTACAGGTCGTGGAGGCTCTCCAGGAGCAGCGTGCCGAGCGGGCGGTCGAGGCCGGGGGCCGGGCGGGAGAGCAGCTCGTCGAGGTAGGCGGCGCCGGTGACCTCGCGATGGGCGGGGTAGAGGCCGAGCGAGCCGCGCAGGGTGCCGTTCTCGGCGTGGAGGCCGTAGCCGTGGCCGCCCCAGGTGAGGGGCGGGCGGCGGCCCATGACGGCGTCGGTGAGCGCCGAGGTGTACCGCTCCCACTGGTCGGCGTGCGCGAGGTAGCCGACGCCGAAGCCGCCGCCGATGTCGATGACGCGCGGGCCGAACCCCCGCTTCTGCAACTCCTCCATCGCGCGCAGGCAGCCGGCGAGGGCGGTTGCCTTCTCGTCGGGGCTGGTGGTGTCGAGGTGGTACGCGACGCCCACGGGCTCCAGCTGGTCCCGGTGGCGCTCGGCCGTGTCCAGCAGCCGGGCCAGCGCGGCGGTAGGCGTGCCGAAGCGGCTGCGGCGGGACAGGCGCCTGACGCCGGTGCCGGTGTCGAAGTCCGACAGGCGCAGCAGCACGCGGACGCGGGGTAATCCGTGGTCGCGGACCAGGGCGGCGGCCCGGTCGAGCTCCTCGGCGCCGTCGGCGTTGACGGTGACCCCCGTGAGGACGGCGAGCCAGAGGAAGTCCGGATCCTTGGGCCCGGTCGCCACGATCCTGTCCGGCCCGAACCCGGCGCCGAGGGCGTGCTGCAGCTCGCCGAGCGAGGCGACGTCGACCCCCACACCGGGGCCGGTCGCGGCGAGCCGCCGGAGCAGCGCGCTGGAACGGTTCGTCTTGTGCGCGAAGAAGATCCGCCCGCCCAGGCTGTGCCGCCGGTAGACGGCGCGGAAGCGCTCGGCGTTCTCGGCGATCTGGTCGGGCAGCACCACGTTGAGCGGTGACCCGAGCGCGTCCACGAGCGCGTGGAGGAACGCCCCGCCCTCCAGCAACGCCGCGGCGAGCGGCGCCAGCCGCGGCTCCAGGTACAGGGGCGGGCCGTCCGGCAACACGTCCGACAACAAGGGGGCGTCCCCCATGGCAGCAGTCCTCCCGACGAGGAAAGCCGACGGCCGTCACGTCGGCCATATGGTCCTATCCACGTCGGCGCCGGTTATGCCGCGCGGCGGGGTCGGGGATGGAGCTCGGCGGCGCTGTTGCCGGAAGCGGCCGCCGGGGGCCGCCGCGTCAGCCGTGGCGCGTGCCCACGCGGTCCACGGCACGACGGACCCGGCGGGCGAGGGGCTTCTCGGCACACCAGTGGAGGAGCACTGCCGCGGCCTTGGCCGGGGTGACGCTCGGCGGCTGCGCCTCCCATGGGATCGGCTGCGTGGGAGTGCTGACCTGGCTCACGTTGTCCTGTTCTTCCTGTGGGCGCTCGGGGGTGGAGGAAGCCCCAGGACTGTACCAGCGGGTTCGAACACGTAAGCAGCGGCCCGGAGGCGGCCCCGGGAGTCGAACGGCTCCCGAGGCCGGTCCCGCTCCTAGGGCAGGGTCCACTTCTGGTTGGGGCCCGTGTGGCAGGTCCACAGGTGGACCTTGGTGCCGTCGTTCCAGGTCGCGCCCTCGGCGTCCAGGCACTTGCCGGACTGCGTGTTCAGCACCGTCCCGTCGGCGCGCGCCTGCCACTTCTGGGCGCCGGTGCCGTTGCACGTCCACAGCTGGATCTTCGTACCGTCCGCCGAGCCGCCGCCGCTCACGTCCAGGCACTTGGACAGCGCCCGCACCGTGCCGTCGCCGGGCAGCGTCCACTTCTGGCCCGCCGCACCGTTGCAGGACCACAGCTGCGCCTGCGTACCGTCGGCCGACGAACCGCCCGCCACGTCCAGGCACTTGCCGTTGACGCCCTTCACCTCACCCGTCCGGGTGGTGGGCGGAGGTGTGGTGGCCGCCGGTTTGATCCGGACGTTGCGGAACGAGACCTGGTCGCCGTCGCCGTGGTTCTGGAGGCCGATGTGGCCTTGGCGGAGGCTGCGGGCCGGGTCGGTGTTGGTGAAGTCGTTGATCTTGCGGCCGTTGAGGAAGACCTCCAGGCGTTCGCCCGTGACGCGGATCTCGTACGTGTTCCACTCCCCCGGCGGGTTCAGCGCGGCGTCGCGGGCGGCGGTGTCGGCCGACTTGAAGCCGTAGACGGATCCGGTGGTGCGGTCGGGGGTGTCGGTGGCGTCGATCTGGATCTCGTAGCCGTTGTTCACCGCCGACCAGGGGTCGCCGGACGCCGGGAACCCGACGAAGACGCCGGAGTTGTCGTCGTCGGTCATGCGCCAGTCGAGCTTGAGGGAGTAGTCGCCGGTGAACTCCTTCGCGGAGTACCACAGCATGCCGAGGCCGCCCTGCGAGGTGAGCGTCCCGTCGGCGAGGGTGAAGGAGCCCGGGCCGGCCTGTTGCCAGCCCGCCGTGCCGGAGCCGTCGAAGAGCGCCGTGTAGCCGGACTCGGGACGGCAGTCGGCCTCGGTCATGCCCGCGGCCCAGCGGATGCCGCCCAGCAGGTGCCGGCGGAAGGCCGGCTCGGTGTAGGACGCCTCGGTGTGGCCGCCGCCGGTGTAGAAGGCGCGGCCGCCTTGGTAGTCCTTGCACCAGGAGATCGGATGGTCGCCGGCCATGGTGCCGCCGGTGTAGCTCGTCTCGTCGAGCGAGGCGAGGACGTGGGCGGTGGTGCGCGGGTTGGTGCGGTAGTTGTACCACTCGTCGAACCGCTGCCAGCTCGCGCCCAGGTGGGCGGTGGCGTCGTGCGCGCGGTCCTCGACCTTGAGGGTCGCGGTCTGGTTGTGCGGGTGGGAGTGGAACAGCGCCCCGGCGAGGCCCGCGTAGAAGGGCCAGTCGTACTCGGTGTCGGCGGCCGCGTGGACGCCGACGTAGCCGCCTCCGCCCTGGACGTACCCCTCGAACGCCGTCTGCTGCGTGGCGTTCAGCACGTCGCCGGTGGTGGAGAGGAAGACCACGGCCTTGTACTGGGCGAGGTTGCCGGTGGTGAAGGCCTGGGCGTCCTCGGTCGCGTCCACGGTGAAGTTGTGGGCGCCGCCGAGCTCGCGCAGCGCGCCGATCCCCTCGTCGATGGAGGAGTGGCGGAAGCCCGCCGTCTTCGAGAAGACGAGGACCTTGTACGCGGGGTCGGCGGCGGCTTCCCGGGGAGCCGCCGCGTGAGGAACCGCCGCGGGGGCGGCGGAAGCCACCGGGGCCGCGAGCGCGCCCGCCGTGCACAGCAGTGCTCCGGCGAGCCAGGAGCCTGCCTTGAGGAACGTGTTACGTCGCATGGTGTGACACCTCCTTCTCTGTGACGGGGTTACGGCAGCGTCCACTTCTGGTTGGCTCCGGTGTGGCAGGTCCACAGGTGGACCTTGGTGCCGTCGTTCCAGGTCGCGCCCTCGGCGTCCAGGCACTTGCCGGACTGCGTGTTCAGCACCGTCCC